>NZ_JBVTQY010000020.1:0-89930 GCF_055755215.1 Planctobacterium sp. R6
TAGTAGACATGATGGTTCGCCTCTTTGATTGCCTAACTCTAAGACTAGCTTAGAGGTGAGGCGGACCATCTAATTAAACCGGGCTAATGTGGCCATTACCCGGTTTTTCTGTGCGAACCATTTGCTTTACATTAAGGCGTAAACAAAGACCAGGCTCAGTACCAAACCGGCAACGCCGAAAAAGCCGTATTCCACCTGAGAACGCACTACTTCTTCCTGTTTGGCTGGCAAAAATGCCATGATTAGACTGCTCGTACCCAATGTAAATGCTACTAAAAATAGTCCAAATACCAGTGCAGTGACCCATTCACCCATAACTTAAAGCCCTTAATTATTTTTCACCTTGGCTAATTATGCCCTAAAATCCAGTTGATGGCAGTGAGCCAGATCAAAAAAATAACTATTGGTTCAAAAAATATGAAAATTGCAGTAATAGGTGCTGGTTGGTTAGGCTACAGGTTGTGTAAGACATTCCTTGAAAAAGACCAGCCGGTTGTGACGACCAAGCAAAGCGAAGAAGATGTCGCCCGACTCAATGCTGAAGGGATATCCTGTGTCCAATTTCAACTGGGTGAGCGCCCTTTGCCGCAAACACTGCTGGATTGTGAGCTGTATGTTATCAATATTGGCGCTGGACGACGCGGATTTAAACGGGAGGAGTTTCAAAGCAAGATGGTGGACTTGTGTCGCCAATGCCTGGAAAGTACGGACAAAAAACTACTGTTTGTCAGCACCACATCGGTATACGGCGAAGCAAACCAGGTGTTTACCGAGCAAACCGAACCTGCACCCATCAGTGATTCCGCCCACGCTCATGTTCACATCGAGAATTGCCTGCGGGAGTTATTTCCGCAACAGGTGACGATACTGCGCCTTGCCGGATTAATTGGCGAAGACCGGCATCCGGTCTATTACCTGGAAGGTAAAAAAGACATTACTGCAGCCCATAAAATGGTTAACCTGGTACACAGGGATGATGCCATTGAAGCCATTGAAAAAATTATCAGTCTGCAAAAGTGGGGGAAAGTGTTCCATTTAAGTGCGACGGATAATCCTTCTCGCCGCGCCTATTATACCTATGCAGCTAAGGCGCTGGAGTTAATTCCGCCATTGTTTCTGGATGACAGCGAGCAACCGGCTGTAGGCAAGAAAGTGGACGCAGAAGCGACGATAGCAGAACTGCAACTGACACTGAAATTTCCAAGTCCATTTGATATGTTGCCGAAAATTGCAGAGGAAGAAGTGCCATAAAAAGGCCGGTAAAAACCGGCCCGGGAAATGTTGTGGTATTAGCCTACCAGTCCGGCACCAAAGTACTTTAAGGCCACGGTATTGATAAATATCATCAGCAGGATGAAGGGAATAAAGGTACCGATGGAGAAGTCCACATACTTTTGGAACAAACTGTTCTTAAACTCGGGCTCGCCTTCCTCCAGGGTTTTATTCAGGTTTGAGGCTTTCCAGCGATACACCACAAAAATACAGATCAGGAATCCGTTGAGTGGCAGGATGGTGTCGTAAAAAACGTCGTAAATCACATCAAAGAAAGATTTTTCAGCGCCCGCATAGGTGACGAAGTGGGTGGTGAAATCCAACATGCCAAAGGATGTCGCAGAAATCACGGCAAACGCCACCATGGCTGCTGCCAGCAGTGATAACGACGTTTTACGGGATAAGTTGCGCTCATCCATAATGGCTGCATTAGGCACTTCCAGAATAGACACCAGTGAGGTAATCGCTGCAAAAAATACCAGCAGGAAGAATATCGACGCTACCACGCTGGCGCCCAGGTAACCGATGGTGTTTTGCAACTCAAGGAATATTTGCGGTAAGAAGCCAAAAATCATACTCAGTGATGAGTCGCTTAGCTCTGCGGTGTTAGTATTCGGATTGAAAGAAAATACGGCAGGCAAAATCATCAGACCTGCGATAAACGCCACCCCGGTATCCATCAGGGCCACCATTTTCGCAGAGCCGGGAATACCGTCGCGTTTGCCCAGGTAAGAGCCGTAAGTGATCAGAATACCCATACCCAGCGACAGTGAGAAAAATGCCTGGGACAGTGCAGCACTGACCACCGATGCGTTGATCTTACTAAAATCCGGTACCAGGTAATATTCAACACCGGCGAACGCATTGTCCAGCGTCAGGACAAAAATCACCATGCCAATCAGCATCACAAACAGTGTGGGCATCAGGATTTTGGCCGCTTTTTCAATACCTTGCTTTACGCCGCCCAGCAGAATTAAGAATACAATAGCGGCTACGACCGCCATAAACAGAAAAATTCGGCCTTCATTGACAAAGTTACTGTAAAAGTCCGGGGCGGCCAGTTGCTCCAGATCGCCGGTGACAGAGAAATACAGATAACCGAATATCCAGACAGTGATCACCATGTAGAAAACGGCAATCATGAACGGTGTGATGATGGATAACCAGCCCGCTACTTTCCAGTGAGTTTCATTGGGCGCAATGCTTTTGTATGCGCCTAACGGGTCTTTGCGGGTATGTCGACCTGTGGCCATTTCCGCCAACATAACCGGTAAACAGATAAAGAACACAAACAGGGCATAAATGAGCAGAAATGCTGCGCCGCCGTTTTTGGTGGCGGCTACAGGAAAGCCCACCATATTGCCGATACCTACGGCTGAACCAGCCGCGGCCAAAATAAATCCAATTCGAGAGCCGAACTCTTCGCGGGGTGCATTCATAATTGATGAATCCTTAGACTTTATTTTAATTGTTGTATTTGAGCCTGAGATGCTTTGCCATGAAAAACCAGGTGTTTGCCCACTTGCGCAAAGGGTAAAGGCTAATTTTATTACTTGTTGTTTGCTTAAACGCGGGAATCGTATGTAAACCGCATGTTAACGCGGCTATGCTAGCAGTCCACAACCAAAAAGTCCTTCTTTTATGTGACAAATTTATTTAATCATTGCGCAAAAAATCTTTACAGTCTGTTTGCGCAGGGAGTTGACTCATCACCAGCTAATTCCCTGATTTTGCCAGTCAAGGTAAAAAGGCGGTGGTTTGTCAGGCAGGTTTGCCAGCACCTTAAACAGACACTGCACGGTGAATTCTGGTGAAAAGAGCTTATCCGGTTTGACATTGCGTTGAAACGGTTTCGACAGGGCAGTATTTACTGTGCCCGGGTGATAGGCAATCAGCTGACATCCGGGGGCCCGTCGTTGATATTCCACCTGAGCGGTTTTTAGCAGCATGTTGAGGGCTGCTTTAGAGGAACGATAGCCATACCATCCGCCCAGGCGATTGTCGGCAATGCTGGCCACTCTGGCACTCAAAAAGACCATCTGGCTGTCCTTTGGATTCATCTTATTGACCAGCTCGCTCAGCCATAATCCGGGTAAAATGCAGTTGACCTGGAAATAGCGCACCATTGCCTGCTCGTTTATGTCTTCCAGCTTTTTTTCGGGTGATAATCCCGTTTCAAAGTCATGCAACAGGCCAAGGGTGCATATCACCAAATCAAAGTTTTTGTCAGGGAACTGTTGGCAAACTTGCCGGATACTGTCTTCGTTCTGCTGCTGCACCTGGATACCTGTGGTTTTACTACAGGTAGAGTTAATCGAGTTGCGCGAGATAACGGTGACTGTGGCAATAGTTGTCTGTTGTTCCAGGTATTGCACACAGGCGTGACCGATACCGCCAGAACCGCCAATCACTAAAACCTGTTTGTTGTTCTGTGAATCCGGCATCACACTTTTACTCCAGTGAGCAATTCTGACAACGACTTTTTCCGGTCAACAGCTTAGACAGACTAAAACGATGCCTGGCAAACAGGAGATACAGCCTGTCAGCCACTATTCGCACGCCGGGCCAGCGCAGTGGCCAAATCATCCAGCCCTTACCCACCAAACGCCAGGCCTGATAAGTGACATCCAAGCCGGTGATCAGCGTGGTCTGTTGCTGCCGGGTCCAGTAAGCGTGTAGCTTTTGCATTGCCGCACGTTGCGGGATTTCTGAGAACTCCTGTTCAAAAACCGGTTGATTGATATCTACCAGCCTGATGCGTTGCTGCTTGTCACGCCTTTTCAGATGCTGCATCTCTTTGAGACATAACGGACATTGACCATCATAAAATACGACCAGGTACTCCCCTGTCATGTCGCTGCCTCCCAATCAGAAATAAAAAAAATATAGGGTATTCGACTAAATGCTAATTGCGAAAGTACGCGAGATCCTTGAAGTTAAGCACTTAGGTAACTATATACTGCTAAAATCAACAAACGGATTAACCTGTGAAATTACTTAAAGAAGCAACATTAGCTGGCGGTTGTTTTTGGTGCATCGAAGGTGCTTACAACCAACTTCAAGGCATTATTTCGGCTAAATCTGGCTATTCCAACGGCGATGTGAAAATGCCGACTTACGAACAGGTTTGTTCCGGCAAAACCGGACATGCTGAAGTTGTACGTCTGGTTTACGATGAGGATATCATCAGTTTCGAAGAGATTCTTCAGGTGTTCTTTACGCTGCATGATCCCACCCAGTTAAATCGCCAGGGCAACGATATTGGCACACAGTACCGCTCAGGCATTTTTTTCCATGACAATGAACAGCGGCAACAGGCGCTGAACATAATTGCACAAATGACTGAAGACAAAATGTGGCCGGAAAAAATTGTGACCGAAGTGACCGAAGTGGCGAATTATTTTGAGGCAGAAAAGTATCATCAGGGCTATGCCGGTGATAACCCTCAGAATCAGTATTGTCAGATGGTAGTGAGCCCTAAACTGGCTAAATTCAGAAAAACCTTTGCCTCGCGGCTAAAGGATCTGACGGCGAATGAGGCCTGAGGTCGTGACAGCGACGGGCAAAAATGAAAAAAGCGTCAAAGATGACTTTGACGCTTTTCAACATTTTGAATATCCCTCTCAGCGCTCCTTGCAGCGACCTCTCCTAAAGCCGTTCCAAACTGCCCTTTGTCCTTTTATCCTGACTTCATGTCGGGGCGCAAAATTAATTGCGGGTCCTGAATATCCTATACGACACAACTCCGTTTGCGTTCCCTTTCCTTTCTCCTTACAACCGCGAATCCATCCCTGCGGTCTCCCTTGACGCTTTAAATCCTGTCCCAATGTTTCCTTGTGACGGGGATAAATATAAGGGATTAATTGGATTTTGTTTTTAACGCAATAGCTTCTTTCATGACAATTTGGTGACATAAATCCACATTTTAAAATGAAAAGTACTTATAAAACAGTGGTATAGGTGTTTTTGGTCAGATGCGGCGGCAGGAAACTGACCAATATTTCTGACATGCATGTAAGAAATATCGCACAAGAAAAAGAGCGAATATCTCAACCTGCCTAAACGGGATAATGTCAGGCTGCGTCTCTCCGGTCACTTTATCGCCAAAATCGCTGTTATTTCAGGTGGATAGCTTTTCACATCTGTAGGGTAAAGGGTATTTGTCGTGGGTGATAATTGAGCGCTGAGGTTTTCTCGGGCATTATCAGCGTTAGTTCTGTTTACTGTTGTGAATAATAATGAGTACGATATCCTGGTTTGATCTTCCGGTACTGGATCTGCAACGTGCAATGGCCTTCTATTCCACTCTTCTGGAAACCGACATAACGGAAGAGTTTCCCGGTGTAGCGGTTTTTTCTCATACAGAGAATGACGTGTCGGGCTGTCTTTGTCTGAGTACAGAGCACCAGCCATCACGGGATGGGGCATTGTTATACTTCAATGTTGCAGGAAGACTGGATAGTGCTGTCGCGCTTGTTGAGGAACTCGGTGGCCAAATTGAAAAGGCAGTGCATGACATTGGTCCGTTTGGACGACGGGCTATTGTGCTGGACTGCGAAGGTAATCGCATTGCGCTGTATTCAGCACAATAACGTCACATAGATGCAAAAGCGGCAGTTAAACCTGCCGCAGATGCGCTGTTTTTTGCTTGTCCTATTTGGCAAAAATTTCGTTGAAATACAATGCCATTCTGACACCGGCCTGTTTCAGGCGTGTTTTTATCGTTGGCATATGCTCGTATTTGTAATCCCAGGATAATTTAGCATCGGCTTCAGGATATATTTCCATGCGGATTTTTTGGCTTTCTGCCATCCACACCAATGGATCTGTGTGCTGCCAGTTTTGTAACTCTTCATCAGTAATGGCCGTCTGTAACCATTGGGCAAACTCGCTGTAAGACAATTCTTCTTTATTGATCAGGCCGGAATCCCAGACGCGGTGCAAATTACTGGATTCCCAGTAAAATTCCACCTTGTGATCATTGCCGCCTTTGTCTGTGCCATTGCCCACATGCAGTGGCTGGTGCAAGTCACCAATCAGATGCACGATAAAACGCACGGCCCGCTGTTTTTCGGCCTTGCTGGCTTTGGGGTTTTGCAGATCTTTTTTGAAGGCTAACAATGCGGTATAAGCATCTCCTTCCTCTGGTGCGCCCACTTCTTCATAACTTTTGCCGTCTGGCACGGTCACGTAGTGCCAGGGGGGCGTTGTTTTCTTCCAGTATTCGTCCGGATCAGAGCGCATATCATCTGGCCAGGTTGACGCCTGAGCCAGGGTTTCAACACCCATTATGTTGCTCAGCTGCTGTTTCGCTTCGGGGGTCAAATAATGCTCTGCTATGGCGCCGGTTATGCGATGACCGTTGGCACCAAAGGCATTTGCCTGCGAATGGATAAAGGCGCAACCTGCGACGAGTAAAGTAAGGGCTAATTTCTTCATAGTGTTCTCTGAGTTCTAATCAAAAGTAGTGTTAAGCTTGTGGTTTGTAACCCCAGCGCTGCATCAGCGAATTGTCGATGGCTACATGGTCCAATATCCGGGCAACCACGAAATCCACCAGATCATCTATGCTCCGGGGTTCGTGATAAAAGCCCGGCGCGGCGGGCATAATAGTGACGCCAAGGTTACTCAGAGTCAGCATGTTCTGCAGGTGGATGCTGGACAATGGCATTTCTCTGACCAGCAGTATAAGTTGTCCTTTTTCTTTGATAACTACATCTGCTGCGCGTTCAATCAGAGTGTTACTGGCACCGGTCGCTACAGAGGACAAGGTGCTGGTGGAGCAAGGGCAGATAATCATGGTTTTCGGAGCCGCTGAACCTGATGCTACCGGAGAAAACCATTCCTCTTTGCCATAACAGCGGATCTGTTCCGGTTTGGCCTGGCAATACTCAATAAAAAAAGCACTTTGCTTATCCGGGGAGCCGGGCAGGGTCAGTTTTTCTTCAGTGGCAAACACCACTTTTGCGGCACCCGAAACTAACAGGTGAATCTGAAAATTTGCTTCAACCAGGCATTGCAACAGCTTCAGGCTGTAGGGGGCACCGGATGCACCGGTGATGGCCAGTGTGATTTGTTTGTGGAACGCCATAGTAACCCTATTTATGTTGCAAATTAGCTAATAGCTTGTCGTGAATACCACCAAAGCCGCCATTACTCATCACTAACAGGTGGTCGCCAACATCAGCGCTCTCACTAATATGGCTGATCATCGCTGCCAGATCATCAAAAATGTGGATTGGCTTGTGGCTTTCAACGGCAAATTCCGTCAGTTGCCAACTGATATTCTCCGGTTGTAACAGATAAATTTCATCGGCACCCTGCAAAGACTGGATTAATTCGCTTTTGTGAATACCCATTTTCATGGTGTTAGAGCGAGGCTCTAAAATCGCTAAAATTCGTTCTTTGCCGACGTTCGCGCGCAAACCGGCAAGCGTGGTTTCTATGGCTGTGGGGTGGTGTGCAAAATCATCGTAAACTTTAATGCCACTGGCTTCGCCTTTTAATTCCATGCGGCGTTTCACATTTTTAAAGCTGGCCAATGCTTCTGCAGAGGTTTCTGGCGTCACTCCTACGTTTCGGGCGGCGGCGATGGTCATCAGGGCGTTGTGCACATTGTGATTGCCAATCAAAGACCAATTCACGGTGGCGACTTTCTCCTGTCGGAACAACACTTCAAATTTACTGCCATCCGCTGACAGTAAATTCGCCTGCCAGTCGTCTCCTATGGTTTGTTGTTCGGTCCAGCATCCCATGTCCAGTGTGGTTTCGATTGCCGGTACCTGACTGGGTTTCAGGATCAGACCATTGCCTGGGATCATGCGGATCAAATGATGAAACTGTTTTTGAATGGCCGCCAGATCCTCGAAGATATCAGCGTGGTCAAATTCCAGATTGTTAAAAATAAGGGTGTTCGGGCGGTAATGCACAAATTTACTGCGCTTATCAAAAAACGCGGTGTCGTATTCATCGGCTTCAATGACGAAAAACGCGGAATCTCCCGCCCGGGCGGAAATGGCAAAGTTCTCAGGTACTCCGCCAATCAAAAAGCCCGGTTGCATTCCGGCATATTCCAGCACCCAGGCCAACATACTGGCGGTGCTGGTTTTACCGTGGGTTCCGGCTACCGCCAGCACCCACTTGTCTTTTAACAGGTTTTCCAGCAGCCATTGTGGCCCACTGGTGTAGGGAATTTTTCGCGCTAACACCGCCTCCACAGCAGGATTGCCACGGGACATGGCGTTTCCGATAATCACTATATCTGGCAAGGGGTCTAACTGCTCCGGATCATAGCCTGTAGTCAGCCCGATACCGAGCTTTTCCAGTTGCGTACTCATCGGTGGATAAACGTTTTTATCCGAGCCGGTTACCTTGTGGCCTAATGCGCTGGCAAGCGCGGCAATGCCTCCCATAAAGGTGCCGCAAATACCAAGAATGTGAATGTGCATGAAGTTTTTTGCTGACTAAATTGACTAAAGACCGGCAAAGACTATCAGAGCCTCAGCTGTGGGTAAAACGCAAATCTTTGCAAATGATGACATCAATTGCCGTTGCGGGATGTGTTATTGAGCAAATTGTTTTATCATTGAGCGCCATATAATAAAAACAATATAAAACGGCAGCATTTCACACTGACACACTACGCATAGGTATCCCAATAGATGAAACGATTAAATTCGCAGCTCCAGGAAGACGGCGCACCCCTTGAACTTATCCTGTTACTTCGTACGTTACTCGCCGGTTGCAAGGAAATCTCTTTCCGTGTCAGCCAGGGCGCTTTAGCCGGCGTTTTAGGCTCCACATTGAGTGACAACGTTCAGGGTGAAAGGCAAAAGAAGCTGGATGTAATCTCCAATCAAATCCTGAAAGACATTCTGAGTGAATCAGGATACGTAAAAGCCATTTCTTCAGAAGAAGAAGACGAGGTGGTTGCCTGTCATCCGGAAGGTAAATATCTGGTGAGCTTTGATCCACTGGATGGTTCTTCTAATACCGACATTAACAGCCTGATTGGTACTATCTTTTCAATTTTCCATGCACCGCAGTGGATGGAAGCTGACGATCCTTCTGCGTTTTTGCAACCTGGCACACAGATGGTAGCCGCGGGTTACGTGTTGTATGGTCCGTCAACAATGCTGACCCTGACAACCGGACGCGGCACCCATATCTATACGCTGGATAAAACTCACGGCGGCTTTCTGCTCACCAAAGGTAACGTGCAGGTGCCGCAGGACACTTCTGAATTTGCTATTAATATGTCTAACCAGCGTCATTGGGAACCAGCAATGCAATCCTATATTGCTGATCTTCTGGCTGGAGATACAGGTCCACGGGGTAAAAACTACAATATGCGTTGGGTGGCCGCGATGGTAGGGGATATTCACCGTTTATTGTGTCGTGGTGGCCTGTTTGCTTACCCCTTTGATCACCGTGACCCCACAAAGCCCGGCAAATTGCGTCTGATGTATGAAGCGAATCCGATGGCGTTTCTGATGGAGCAGGCTGGCGGAATGGCCTCTACCGGAGAGCAACGCATCATGGAAATCATGCCGACTGATATCCATGAGAGAGTGCCGGTGATTATGGGCTCAGCCAACGAGGTTGAAGCTTGCCTGGACTATCACAAACAGGACTAATTCAGCCCGCAACAGCAACATTGTGCAGGAGGCAGCAGTGCCTCCTTTCATCTGCTTCTGCAATATCGCCAATTGGCATAACTTTTTACTTGTCATAGCGAATTTAACTCCAATATCATCAGTGTCTATTTTCTCTATTATCTTGCTCGTCTAAAGAGGACACTCATGAAACCCAGCGTAAAGCCGCAAAACCCCAATTTTTCTTCTGGTCCCTGTTCAAAACGTCCTGGTTATGACGTAAATCAATTGGATATCAGCACCCTGGGCCGATCCCACCGGGCCGACATAGGCAAAAACGCACTGGGCAAAGCGTGTTCCCAAACCGCGCAATTGTTAGGTTTGCCTGAGGGCTACCGGGTCGGCGTGGTACCTGCTTCGGATACCGGCGCGGTAGAGATGGCGCTATGGTCTTTGTTAGGAGCCAGAGGTCTGGATATTCTGGCCTGGGAATCATTTGGTTCTGGTTGGATTACCGATGTCACCAAACAACTGAAGTTGCAAGATGTACGTCGTTTCGAAGCCGACTACGGTGATTTACCCGATTTAACCCAGGTGGACTTCAGCCGCGATGTAGTGTTTACCTGGAATGGTACCACGTCTGGTGTGCGCGTACCGGATGGCGACTGGATCGCCGACGATCGTGAAGGATTAACCATATGCGATGCCACTTCCGCTGTTTTTGCTATGGATATGCCCTGGCAAAAGCTGGATGTGGTGACCTACTCATGGCAGAAAGTACTGGGCGGTGAAGGCGCGCATGGCATGTTAATTCTGAGCCCCAGAGCGGTAGAGCGGCTGGAATCTTATACGCCACCCTGGCCATTGCCAAAAATATTCCGTTTAACCAAAGCCGGCAAGTTGATTGAAGGCGTGTTTAAAGGGGCCACCATCAATACCCCGTCTATGTTGTGTGTGGCTGATTATCTGGATGCACTGAACTGGGTAGAGCGTATCGGTGGGGTTTCGCAAACCATTGCCCGATGTAATGCCAATCTTGAAGTGGTTAAACACTTTGTGGAAGCCCGCGAGTGGATTTCCTTCCTGGCCAACGATCCGGCCACGTTGAGTTCTACCAGTGTTTGTCTGACATTATCTGTGACTGAAGAGCAGGTAAAGAATATGGTGAAATTGTTGGAGCAGGAAGCGGTCGCCTTTGATATTGGTGCCTATCGCGACGCGCCAGCTGGTCTGCGTATCTGGTGCGGCGCCACCGTAGAAAGCAGCGATCTGGTTGCGTTGATGCCCTGGCTGGACTGGGCTTACGAGCAGGTCACCGCATAAGTACAATAATCGATATCAGGAGGCAATGCCATGTTTAAAATCCGAACGTATAATCGTATTTCGGTCAATGGACTGGAGCGGTTTTCCAGAGAAAAATACGAAGTGGGCAGTGATATTGCGCATCCTGATGCTATGTTATTGCGCTCCCATAAATTGCATGACGAAGCGCTGCCCGGCACGCTTAAGGCTATCGCCCGCGCGGGGGCCGGAGTAAACAATGTGCCGGTACAGCAATGTAACGAGCAGGGTATTGTTGTCTTCAATACGCCAGGAGCCAATGCCAACGCCGTAAAAGAGCTGGTTATGTGTGCATTACTGTTGGGCTCCAGAGGGATTTCTGGTGGTATGAACTACGTACAAACTCTGACCCACATTCATGATGCCGGGGAAATGAGTGCCTTGCTGGAGCAGGAAAAAAAGAATTTCGCCGGAAACGAACTTTACGGTAAAAAACTGGGGGTTATTGGCTTAGGTGCCATCGGCTCTATGGTGGCGGAAACCGCACTGGCACTGGGTATGGAAGTATTGGGATTCGACCCCGCGCTTTCCGTGGAAGCGGCCTGGCGTTTACCCAATCAGGTGCAGCGCATGGAAAACATGCAAAGTCTGCTGAGTAAGTCTGACTACATCAGTTTGCACGTACCGGCCATTCCGGCCACACATCATATGCTCAACGCTGATACCCTGTCATACGTTAAACCCGGTGCGGTATTGCTCAACTTTGCCCGTGACGCCATTGTGGATGCGCATGCCATTGTTGCCAGCCTGGATAGTGAACGGGGCTTATCGCAATACATTTGTGACTTTCCCGAGCCTTGTTTACTGGGACGCAATGACGTCCTGGCGATGCCGCACATCGGTGCCAGCACCAAAGAAGCTGAAGAAAATTGTGCCGTTATGGCCGCCAATCAACTGATTGATTTTCTGGAAAACGGCAATATCAAAAACTCGGTTAATTTCCCGGCAATAGCGATGGAGCGGGACCCAGGCACGGTACGCATTACCTTTGCGAACAGCAATGTTTCCGGGGTTTTAGGCCATGTATTAAGCGTGCTGGCAGACCATGAAGTCAATGTTGCCGACATGGTAAACAAAAGCCGGGGTGAGCTGGCCTATAACATCATCGATGTGGAAGATACGCCCAGTGACGCCGTCGTTTCGGCCATACAGGCGGTAGAACATGTGGTTAGTGTACGGGTATTGCCGGGGAATTGAACAGAACGATTGATTGGTTGCACCTGATAATGGGCGAGTTTACCCGCCCATTTTCGATTCATGTTATCCGCTTTTTTGCGAGGTGCATATAAATCGCTCAGCACACAGAATCCCAGGTGCGCCGCCACGCAAATTGCCATCAGTAAGGCGCTGTCCTGGATACCGAAAAGCCACGACATTGCACTGACCAGCGCAAGAGCAAGCCAGCCTGAAAGCAAAACGCAAACAAAAAAACTGTACCGAAGTACAGTTTTTTGAATGTGAAATGACGTTGACTGTTACAACAGCGGGGCGATTACCAGACTGACAATGGCCATCACGTTGATCAGTATGTTCATGGACGGTCCGGAGGTATCCTTAAAGGGATCACCGACGGTATCACCCACCACAGTGGCTGCGTGCACTTCGGAACCTTTGCCGCCATAGTTACCTTTTTCAACGTATTTTTTGGCATTATCCCAGGCACCACCCGCATTTGCCATCATCAGCGCCAGTAACACACAGCCCAACAATGCGCCACCTAACATGCCGCCCAGGGCGTGAGCGCCTAGCCCAAAACCGACAAGTGGTGGCACTGCCACAGCGATTACACCGGGTAATATCATTTTTTGTAGCGCAGCTTTGGTGGCGATATCCACACAGCGACCCGTATCTGGTTCGGCTTTACCCTCCATCAGGCCGGGAATTTCTTTAAACTGGCGGCGAATTTCCTGGATCATGTCAAAAGCCGCATCACCTACTGCTGTCATGGTAATGGAGGCGATCAGGAAGGGTAAAATTCCCCCGATAAACAGACCAACAAGAACCATTGGTTCCCCTAAATGCAATACAAACTCGCCTTTAAGAGACAGGGTTTCTACAAAGGCTGCGATAATGGCCAGTGCGGCTAATGCTGCGGCGCCAATGGCAAAGCCCTTACCAATGGCGGCAGTGGTGTTACCCAGTTCGTCCAGAGAATCGGTGATTTTACGGGTTTCTTCTCCCAGACCACCCATTTCAGCAATGCCGCCGGCGTTATCTGCTACTGGCCCATAGGCATCAATGGCCATTGTTATCCCGACTGTGGCTAACATACCCACAGCCGCGATGCCTACGCCGTATAAACCTGACAAGGTGGTAGAGATATAAATGATGACGCAGATGGTCAGTACCGGAATCACCACAGATTGCATACCTACAGATAAGCCGGTGATCATGACTGTAGCCGAGCCGGTTTCTCCGGATTTAGCGATTTTGCGTACCGGTGATGATGCGGTGTAATACTCGGTTACCAGGCCGATAATAATGCCGCCAACGGCGCCAGTAATTACAGACCACCAAACATTGCTGCTGATACCGGCCTCTGAAATCACAAACCAGGCGGCGGCGATAAATATCAGGGCGGCTGACATGGTGCCCGCTCTTAGGGCCACATCAGGTTTACTGGCAGACATGGCTTTAACCAATAAAATGCCCAAAATGGAGCAGATTAAACCGGTGGATGCCAGCGCCAACGGCAAAAACATTAAGGATTCGCGACTACCTAGCAGGCCCGCTGTCATGGTGGAAGCGATGGCAATAGTGGCAATCATAGAGCCGCAATAGGATTCAAAGATATCGGAACCCATGCCGGCCACATCGCCTACGTTGTCACCCACGTTGTCAGCGATAACACCGGGGTTTCGGGGATCATCTTCGGGAATACCGGCTTCTACCTTACCTACTAAATCAGCACCCACATCGGCACTTTTGGTGAAGATACCGCCACCGACACGGGAGAACAGGGCAACGATAGAAGCACCCATACCAAAGCCATGTATAGCGTGAGCGGACTCGGGATCACCGCCAAAATACAGGTATAAAAAGCCAAGGCCCAATAAGCCCATGGATGCAACACAGAGTCCCATAATAGAACCACCCATAAAGGCGATGGATAACGCCTGTGCCGGACCACTGTCATGCGCAGCCTGGGTAGTACGGACATTGGCTTTAGTAGCGGTAAACATACCAATGTAACCCGCCAAAGCAGAACACCCGGCACCTACTGCAAAAGCTAACGTGGTGTTGGTGCCGAGGGAAAAATATACCGCTATCATGACCACAAGGGCAAAGATGAACAGCATTTTGTATTCGCGATGCATAAACACCATGGCACCTAAGTGAATAGCATCAGCTATTTTGGCGATGGCCTCATTGGTGACCGGATGTTTTTTGATAAGAATATAAATGACCAGCGCGAAGAGCAGACCGACCGCGCCCATAATTGGTGGTAGATATGTTAATTCTGCCATGTGCTTTCCTTCTTGTTGTTATTTGACGCCCGATACTGCTCATCCTGAATTCGGGTTGCCATACCAAGCGCATGAGTATTTTGTTCTCAATGCGTCCCGCTTATTGTTTAAATTTCCTACAAGAAATCCCAGTGTGTGAGAATGTTAATTAAATGTAAAGATTTGTGGCTGAAAATTTCACCACTTTCAGATTAATGGTAGAACATAGGGGACTCGCTGCCAGTTTTTACGGCGCAAAACTGATCTTAGTGGTTTTCGTTGCTGTGGATTGCGGGATAAGTGCAACAAATGACTTTTGTCACATGCACATTGGCAAGAATACTGTCAGAATAAAGTACAACAATGCAGTGTTGAGTGAGGCGTAATGCCAGGCGCTGTGATTAGTAAAGAATGTGTCAGGATCCTCATAGTTATTTACAAATCTTGAAGGACGCCTGACGTATCTTATTGGTATTATAACCATAGATTAAACAGGGTTATTTGGTTATGAATAAAAAGTGGTTAAAAGGGCTTTTACCCTTTGGAGTGTTAATTTTTGGGATTGCCGGCATGACGGCGATTAAGGCAACGGCACAGAAGGCGGAAGAGGAAGACGCCATAGATACCCGGCCTAAAGTCAGTGTTGAAGCTATATCCGCCGAAGATTATCAGGTGGTGATCACGGCTTATGGTGAAGTGGAACCGCTGGAATCCACCAATTTGTCGGCGCAGGTGTCAGGCGAAGTCATCAGCTGGCACGCCAACTTTGTACCGGGTGGCCTGATCAAACGTGGCGAAGTCATGTTTAGTATTGAAAAAGACACTTATGAGGCGGCTCTTTACAGCGCGCAAGCCACCTTATCGCAGGCCAAAGCGGCACTGATTGAAGAAAAAGCCAGAGCCGATGCTGCGAAGGAAGAAGCCAAAGCCATTCCTGCCGCCAGAGTCACCGATTTGTATCTGCGCAAACCACAACTTTTAACTGCAGAAGCCAATGTGAAATCCGCCGAAGCGCAATTGAAAATTGCCCAGCGTGATTTAGCTAATTGTGAAGTCACCGCGCCTTATGATGCGCTGGTGGTGTCGCGTAGTCTGGGTGTCGGTCAGTTTGTGGCGCAAGGCGCTCAGGTAGCTCAGTTATACAATATCGAATTTGCCGAAATCACCTTACCCATTGCCGGATTCGATACCGCATTTTTGCCTGAAGAAGTGGCCGGATTAAAAGCCAATGTGGTGAGCAAAGGCATTAAAACCGTGCAACGTGACGGTGTTATCTCTCGCGATTTGGGCGTAGTGGATACCGCTACCCGTATGGGCCAGGTGGTAGTGCGGATTGCCGATCCCTATGGTCTGACAACCAACTTACCTAAGCTAAAGTTCGGTAGTTTTGCGGAAGTGAATTTTGTCGGTAAAACCCTGGAAAACGTTTATCGCCTGCCTCAGGAACTGGTCACCAACCAAACGGTATGGGTAGTGGATAACGAGCAAAAGCTGGAACCTCGTACGGTGGCCGTATTGCGGGAAGAAGGCGAGTTTTATCTGGTGAGTGAAGGCTTAAACAACAATGATCGACTGGTTACAACATTGCCAGAGTACCCGCAAAAAGGCATGGAAGTGAAGCTGATTAGTGCCGCGAACGATTCCACTGCAACCCTGTAATGCCGGAGCAGAAAATGACTAGCGAAACAGAAAAACCTACCGGCATTATTGCCTGGTTTGCCAATAATTCGGTGGCGGCAAACCTGCTGATGTTCTTCATCTTATTGATGGGGATAGTGAGCTATTTTACCATTCAGCGGCAGATGTTTCCGAATATCGAAATTAACTATATCGATGTAACTGCCGTTTATCCGGGAGCGTCTCCACAGGAAATCGAAGAAAGTATCCTGATCAAGATTGAAGAGTCCATCAAAGAGATCACCGAAATCAAGAAGACCATATCCCGCGCCAACCGGGGTTCCGGCAGTGTGGCATTGGAAATTAAAACCGATGTTGAGCTGACCGATGTTCTGGATAAGGTCAAAAACAAAGTTGATTCTATTGCTACCTTTCCCGCTGATATGGAGCCGGTGAATGTCTCACAACGAGAATTTCAGCAACAGGTGATTGAGTTGTCGCTGGTGGGTGATGTGCCCCTGGAGTCATTAAAGCCGCTGGCCAAGCAAATCGAAGACGAACTGTTGCAATTAAGCAACGTGTCGTTGGTGAACCTGGGGGACCCGGAAGACGAGATTGCCATCGAAATAGATCCGGACCAGTTGCGCAAATACGATTTAACCATCAATGATGTCAGCAATGCCATTCGCAATTATTCAGCCAATATTTCTGCCGGTCAGCTGCGAACTGAAAGTGGTATTGTTTCAGTGCGGGTGGAGAATCAATTTTATTCGGGTGAAGAATTCCGCCAAATTCCGGTAAAGCTGGGTAGCAATGGCGCCAGAGTATTGCTGCAGGACGTGGCCACGATTAATGATGGCTTTACCGAAGGCGAGAATTATTTCAGCTATTCCGGCGAAAATGCCATTTATCTGTCGGTAAATGCTACTAAAGACCAAAATATGATCCCGGTCGCCAAGTCAGTAAAAGACTACATCGCCGAGCGGAATACTACGCTGCCTCCGGGGCTTGAGCTGAAAATTCTGGTGGATATGACCTACTACTTAAACGCCCGACTGGATATGATGCTGAAAAACCTGGCACAGGGTTCTGTGCTGGTGGCTATCATGCTCACCATATTCCTGCGATTCGGCCTGGCGAAATGGGTGATGGTGGGATTACCTGTGTGTTTTCTCGGTGCAGTATTGCTGATGCCGGTGATGGGTGTCAGTATCAATATCTTATCTTTGTTTGCCTTTATCATGGTGTTGGGGATTGTGGTAGATGATGCCATAGTCATCGGGGAAGCCGCCTACACGGAAATAGAGAATAAAGGCGGTGGTATAGACAACGTGGTGCGTGGTGCTCAACGCGTGGCAACACCCGCGACATTTGGTGTCCTGACCACCATTGCGGTATTCGCGCCATTTTTGTTCTCCAGCGGTCCTGATGGGGTATTTTTCAAAACAATTGCCAGTGTGGTTACTCTGTGCTTAATCTTCAGCCTGATTGAATCCAAACTGATTTTGCCGGCGCATATTGCCCACACCAAGTTTAAGCCCTCTCGTCCAGGGTCCTGGCGCGCCCGTTTTAATAAGCGCTTCTTCGCCTTTGTAAACGGACCTTACAAGCGTTTTGTTACCCTCTGTACCGAATGGCGCTGGACAGTGTTTATGGCCTTTATTGCTTTGTTAATGTTAGCCATGGGGTTAATACAGGCGAATCATGTGCGTATGGTACCAAGACCCGCAGTGCCTCATGATTTTCCGGCCATCAGTATTGAAATGAACGAAACTGTGTCGGACAAAGCAACCATTCAGGCACTGAAAGTGGTTGAAGCCGCCTTGTATCGTGTCGACGAACAAATCGAGCAGGAGTTTGGTCAAAAGATGATTAAAGATCTGCTGGCCTTTAACAACAGCCGCACTACCGGGCGGATTGTCGTGCCCCTGGTGGAAGAGGAATTGCGTCCATTTGATGCGTTTGAATTGTCCCGACGTTGGCGTCATGCGATTCCTGACATCCCGGGTATGAAATCATTCCATATTCAGGACAACGTCACAGGCGGTGAATCCGACGAGTTTGGCTATCTGCTGTTTGGCAGTGATATCAAAACCCTAAATGCGGCGGGTCGACAGTTCATCGCCATGTTGCAGGATGAAGACGGGTTATTTGATGTCAGCTCCACCATTGACCCCGCCAGTAAAGAAATCCAGATGGAATTACTGCCCGTGGCGAATGATCTGGGCTTGAATCTGGCCAATATTGCTCGTCAGGTGGGCAACAGTTTCTACGGTGGTGAAGCACAGCGGGTGATCCGTGATGGTGAAGAAGTCAAAGTCATGGTGCGTTACCCCCGACTGACTCGTGAGCGATTCGCAGAGCTTAAGTACACGGTTATCACTACACCTTCGGGCGAAGACGTGATGCTTGGTGATGTGGTGCGCTTAAAAGAAGAGCCTGGTATCAGTTATATTCGTCGTGAAGGTGGTTATCGCAGTGTCTATGTGTTTGGCGCGATTGACGAACAGCTAGTTGAACCGGGCGAAGTCACCAAAACCATCACAGAAAAACTGCTTCCGGCATTAAGAGAGATGTATCCCTCGGTAAAAACTGAATTGGGCGGTTCCATTAAGGAAACCCAGGATCAGCAAAATGAGCAAATGATGTTCTTTATCGCCGGCTTGTTGATGGTATACATCCTGTTAGCGGTGCCTCTGAAGAGTTATGCGCAACCTTTTATTATTATGTCGGTTATCCCGTTCAGTTTAACGGGGGCAATATGGGGGCACTTCTTTTTTGGCCTCGATATCAGCATGATGTCCACCTTTGGCTTGATCGCCGCTGCCGGGGTAGTGATCAACGATAGTCTGGTAATGACAGACTATGTGAACTCCCATCGTCGGGAAGGTTATTCAATCCGCGAAGCAGTGATTGAAGCGGGCTGTGCACGATTCCGTGCCATTACCCTGACATCCATTACGACTTTCGTGGGGGTTCTGCCTTTGATGTTCGAAACCAGCCTGCAGGCAAAGTTTGTTATACCCATGGCTATCGCGTTGGGCTTTGCAGTGCTATACGCCACACTGGTGACACTATTGTTGGTGCCCAGCATGTACATGATGTTGGAAGACATTAAATGGCTGTTTGGCAAACTGTTTGGGTTTATCAAAATGCCCTTTATCAAAGTGAAAGAACGTTTAGTGAGTTCGGGTCAACAGGGCTGATAAAGCTCTGTAACAGATGAAAGGAAACTAAAAATGGTGCCAACTGGCACCATTTTTGTTTGTAATGCTCTAAAAAATATTGCGTGGTTCTAAGTCAAACATTGAATCAGGCTGGTTTGCCCCTATAATTCCCCGATAACTTTTAATCTATCAACTTCAGGAAACTTTCATGAGCTTAAACGCCGTACCTGCTGGCAAGAATCTGCCGGACGAAGTCAATGTTATTATCGAAATCCCGGCCCATTCAGATCCGGTTAAATACGAAGTAGACAAAGAGTCTGGTGCAATTTTCGTTGACCGTTTTATGGCAACACCAATGCATTACCCCACTAACTACGGTTATGTGCCGCACACCTTATCTGACGACGGTGATCCGGTAGACGTATTGGTGATCACGCCTTTCCCTCTGTTGGCGGGTTCGGTAATCACCTGTCGCCCGGTTGGCGTACTAAACATGACTGACGAGTCTGGTGAAGATGCTAAGGTGTTGGCAGTACCTAAAGACAAGCTATCTACCTTATATCGTGGGATCACTGAATACACACAAGTCTCAGAGCCGTTGCTGAAGCAAATTGAACACTTTTTCGCGCATTACAAAGATTTAGAGCCAAACAAATGGGTAAAAATCGAAGGTTGGGCTGACGCCGCTGCCGCGAAAAAAGAAATCACAGATAGCGTTAAACGCTACAACGAAGCAGAAGACAAGCCAGCATTCTAAGCTGCGCTATTTCGTTTTTTAAAATGACGCCGCTTTTTGAAGCGGCGTTTTTTTTATTTAGACAGCGGGTTTTTAAGAAAAATATCAACAGGCTTCGGACATTCATATTAAACTCATTGAGGATAGGCTAAGCTGTACACAATTGCATTGCGTCAGGGAGAGGTTGCTCAACGGTGAATAAGGCTACCGGGATCAAGGCGGTTTTTATTACCCTGCTACTGGTGTTAGTGGCTGGTTATTTTTACTTACCCGGTGTTATACATCAGCAGTTAGCTGCCAGCGTAGAACAATTCGATGCTGAACTGCAATGCCTTGACTGGCAGTTAAAGTCCGTCAAGCAGCTATACATTAAACACCTGTGTCTGCAATATCAGGGCATCACCATGGAAGTGCACGATGCGCAGGTGGGGTTTTCTGTCACGGCATTGCTGTCCGGCAACCCTGCACATGAGACCTTGCAAAAAATACAGGTAAAACAACTTTTACTGCAGGTGCCCACAGCTAAGCTGTATACCCAGTCAGAGTCAAATTCCGCCAGTGCTGTAGAAGGAGTGATCCCCTGGTTGCGGTTGCCCAATATAAATGTTTCGCAATTTCAGTTGCAATTCACAGGCGAAACGAACCAATCATCTGGCAGCAACTCCTCATTATTTTCATGGCAAATCAGTACCCGTTCTGACGCGGATAACAATCATATTCGGTTTACGAACCTGATACAGGCATCTGATTGGTTGCAGCTAACCCAGCATAAAACCGGTGACGTGGCGCTTGCATGGCAGCTTTCACTGGCTGAGCTATTTACTATGGCAGAAGGACTACCGCTGCCGGTACTAAATAGCCATCTGAGTCCGGTTAAATCTCTGTCAGGCATCTGGACAGGTAACATTAAGCTGGACCCGACTAAGCTTGAGCAACTCTCCGCGCACAATGACATTCGAAGTCTTAGTGCAACTTTCGCGCTAGCGGAAAATGAGGGCAAACCACTTTCATTGCAGGGAGACGTGGGTTTCAGCATAGATAAAAACAATCAGAATTGGCGGTTGAGTGGCATAACTCAACAGCCACTGATAGTGGGTGGCCTGGCTCAATGGAGCACAGCACCTGTTGAGTCGTTGAGGTGGCAGGACTGGCAATTACAAAATCCAGTGTCAGAGTTTGTACAAGTTACACTACCTGAGACAATTTTTATTGCCGGGCTTGCGGAAATACAGGTTTCAGCCCCTGTGCTGTTGCACAGTGGTGGCTGGCAGGCCCAGTTGCAATCAATAAACGCAAATTTGCAGCAGCAAACCCTTAACGGACAGGTGAGCGTAGAAGGTAATCTTGTGTTGCAAAAAAACGCGCAGCAGCTACCTGTGCAATTTATCCTGGCTGGCAGCCTGGACTTATCGCCCGCCAGACAACAGGTGAAACTGTCTCAATGGCAGGTAATCAGCTCCGACTGGGCCAAAATGATCGCTGCTGATTTGCCTCTTCAGGCCGGAGCTTTACAGGTGTCAGGGTACTCTGACATTAGCTTACAGGCAGAAAAATGGCAGGTAGACGGGCAATATCAGGCAAGTATCGACACTATTAAAGCCAGTGTTGCCGACGACTATTCACTGAGCATCAGACAACTGTCGCTTTCGGGGGATTATCAGCTGAGTCCGGACAGCCTGGTGTCTGATAATCGGATTCAACTGAATGACAAGCTGGGATCGGCACTGAGCACAAGGGGTGACTTACAGAATTTATCCTTGCACTATGAGCTACAGCCTTCGCCATTACATCCCTGGCTCAAGCTCATCGCAGGTATTCCGGATAAACTAAAGATACAAGGTGGTATGGTTTCGGCCGAGGTGAATGCTCACTTACTCAATGGCAGCTTGTCTCCTGTCGGTATTCAAATGGTACTCAACGGATTGTCCGCCAGTTACGACAACTATCTGCTGAGCAATGCACAAACCCAGTTTAAAGGTGTGCTTTCCCCGGATGGTAAACTCATCAGCGACACGCAAAACCTGCAAGTTGAACGCTTTTTTGCCGGGGTAAACCTTGATGATATCGCACTGAGTTATCGACTAAGCCCTGATACGCAAACTCCCGATGGGCTTACAAACCCGGTGATTGAGTCTTTTTCGGCAAGCTTGCTGGGCGGCAATGTCGGTTTTACAACGCCTTTTTATCCACTCAACCCTGAAAATCAACTGAGCCTTGCTGTAGAACGACTATCGGTTCCTGAACTGGTGACACTATTCGAACAGCCTGGTTTAGTGGTAACCGGCGCGTTAAGCGGCGCCATACCGGTTATATTCAGCGAAGGTTCTGTTAGTGTGCGTCAAGCTAAACTCAATGCAGTGGAGAATGGCGTGATCCAGATAAAAGACAATCCCGCATTTATTAATTTGAAGCACAGTCAGCAGAGCCTGGCTGCAGCATTGGGGTTACTGGAAAATCTGCAATATTCACAGTTGCAGACTACGATGAGTTTACAAACGGATGGTTGGCTGGAACTGGCGGTAAATATTAAAGGGGTAAATCCTGAGCAACAGCAACCCATTAATTTTAATCCGACTTTCAGTACTAATCTGTATACTGGACTCAAAGCGCTGAGAGCGGGTAAGGATATTTCAAAAGCCATTGAACAACGGTTTTAAACAATGAGGTAGTCAAATGAAATTTATATCGCTGACCGGGCTCACCCTACTGGCCGTGTTGCTGGGCGGTTGTAGCCACCGGGTTGAGGTGGCCGCAAAAGAGCCCATTACCATCAATCTCAATGTCAAAATTGAGCACGAGATCCGGGTGAAGCTGGATAAAGAATTAGACAATGTCTTCAGTGAAGACAGTGAATTGTTTTAACCAAACATAGGGACACAACATGAAAACATTACTTAAACCTGTCTTATTTTTGTTCCTGTTATCCATCAACGCGATGGCGTTTGCTGTAACTCTGGACCAGGCGAAAGCCGATGGATTGGTGGGCGAGCAACTGGACGGTTATCTGGGACTGGTGGTCAACAACAAAGCAGCGCAATCGCTGATTGCAGACGTAAATGCCAAACGCAAACAGTTGTACCAACAACTGGCCAGCAAAAACGGAGTCAGTGTTGACGTGGTGGCGAAGCTGGCTGCGGAAAAAGCGGCAGAAAAAACTCAGTCGGGTCACTACCTTCAAAATATGCAGGGCGAGTGGGTTAAGAAGCCCTAACATAAGCGCTAAAATTGTGAACTAATTTCATCTTAATCAGGAAGGAAAAAATGAAAAAACTGCTAATTGCATTGCTTGTTATTTTCGTGGCCGTGGGCGGCTTTATTTACATGGGGCTGTCGGGGCTGGATGGGTTCATCAAGGAGCAACTGGAAAAACAAGGTACAACAGTAACCAAAACCAACGTTACCGTTAATCAGGTGGAAACCGTGTTGTCTGATGCCAAAGTCACAATTAGTGGGCTTAGTATCGCCAATCCGCAAGGCTATTCGCAGGCGAATGCCTTTGGTTTACATACCGTTAAAGTGGATCTGGGAACGTCTACTCAGGAGCCCTACGTTATCGACGAAATTCTGATTGATAGCCCGGAAGTTTTGTATGAAGTTAATCAGCAAGGTAAAGCTAATCTGGTCGTGCTAAAAGACAACATTCAGGCCTCATTGCCTCAGTCAGCGCCTGAACCGGAAGCACAATCTGGTGATGCCATTAATCCTTTGATGAGCGTAAAGAAAATCACTGTAAAAGACGTTAAATTTACGCTTGATATTGCTGCCATGGACTTAGGGGAGATTCCACTACAACAACGCCAGTTTGAACTGACCTTACCCACATTCCAGGCTGATGCCATCGGCGTACCCAATGGCATACCGGCTGATCAACTGGGCGCCGCGATTGTCGATTCGATGCTGGACAATCTGATTAAAGAAGGCAAAAACAAGGTCAAAGCGCTGATAAAAGAGCAGGCCGAAGCCAAACTTCAGGAAAAACTGGACGAAGAAAAAGCCAAGCTGGAAGAAAAGGCCAAAGAAAAACTGAAAAGCCTGTTTGACAACTAACGGCAACCATCTTTAACGTTGAGTTAATTTAGCATGGGGTCCGGACAGGGCCCCTGCACATAAAGCCGCTATTGATGCTGCCAGAACTAATATGATAAAAAAAGTACTAATGTAACCAACGTTAACTATCCCCAATTTAGCTTCGGCTACTCCGCCAATGTAAGAACCAGATGCAATACCTAAATTGCATACAGATAAATTTAAGGAAACCGCAAAACCTTTGTAGCCTTGCGCTGCCTTCATTACTCGTACTTGAGTTACGACGAAAGCTGCCATATGAGAAGCTCCCCATATGGGCAGTAAAACACATAACAACAACGGAAAGTGCCTGCTTATTGGTACAACCATTACCATCGAAAAAACAAGAACGATGGAAACATAAATTGTAGAAGACAAGTTATTTGAGGCTGAAAAACGCCCAGCGACAAAGTTTCCCCCAATTCCCGCAATGCCAAAGCCTATCAGGGTCCATCCTATGGCTATCTCACTAAAATCAGCAACGGAAGACAGTAAAGGAGCGATGTACGTGTATCCGGAAAACATACCAGTGAACAACAAAGCGGATAAGATCAGGTGAGCCAGGAATCTGAAACGCAATAACAACGATAATTGCGCTAAAGGCCTAATGCCTCCCTTTTTGTCTTGAAACGACGGAAACCCAAAGATAATGGCAATAATCGCTATGAAACTTAAAGCAGATAACACCAGTACACTGATTTTCCAGTCACTTGCCGCAGCGATTATTGTCCCCATCGGTATACCTAATACAGTGGCAAGTGCAACTCCGAGATTCACACGGGATATGGCCCACCCCTCCATTTGATGGCTAACTTGCTTAACTGCGGCTAGTGATAAAATGCTTAATATCGACGGCAGCAAACTTCCTTGTACTACCCGAACTACTACTGCCATCGAATAAGAAGGGAAAAGTGCAAGGATCAGGTTTCCAATTGCAAATGACAACATAGCCAATAGCGCAAATTTACGGGAATTAACCCTTCCAGAGAGCAAAGTTACTACAGGGCCCAGTAGTGCGGCAGACAATGCGAACCATGTCACAAGGGTTCCCGCCTGTTGAAGGGTAATCTGAAGATCCTTAGCTATGTTGGGAATTAACCCAATAACCATAAACTCCGCAGTTACTACTACAAAACTTATGAAGGCAAAAAGCGCAAAAGTCCGGGCAGGCATTTGTGAAATAGATTAAGTTGATGGTGATTGATTAGGCATTTGTTCCCCCATCTATAGTGATTTCACTTCCGGTTATACATTGGGCTTCATCACTTGAAAGCCATGCAACTAAATTCGCGACATCCAGCGGCTCAGCGTATTGAGGGATACACATTGTACTTCTTTGCATATCAGAGAATTCACCATCGGCGGGGTTCATAGCTGTATTAGTAGAGCCAGGGTGTATGATATTAACTGTAATTTTACGTGAACCGAGATCCCGGGCCAGGGCTTTTGTGAAACCAACAAGTGCTGCCTTACTGAGACTGTATAGACTCAGCCCTGGCATCAGTGCACGCTTGGCCAGATTGCTACCGATAGAAATGATTCTGCCGCCTTGCGTCATATAGGTTGACGCTATTTGGGACGCTACAAATACAGCACGAACATTGATATCAAGAGTTTTTTGAAAATCATTCAATGTAAATTCTTCAATAGGTTTAGCATCAAAAATTCCAGCATTATTTATAAGAATGTCTATCCTTCCAAATTCTGCGACGGTCTTTTCAACTGCACTTTTTACCTCTTCAGGATTCGCGTTGTCTGCTTGTATTGCCAGCCCCCTCTGGCCTGTACTCTCGATGAAACTGAGGACCTCATATGCCTCACTTTCTGAGCTATTATAAGTGAGAACCACGTTGGCTCCCTTCTCTGCCAGACGTCTGGAAATAGCTGCACCCATACCTCTGCTACCGCCTGTTACAAAAGCGACTTTATTTTTAAATTCAGACATATATTTCTCCTATTTATGTAATGATCGTTACATAAATTATCTTGCTGAGTTTCATCAGTCAATAATTTTGTTATGATTAGTACAAAATTAACTTGTCGAGGAGAATTGTGTGAAGCAGAGAGGGCGCCCACGGAAGTTTGATAGAAATGAGATATTGAAAAAAGCAATGATGACATTCTGGAGTCAAGGTTATGATCGAACCTCAATGTCTGATTTAACTGAGAGTATGGGCTTAAACTCGCCCAGTATTTATGCTGCTTTCGGTTCCAAAGACCAGCTTTTTCAGGAAGTTGTGGAGTTGTATTTGGCAACAGAAGGACAACTGATTTGGAGCGCAGTAAAAGCTGAGTCTAATGCGCGAAGTGCTACGGAAAAGATGTTAAACATGAGCGCTGAAGTTTTTACTCAGCCTCACAAACCCGGTGGGTGTTTAGTAACACTTGGCGCTATACATTCAGGTAAAAAGAGTACAGAAATACATCAGTTGCTAAGTGAAAAAAGAAATAATGCAACACAGATGCTCAAGGATATATTGGTACAAAGTAAAATGTCCGGGGAAATTTCTGAGAAGTCTAATGTAGAAGCGATAGCTGATTATTACATAGCTATACAACAAGGGATGTCTATAAAGGCAAGAGATGGAGCTGGTAAAGATTCACTGCTAAAAATAGCTGAATTGGCTATGAATACCTGGAATACGCTAACCTGATCAACAGGCTCTAATTTAAACCTCGTGTTTACGTGATGCATTAATTGCAGTCAATCCTGCCCCTGATTTAAATAAATTGTGAAACACTGAGTTCAAATTTAATTCAGTGAGCCCCCGGGAAAGAAGCTCTGTTTTTCAATTCCAACTGGTTTTGTTTTCTCACAACAGGACTAGTCAGGAAGGATGAGTCTGTTGTGAACCAACATCAGTGCAACCTTCTGAAACGCTACGCAAATTGAAAAACACTTTACCGCTCCTGTTCACCAAGGGAAGCAACGTAACACAAGCCCTTTATCTCCCTTGCGCCCTCTTGTATGGTGAGTGGCGGATCATCACAGACAAAAAAGGACCAATTAAAAAGATGGCGAAAATTGGACTGGTTTATTTTACCAATACCGATGTTACCGGCAAACTCTGTGCAGAGGTACAGCAGTGCCTGGAGGCGATGGACTTTGCAGTGGTAGCGCACCGAATTGACGGCAGTGAAATCATTCAGGGGCGCTTTAAAAACGAGGGGCTGTTTGATGCGTTGTTCCATTGTGACGCTATCATCTTTGGTTCGCCTACCTATATGGGCAGTGTCTCGGCACAGTTCAAAGCGTTTGCAGATGCCACCAGTGATTTCTGGCAAGAACAAAAATGGGCCGGGAAGTTGGCGGCCGGTATCACCTCGGGTACTGCGCATAACGGGGATCAGGCCTCTACGCTGGGTTACATGCAATTGCTGGCGAGTCAACACGGCATGCTTTGGGTGAGCCTGGATGCGCCATTTAACGATCAAACCAGGGGGGTTAACCGACTGGGGTGCCATCTTGGCGTTACGGCACAATCTGCGGATGGAGAAGTGCATAATGTTGACTTAAAAACGGCCGCCTATCTGGCAAAAAACGTCGCTAAATATGTCGAAAAATTTCGCGAATAACATTGCCTGAACAGGTAACCTGCAAAGTACCATTAGCCTGTAATTGTGTGTAATAACAAATCTGAGCCTGTTTGATTAAATTTATTGTGTCGCTTCAGTAAAACCACTGAAGTATTTAAACACTGAATAAATACAGGAGAGTTATGAGAGCGTGTTGACCTTTGCTGTACAAAATTTGTTCTAGATATAAGCGCTTTAATCGCGGAACAGTCCTACAGGCCTAGTGGTGCTAAGTCAAGGGGCTGTGACAAAGAGTAAAGCGCTTATATGACGAACCCGTCGGGCAGCGCCTGTGTGTAATTTATACCTCGTTGTATGCTTTTGATTTATCCCGACATGGATGTAGGTGATTAGAATAACGCAGGAGCAGTTATCGAGAACCACCAGACCTTCAAGCATTCGCCTTGTTTACGAAATACCGTTGGAATAGCATAGAACAGCTTTAGCTGGCCTGCGAAGCAGGTGAGCTAAAGGGAAGTAGCGAATAAATTGCACACAGACTGCTGCAAAATTGCACCGCAAAGATCAGCACGCTCTGGTCGGATACAGGTTTATATTTACTTAAATTGAGTTTCAACCCGCAAAAAGGTGTTGTGGGTTCTGGTTCGATGACACTGGCGGTAACTGTCGATGCAGCAAGTGGTGAGTTACACGGTCAGGCTCAGGGGACCATTTTGGAAGGCACTGAACATCCACAATCGTTCACTGCTAAAGTGTCAGGTGCAATGCATAGCACCGGATATGGCAATATCGTCCGGGTGGGGGCTGTTAATGGTGAAGCCAGTTTACCTTTTACTCCGCCAGCTATTGGCTTTGCATCTGCCCCTTTTTCTGCCAGCTTTAGCCTGGATTCATCATGGAAAGGTGAAGGTCAATTCAAAGTCGGCAACCACACTTATCAATCAGAAGTGAGCATGGTGGATTAAATACTGCTTACTGATACTGAGTTTCGGCATAGTGAGATTGAGACCCATCGTAGCGTTGAGGGGCGGTTTCAAGACAGCTATGCCGATTCGATGCAACCGCGTGGAGTTGTTGTGCTGAATGGCTCATGCTAAGACGATTTGGCATACTCTTTCAGAGCAAAAGCTTCGCGGTTGCAATTTTTTTGTTACTAACCAGGTGCCTCTTTTTACTGCCCGCTCAGGCGTTTACCAAATGAAATGGCATAGGCCGCTGAGCGCATTCTTAGCACCGGATCATCACTTGCACTGAACCCTTGTGACAGCACATTGGGGTCGAAGTTAATGGCCGTGCAGCTGTCATCCCCGGATTTTTGCAACACAATCCGGCCCAGTGAGACATTTTCTCTGTCTTCTGGCCACTGCACTGAGGGGTCATTAATTACATCTTCTTCATGGCCCAGTACCGCACGCAGCGTATAGCTGACTTCGTTGTCAGCCAGTTGTTTAGCCAGGCGATCAGAGAGAAATGATGCCGGGAGTTGTTGGGCCTGCTGCGGATCGATGGTTTTCACGCCGAGATCCGGCGTAATTTGCCAGCGGAATTTTATGGCCTTGCCCGCGTTGTTGTAAAAGAAGGTATGCAGGCCAAAAAATTCGGTATTGGCGTAGGAATATGCCGTTTTGGCCTGTTTGTTCCATGCCGCGTTTGCCTGAACACTGGGATTAGCCCTGATGTAATCAAGCGTTTTTTGTGGATCCCGTTGTCCGTTTTCATCCGGCAACAGGGTGGACAGAAATCCGAAAAAGGTTTCAGGATCTTTGCCGGCAAATACCGGGAAGTTATTCCCGGTAAACATATGTCGCGCGCCATCCGGTAACATGATCTGAACGCCCATTCCCCGTGTACCGGGATTGCGTTCATCGGCTTGTGGGATGCCGCCACCGACAGAAAACCTGGCAATTACCGGCAGCGAACCTTGAGACAATAGCGGTGATGCAGAAAATAACGTTGACTGAGGGTTGGGTTCAAAGCGACCTGAGGCACACACTCCTGTGGCATGTGCTTTGCGGATACCGGGGTGTTTACCACTCAGCTTTTCAAATAATGCCACCAGGTCATTGGCCTGTATGTTTGACGGCGGATCAGCATAGGCAAAATTACTGAACGTTATACTTATCAGGATCGCAGTGAAAAAGTGCGGTTTTATCATTGATTTATTCTCTCAGATTACACGTGTTGATACCTGTCCCATGCGATACTGAATGGGATTAGTATCATAGACAGGATGGATAAATTTCAGGGGGTCTTGCTGGAACGAAAAAGGGCTCCCGATGGAGCCCTGACTTTCTGTCGTTATTGTTATTATTATTGTAGGTGCTTGTGTTTAGTTACCCCAGATATCAGCCACAAATTGTGGATGGTCAACAAAGGGGTTTCTGTTAGCCTGGTGTAATTCTGCGGCGTTGTTTCGGTCAATTTCCTTTTGGCTTACTGGGTCCAGGTTGTGCCATTGCTTCAACATGGCCAGGAACCAGGCTTCAAAGACCTGATTTGCGCTGCCATTTAGCACGGCGTTGCCATAACTGCTGTTATTTTCCCAGTTAGCGATAACATCTTCGTAGCGGGTCGCCATGTAGAAGTATGCGCGTGCCAGGTCGCCTTTAAACTCGTCAATGGGTTCAAAAACAGTACCCGAATAACCCAAACCTGACGCGGAGGACCCGAGTTTGGAGCCATTGCTGGAGGTGTAACTGGCTGAACCTACCTCACCATATGGGTAACTGCTGCGTTTTGAGTTTACATAGCCGTCAGAGGCAAAAATGTGGTGAACATCTGAGTTCATTGGCTCCACTGTGCCGCCAAACCAGCTTTTCGGGAAAGAGTGTTCACGGTTATAGCAGTCTGCTTCGCCACTGTATGTTCCGCATTGATCTGTCACTTTGGTAAAATTGAACGGGTCGGAACCATTGGGGGCTTCTGAATAGATATCCAGGATCGTGCCGTCGTTTTCGTAATAGCTATCCAGTTCGTTTTGCTCATAAAAGGTCCATAACGCGCCATAGCCCTGGTTGCTGTGTCCCTTGATGATGTCGTGCAATGCGGTTTTCAGTGTGTAGCCACTCAAACCTTCGGCTGATTGATAATAAGCGCCAAGGTCTGAATTACCGCCACCGCCAGAACCACCACCACCGGAGCCGCCACCAACAGTGAAGCTATGGGTTGCGACTGAATTGAACTGACCGCCGCTGAACACCTGAGTGCCGTCAACCGTCATACTGTAGACGCCATTGCCATAGCCGCAGCAAATGCCATCGCCATAGCTGTCATTAATCTGGAAGGTGTAATCACCGTCTGCCAGACAGAATGTCTCGGTGTAAGTGGTATTGCTGGATAAATTGCTGCCACTGGCAATTTGATTACTGCTGGCGTCTGTTAATTGCCAACTGGTTTCGCCACCGTAATTATCGGTAGATAAACTTAACTCGGCACTGGTATCGGAACAGCCGCCTGAGCCACCCCCAGAACCTCCACCCGAAGAGCCTGAATCGGTAGGTTCAAAGCTGTCCACATAAACAATTTCTGCGCCATCAAAGCCGCTGACATCATAAAAGCGCAATCCAACTTCGATGGTTCCTGTGGAGCTGGCGGTATAGGATTGATTGATCTGCTGCCATTGGTTGGTCAGGTTTTCATTGGAATATCCCTGGTAACCGTTGACATATAAACGCGCTCTTACGTTACCTTCGGTATGATAAATGCGTGCGCTGAAGTCGTAAGTTTGACCCGAAGTCACACTCACCGTTTGCCTGAAATCAGTAGAGCTTTGACTGCCAGTTGTTACGTTTACCGCGGCTGAACTGGTGCCATTATAACTGATGCTGGTGGATTGACTTACACTGATACCTGAATCTATGGTGGTCCAACCGTCAGGTGTATTGCCTGTCCAGGATTCGAATTCTCCATTTTCTACCTGAGCCAACGCCAGGGGGCTAAATAATGCCACCGTGGTGAGGGTTACGAGAGCCTTTTTCATTATTGTCTCCGGATTTGTCACAAGGGAATTTATTTATTGTTATGTTTCTTGTTGTTTGGAACAAAAGCGTCCTGTTCAAACATTGAGCAGTTTGGTTACGAATTGTGACAATTACAATGCAAAAATTTATCAAAAGTTGACCAAATGGTTCAGAAAATGAGCTCAATTCAGGTTGTTTTAGTTAATTGTGGGTGTTGTACCACTTTTTTACCGGTTAAAAATCAATCTCCGCCAATGAAAAGTAACCTTATTATTTAACTGAATTAGGCTCAGCTAGCAATTTGCTTTACAATCCGGTCTTTCCCTTTTTCAGGTTTACCCAATGATGTCGCAATTGCAGATACTTCGTCAGAAGCCGGAAGTATTGTTGTTAGCTATGGCCTTTGTTATGCCGTTAACATTTTCGGTTTGGAACGCACTGCTGAACAATTTTGTGATTGAAAAAGCCAGTTTTACCGGTGCTGAAATTGGCCTGCTGCAAAGCCTCAGAGAAGTGCCAGGGTTTTTAGCGTTTACAGCGGTATTTGTACTGTTGGTGTTAAAAGAGCAGACCTTTGCAATGCTGTCGTTGGCGTTGATGTCGGTTGGTGTTGCACTAACGGGCTGGTTTCCTTTTGAGATTGGTTTGTATTGCACCACAGTAATAATGTCTATTGGATTTCATTATTTTGAGACCGTCAACCAATCGCTGACACTGCAATGGTTACACAAAGATAAAACCGCCCACTTTATGGGACAGCAGTTAGCGGTTAAGAGTTTTGCATCGCTGTTTGCCTATGGGGCGATTTGGGTGTTGATGGAATGGTTTGGTATCAGTTACAACGCCATGTATATGTTGGCAGGTGGTGCTGGCCTGTTGATTGTCGTCATTTTATGGATCACTTTCCCCACCTTTAAAGAAGCAACCGGTCAACATAAAAACCTGATCATGCGCAAACGTTACTGGTTGTATTATGCGCTGACGTTTTTCAGCGGTGCAAGACGGCAAATTTTTGTGGTGTTTGCCGCCTTCATGATGGTGGAGAAGTTTGGCTATAGCGTGGGCCACATCAGTTTACTCTTTGCGGTCAACTACATATTTAACCTGCTGTTTGCGCCAGCCATCGGCAAATGGATCCACAAAGTCGGGGACAAAACCGCATTAACTTTTGAATACATCGGGTTGTTCCTGTTATTTATTGCTTATGGCCTGGTAGACAATGCAATGCTGGCCGGCGCGTTGTTTATTATCGATCACCTGTTTTTTGCTCTGGCTATTGCCATTAAAACCTATTTCCAGAAGATTGCAGATCCTAAGGATATCGCTTCAACTGCCGGAGTTAGCTTTACCATTAACCATATCGCGGCGGTAGTGATCCCGGCTTTACTAGGTATCGTATGGTTAACCTCGCCAAGCCTGGTATTTTTTATCGGGGCAGGCTTTGCATTTTGCTCACTGATCCTGGCCCGCAATATTCCTGCATTGCCCGGCGAAGGCAATGAAGTTGTTTTTAACCCCTTTGCACCCTCTAAAGTTTGATTTATGAAAAGCATTTTAACTAGCACTTTATTATTGTTGTCTTTGGTTTGTCCGGTTGTTAGCGCGGAACCGTTGGAATTGTATTGGGAAGAGTTGATACCCGAAGGTTATGTACCCTCAGAAGAAATTCCGGAGATTGACCATAACAACCCGATGGCACAATCCAATGCGAACGCTCCGGTGAGAACGGACTTAAACGGTAAACAGGTGAAAATTCCAGGCTTTGTGGTGCCGCTGGAAGGTGATGACACCATTACTGAGTTTCTGCTGGTGCCTTTTTTCGGCGCCTGTATACACGTCCCACCACCGCCGTCTAATCAGATTGTGTTTGTTAAATTTCCCAAAGGGGCAAATGTTGACAACCTTTACGATGCCATCTGGGTAACAGGTACACTACAAACTGAAGGCTGGACCGGTGATATGGCGACGGTTGGCTACAATATGGTGGGAGAAGCCATAGAGCCGTTTGAATAGAGGGAATGCCTGGGGTTAGCAAGGCTATCGCGGTTTAACCGCGATAAAGGTGCTCGGCGCGCTGGAACAATACCCAGGACGTTATAATTTGTTTGTCGCCTGAGATGGGGACATTGCCACGATGGGTATGAGTAAAATACGCCGGCGCAATCACCATAGTGCCTTTTTCGGGCTTGATGCGCTTCTTTTGATAATAGAACTCAGTTTCGCCACCTTCATCCACATCATTCAGGTAATACATAAACAATAAAATTCGGTGCAGCGCTTCGTTATTGGGCATTTGTGGATAGACTTCCGAATGCCAGTAAGGATAACCGCCTTTACGCGCCTCATATTTCTGCATATTAACATCACCAAAACGAAAGAACTGCGGAATAAACTGGTCAATTTTAGGTTTGGCCAGCTCCTCATAGTTCTCATCAGTAATGTTGGTTGGTTCACCGGTTTGCGGGTGCCTGACTTTAATCCCCAACGGTCCAATAAAGGCAAAAAAGAACTCATCAAAATAATCAATCACCTGCCGTGTTGTGGCGTGAACGACTTTAGTGAACTCTTCCTGAAACTCCGGGTTGTTGCTGATGGAAATATCCCGGCTGACTTTCTTGCTGGTATCCACTCCACCACCGGTGCGACCTTCAAAAGTCCCCGGGTGTTGTGCAAATTTAGCCATCAGGCTATCGCAGGTGTCGTTATCCAGCGCATTGGGTATGACTTTAATGAAATCCGTCATCAGTCTGCTGCCACTGAAATATCTTGCAGTTGGGCGCGAACCGCGTCAGGTACCGGGCAGGCTTTTTGGCCCTGATAATCAAAGTGCACCATGGTCGTAACACCTTTGGCGCAGCGCTCGCCGTTTTGCCAAACTTCCTGAAAAACGTCAAATGAGCTGCCACCGAGACGGCTAATGCCGGTTTTGATTGTTACCTCACCCAAAAATATCTGTTTCAGGAAGTCCACTTTGTAACTGGCCAAAATCAGCGGCCAGTTGTCGACATCCAACTCAGGAGTGAACATCTTAAAAATAGGTTCCCGGGCAGACTCAAACCATTGCACCAACGTGGTATTACTTACGTGTTTCAGGGCATCGGTTTCGTAAAATCGAACTTTGTAGGATTCTTCCAGCATGTGCGTTTCCTTGATTATTCTTTTTTAAGAAATGGTGCAAGAAAATGACCGGTATGTGAAGCTTTTACTTTGCAAACTTGTTCCGGTGTACCTTCGGCGATGATGTTACCACCACCGGAGCCACCCTCCGGACCGAGATCGACAATCCAGTCTGCGGTTTTGATGACATCGAGATTGTGCTCAATAACTACCACTGTGTTGCCGTGATCTCTGAGGCGATGCAACACCGCCAGTAGTTGTTTGATATCGTGAAAGTGCAGGCCAGTGGTGGGTTCGTCCAAAATGTACAGGGTCTTGCCGGTATCCCTTTTGGACAATTCTTTTGCTAACTTCACCCGTTGCGCTTCACCACCGGAAAGGGTGGTGGCAGCCTGTCCTAATCGAATGTAGGACAGGCCTACGTCCATCAGGGTTTGTAATTTGCGATTAATCGCAGGTACGGCATCAAAAAACACGCGGGCGTCTTCTACCGTCATTTCCAGGACTTCGTGAATGTTTTTGCCTTTGTACTGAATTTCCAGCGTTTCGCGATTGTAGCGTTTGCCTTTACACACATCGCAAGGCACGTAAACGTCAGGCAAAAAGTGCATTTCTACTTTAATTACCCCGTCGCCCTGGCAGGCTTCACAGCGACCGCCTTTCACGTTAAAACTAAAGCGGCCAGGTTTGTAGCCACGAGAGCGGGATTCCTGCGTACCGGAGAACAACTCCCTGATAGGGGTGAAAATACCGGTATAGGTGGCCGGATTGGAGCGCGGTGTACGGCCTATCGGACTTTGATCGATATCCACTACTTTGTCTAACTGATGCAGTCCCGTGATGGACTTATAAGGAGACGGTTCGTCTGTGGTGGCACCGTTAAGTTCAATATGGGCAATTTTGTAGAAGGTGTCATTAACCAGAGTGGATTTACCCGAGCCGGACACCCCGGTGATACAGGTCATCAGCCCTACCGGAACCCGCAAGGTAACATCGTTCAGGTTATTGCCGGTGGCGCCTTCCAGCTCAACCCAGGCATCATCCTGTACTGGTACCCGCTTTTCAGGTATGGCAATGGCCTCTTTGCCTGACAGGTACTTGCCGGTCAGCGAATTTGGGTTGCTCAGTATATCCTCTAACTGACCTTCCGCCACAATCTGACCACCGTGTACCCCGGCACCAGGACCGATATCTACGATGTAATCGGCCAGTCGAATGGCATCTTCATCGTGCTCCACAACAATCACAGTGTTACCCAAATTTTTAAGATGAGTCAGGGTTTTGAGTAAGCGCTCATTATCTCTTTGATGCAGGCCAATTGAGGGTTCGTCCAGTACATACATGACACCTACCAGACCTGCACCAATTTGGCTGGCAAGGCGAATCCGCTGGGCTTCACCGCCGGATAAGGTATCGGCGCTGCGCGACAAGTTCAGGTAATTCAGGCCGACATTCACCAAAAAGGTCAGTCGGTCGTTGATTTCTTTCAGGATTTTTTCAGCAATTTGCGCTCGTTGCCCTTGTAACTGCAGATGGGTAAAGAAGTCTTTGGCTTCTACAATCGACATTTCTGATACTGTCGGCAATGTGGTATCTGCCACAAACACGTTGCGGGCTTCCTGGCGCAATCGACTGCCACCGCAACTGGTGCAAGGTTGCTGACTCAGATATTTAGAGAGTTCTTCGCGCACGGCATTGGATTCGGTTTCCTTGTAGCGGCGCTCCATATTGGGGATGATCCCCTCAAAGGGATGTTTGCGGGTCATGATATCGCCGCGATCATTGATATACTTGAAATTGATTGAAGTGCCTTTACTGCCGAAGAGCACGATATCCTGTGCTTTTTTATCCAGCTCGTTAAACGGTGTGTTCAGATCAAATTGGTAATGCTCAGCAACGGCTTGCAGCATCTGAAAATAGTAGTAACTGCGTTTGTCCCAACCGCGAATGGCTCCGCCGGAAATACTGATCTCTTCATTGGTGATTAAACGCACCGGATCAAAAAACTGTTTGGTTCCCAGGCCGTCGCAGGTGCCACAGGCGCCCGCCGGGTTGTTGAAGGAAAACAAACGCGGTTCCAGCTCGGTAATACTGTAACCACAATGGGGGCAGGCGAAATTAGCCGAAAATACCAGCTCTTCTTTTTCCGGCTCGTCCATCCAGGCAACACGCGCTACCCCGGCTGAGAGTTCCAGTGCGGTTTCAAAACTCTCAGCCAGGCGCAGCTGCAGATCTTCCCGCACCTTAAAGCGATCAACAACCACATCAATACTGTGCTTTTTGTGTAAATCCAGTTCCGGCGGATCGGAAAGATCACAGATTTCACCGTCGATTCTGGCCCGGATAAAGCCCTGAGCGGCCAGATTTTCCAGAGTTTTAATGTGTTCGCCTTTGCGATCTTTTACTACCGGCGCTAATAACATCATTTTGCTGTTTTCCGGCAATTCCAGCACTTTATCCACCATCTGGCTGACAGTTTGTGCTTGCAAAGGGGCATTGTGATCCGGACAGCGAGGTTCACCGACACGGGCAAACAACAATCTCAGGTAATCGTATATTTCGGTGATAGTGCCCACGGTCGAACGCGGGTTATGGGATGTGGATTTTTGCTCGATAGAAATCGCCGGAGACAGACCCTCAATGTGATCTACTTCGGGTTTTTCCATCATGGATAAGAACTGTCTGGCATATGCTGACAGGGATTCAACATAACGGCGCTGGCCTTCGGCATACAGAGTATCAAAGGCCAAAGAAGACTTGCCAGAGCCGGACAGACCGGTGATCACGATCAGTTTATCCCGTGGCAGCTCGATGTTGACGTTTTTGAGATTGTGGGTTCTGGCACCCCTGACGGTAATTTTGTCCATGCGGTAGAAATAGCTGTTCGCAAAAAGAGTATTATATGCATATATATACAGTAGTTAGCAAATGGTTTAATTTATCCCATATGGGCAATAGATACTGTCTCTGACCCAGGTTATGTGCTAAAATTCGCGACCTTTTTTTGACCGTTTCTGACAGGAAATTCGACCGTTTTGAACCAGACCGAAATACGTGGCGCCCTGTCACTGGCCTTTGTTTACCTGATGCGTATGCTGGGGTTATTCATGGTGATGCCGGTGCTGGTAGTACTTGCGCAGGATTACCCCGACTACACGCCGGTGTGGGTGGGGGCCGCTATTGGCGCTTATGGTCTTTCGCAGGCCCTGTTGCAAATTCCGATGGGCATGTTATCTGACAAACTGGGACGTAAACCGGTTATTATCGGAGGCTTAGTTTTATTCGCCTTTGGTAGTCTGATAGCGGCTATGGCGGATTCAATGTGGTTGTTAACTCTGGGGCGTTTTCTGCAGGGAACGGGAGCTATCGCTGGCGCCATTATGGCACTGGCGGCGGATATCAGTCGCGAAAATCAGCGCAGTAAGGTGATGGCTACTATCGGCATCGCGATTGGTTTTTCATTTTATTTATCGTTAATTATCGGCCCATTGTTGGCTGCCTCAGCCGGTCTGCAAGGTATCTTTTTAATCACTGCCGTGCTGGCCCTGATCTGTATTCCGTTAGTGTTGTTTGGTGTGCCCAATGTGGTGGTTAATGCCCCCAGTGGTGATACCTTGCCGGGTAAGTCGCAGATAAAACACATACTGCAGTCGAAATCCCTGCTAAGGCTGAATGTCAGTGTCTTGCTGCTGCATATGATGATTACCTTGGTGTTTGTGCAATTTCCGGTGAATTTACAAAATTTAGGCTGGGAGTTGGGGCAACACTGGATGCTCTATTTGCCCATACTGTTACTGGCAATAGTGGGTATGGCCCTGTTGATGGGCGCAGGCAGAAAACTGCCCGGCCATGTCGTAATCATAGTGGCGTTGTGGTTGATGGCCATCGCTTTTGTCGGTCTGGCCAATCTGGCTGACAGTTTTTATGGCCTGATGGCTTTTATTATCTTATTTTTTACAGGCTTCAATTACCTTGAGGCTAATCTGCCAGCTATGGTGGCCAATATCGCGCCGCCAGGTAAAAAGGGCTCAGCAATGGGAGTTTACGCCAGCTTCCAGTTTTTTGGCGCATTTTTAGGCGGCTTGGTCTCAGGTTTAATACTGGCTAACTTCGGTTCCCAGTTAGTCTGGTATTTAGCGGCAGGCATCTGTATTCTTTGGACAGGTTTGTTTGTAGGGTTCCATGCATCCGAGCGTCTGTCTCGTTACACGCTGACTTTGAATTTAGCCGGACGAGACTTAGCGACACTACAAACGGAATTTAATGCTTTACCGGGTATCAGTGAGTACACCATTGTACCGGACGAATCAGCCGTGTACCTGAAGGTTCAGGGCAAACATTTTGATATATTACAAGCCAGAAAACTGGCTGATCCAGAAGAGAATTAGGAGAAATCATGGCCAGCAGAGGTATCAACAAAGTTATTATTGTCGGCAACCTGGGGCAAAACCCGGAAGTAAAATATATGCCAAACGGTAACGCTGTCACCAACATCAGCGTCGCCACCAGTGAAAGCTGGAAAGATCAGCAAGGGCAATTGCAGGAACGCACCGAGTGGCACCGCATTGTGATGTTCCGCAAGTTAGCGGAAATCGCCGGACAATATTTACAAAAAGGCTCTCAGGTTTACATTGAAGGCAAATTGCAAACGCGTAAATGGCAGGACCAGAACGGTCAGGATCGTTACACCACTGAAATTGTTGCCGACAACATGCAAATGTTAGGTGGCCGTCAGGGCGGTAACGAAGGTGGTGGTTATCAGCCTAACCAGGGCGCACAAGGTGGCGGTGCGCCACAACAAGCGCCAGGTTATCAGCAAATGCCGAATCAGGGCGGTGGTCAGCCAAATCGCGGTGGCAATCAGGGGAGTGGCGGCTTTAACCAGGCACCACAACAACCTGCCCAGCCTATGCAGGAGCCGGATTTTGACTTTGATGACGATATTCCGTTTTAATTTTTCAACTTTTACAATGTAAAGTTTCAATGAACAAAAACCCCGCCATCGCGGGGTTTTTTATTGCAGCAAAGCCGTATTCAGAGCAATCGAAGTTCCGAAAAATAACAAAGGCACCGGATAGGTGCCTTTGTTACAAATATTCATCCGGACGGGTTAGCCGCAAGCTACCTCACCGTAAACTGCCTTAACCAACATTTCGCTTTCGAGCAGCATTTCATTTTGTGCGGCTAACATGGATTGGTATTGCTGTTTAAGGTTTTCAAAACGCTCTTCTTTAGACGTACCAGAAGGGGCAACAACATAGTAAGTTGCAGGAGAAGCTGTTCTCAGCTTTTTGTGCTCTTTTACTGTTTTGACAATCTTCTGTTCTTTCATCATTTATCTCCGAGCCATTGCTCAAATTAAACTATGGGGCTAACACTGTCATTTGACTCTATATCGGCAAGTTACCACTTTTTTTGCCTAAAGGCATTAATGACTTGTCTCAAAATTGCATTTTGATTCTTGCCTAAGCTTCTGCATCTGTGCCCTGGGAATGGCAGAACTCTTTGTTTTTCATGTATAAATATAGCAGATTCGCGATCATGAGTACAAGCGGACGGGTAAACTCCTGAAACAATTCAGGAGACTTAATCAGGCCATCTTCCGGGCGATACAGGTTGATGACGGCATCAACTATCTGCCCTTTGTTTTTCTGCGGGCCAGAAGATATCTCCAATGGCACAGATAGAATAGAACCACAGTTTTCCTGGCTGTCATAATAGGACTGAATCGCTTCTTTTTGTCTGGCGACGTAGTTAGCGGGCAGATTGTCTATGATTTCTTTTACATCGTGAATTGATACGACCCGCCCTGTTTCAATCGCCTCCGGTGCGCCTTTTATGACGCCGGGGTGAGTTTCAGAGGTTAATTCCACCGGTAACATAATCGGTTGCAACAACACCTCGCCACCATCTTTGCTGTTGATTGCCAATTCAGGTAGCAAATACAGGCATTTTGCACAGCCCAGATTCAGTGTCTCTAAGGTACAGGGGTCTGGAAAAAAGTACCTTCCTCTCTCAAAAGCATCACCGGCGTCAGGAATATTAACCGCGTCTTCAGCTGATGTAACCACCATTATATTGGCCTCAAATAATCTCGCATTCGATATGGTCCACAAAGACGCTATGCGACACATTGAAGCCAGTGCTTTTTTGATTTGCTCTCTGGCACTTTCGGCGACCAGTCGCTTTTCGTCGTCACTTTGGGCTTCCCTGGCCATATCGGTGATAACGGATAACATGCCAAATGTCGTGGCTGTGCCCACTCCCATTGCCGTGAATGCTTCATCTTTTGGCATGGTGTTCAGTATCTTATCTAGCCGGGTGGTTGTTTCTCTTATCCTGGTTTGATAGTTGGAGGTTTCAATGTGTTCTCGCTTCCAACACCAATAACCCATGTGAACCAGAGAGAAAGCCAGTGCCCAGATGAAGGGCATATCAGAGGGCTGATTACTGGTAATCAGAGCAACAATGACCGAACCCACAATAGAAAAGGCCATAACCGCCATATAGCGCCAGGATTTGTCTTTACTGTTGTTGGTGGCATGGCGCAACACCGTTGACAGTATCAGTAATATCACCGTATAGACGCAGCTTCGATATGCGTTTCCGGGGCTGAAAAAGTCTGAAACCTTGGGCAATATGAGCCAGTCAACATGCTTGTGCTGGTGATAAAATTCGCTCATAAAACTGCCGAACCCGAGCGTGACCACCAACAGAATTATATAGCCATCATAGCGGCTGAGGCTGTGCAGATATTTTTTGATAAAATCCATTTTCATGGTGGTGAATTCCATTTAGCAAAAAGGCATTGAGGTCGCGGGGTTATAGTTAACTGGTCCTACTATATCCGCAATTCAATGAGAATAAAACAGACCCTACCAAAAGCCGGTACAATCCACAAAACGTATTGAATTACATAGTATTTTATACTTTTGTCGGATTGCTCAATGAGAAGACTCTGGGACAATAAACATCAGTTAATGCAGTAGCGTCAGGTGCTAATAGTCAGAAAAAGTCTAAGAAACCGACAAAGTTGCAGATAAATAATATGATAAGAGAGAGACGAGATATGGTGATTTTGCCCAGAGTTTGTTCTAATACCAAAAAATACAAGAATAAAAAGTAACATATGCGCATAGGTTGGAGAAAACTGATTTCCTACATGAATCGCAAGCCGTCCGGTTTTGCGTCGTTGGGGATCGAGTATGATGTCAACGGTCTGCATGTGTGTGCCACTCAGGATATTGATGGTCAGAAAACCTGGGTGCTTGATCAAACTCTTCCACTGCAGGACTGGCAAACTCAGTTAAAAGAACTGGTGTCTGAGCAGGGGCTAAACAACACCAAAACCACCCTCGTATTTGCCACTAAAAAATACAAACTGGTGCAAACCGATAAACCCGCCGTTCCTGAGGAAGAAATCGCTTCAGCATTGCAATGGTCCATAAAAGACCTGCTCATGACGCAAGATGAAGTGGTCATTGATTATTTTGATTTACCGGCACAAACCACCGGGGCCAATAAGGTCAATGTGGTTGCTATTCCCAAAGCCGAGTTATTTGAAGTATGTAAAGGCGTGCTGGAAGCCGGATTGTTTGTGGAAAGTGTGACGGTGGAAGAACTGGCTACCTGTGAGTTATTACCCAAAGACCAGGATGGTTATGTCACCATGTTTCAGGCTCCGGGCGCAGAGGTGTGTCTGAATATCGTCAAAGGCGGAAGAATGTACTTCTCGCGACGCATTAAAGGTTATGAACAAATCAGTACCTTCACTGAAATGGAATTGCAAATGGGGGTATCAGAAACACTCAGCGTTGAGTTACAGCGTTCCATGGACTTTTTTGAGAGCCAGTTGCGGCAAGCCCCGGTTAAACGCATTTATCTGAATCTGGATACCCAACATCAGGCTGTGCTGGCGAAGTTGATCACTGATGCGATGCAGGTTGAAGCTGAGGCCTTTATCCCCGATTGTCCCAAGTTTGAATCATTGAGTTTTACCGATGCCTCATTAGCCGCATTGGGGGGCGCGTTTGCCACCACAGACAAAGCCTTACCGGTTGATGTCGAAGAAGGAGATGCCGCGTGAAGTACCGCGTTAACCTCTTTCCGGATGAACTGAAACCGAAACTAAATTTGTTTACTGCAGGATTTGTCCTGCTGATGTGGTTGTTTAGTGGGGTTGTGTTGTTTGCCATCAGTGAGCATTACCATCAGGAATATCGCGACATGCAGGTTGCTACCCGGGATATTCAGCAAAAATACACACAGCAGACTAAGATGTTGAAAATGCTCACCAATGCCCGTGATACCCGGGCGCAGGATCCGGCCCTGGTCTCTCAGGTGCAAAAACTACAAAATGAAGCACGTGATAAAGGACTGCTGCTGGATGAACTTCGCGGACGTGAGCAACTGAAAAATCAGGGCTTTTCTATGCTGATGGAAGATCTGGCGCTTAATCATGTGGATGGCGTTTGGTTAACGCGTATCAGCATTCACGAACAAAAAATTCGCATGGAAGGTGCCACCATTGAGTCTGCCAAAGTACCGTTTTGGGTGAGCCAGTTGCGCCAATCCAACTATTTTACCGGCCGCAGTTTTGCCGGTGCCAGAATGTTCAGAGATGACCAGGACAATCTGAATTTTGTTATCAGCTCTGATTTGGTAGAACTGGCAGTTGAAAAAGAAGTCCTGAAAAAAGCGGCGGGCGTTGCGGGAGCCGGGCAACCATGAATATTGATATAAAACGCTGGTCTGATGTGGAAGATAAGTTCGCGGAATTGTCGACCCGTGAAAAAACGCTGGCGCTGTTTAGCGGTTTGGTGGCCGTGTTGTTCGGTGGCTATGTGTGGTTAGTTGAGCCGGTACAAATTGAAATTGAAAAGCTAACCCGGACTGTGGAGAGGCAGAAGTCTCAATCGGGTCAGTTAGACACTCAAATTCAGGCCGTAGAATTAGAGCTCGCGGAAGATCCCAACGAACCCTTGCGCAAAAACCGCGAAAAGTTTGCACAGCAAATTACAGAGATAGATGAAAAGCTGCGTGAACAAACGGTGGATTTGATCCCGGCAAACAAAATGCCGGAGGTATTGGAAAAGATTTTAAGCCAGTCCAGAAAGCTCAAAGTGCTGCAGATGGAGTCTATTCCACCGGTGAGAATGATGGACATCAATGCAGACAGCGGTGCCCGGGTTAATTTATTTCAGCATGGCGTGTTACTGGTCCTGGAAGGTGAATATGGCCATATTTGGGAGTATCTCAATGAAATTGAGTCTCTTGAGTGGCGCTTTTACTGGAAGCGATTTGATTACATTGTGGAGGAGCACCCCAAAGCCAGGGCGGAAATTGAGTTGTATACCCTCAGCACCAGTAAAGCCTTTATTGGAGTCTGATATGCGAATGTTTGTGATGATATTGTGTTTGTTGATGGCATCCGGGAATGTATTGGCCAGACAGATCTTGAAAGATCCTACGCGTCCGGCAAACAAAGCGGTTTTGGCCGTGGACGAAGAGGGCGGCGCGGCAACGCAGGACGGTGCGGCGCTGGGGAGTGCTCCCGGGCAGGGTAATAATGCCGCTTTCCCAAACGCAAAGTTATCCGCAATTGTGGTTACGGATCCTGTGAAATATGCAATAATTAACAATGAGGTGGTTTATGAAGGGGCTCACTGGCGCAATGTCATACTCAGCCAGGTGAAACCCTACAGTATCATTTTAAAATTAAACGACCTCGAAAAAGAAATAACAATAAGTAAAACAGATTTTATTACCGAATCAAATTATGATCATTAGATGCGCTATTCTGGTTTTCTTGTCGGTAATTCTGGCCGCGTGTCAGAGTTCCAGCCGTCCAGAAATGACACAACCCGCTAGGTCTGCACTGGGCCAGGCAATCTCTGAGGATGACGACGAACAGGGAGCCACTCAGCCATTACAGACCGTACCCCAGTCGGTGGCAGAAGCGCTGCGCCCCGAGCTTCCCGTACAAAAAGAGCGGGAGCTATTCGGTGAACCTCGCCTGGACATTCAGGCAAACCAGGTGGATGCCCGTACTTTCTTTTCCGGATTAGTTAAAAACAGCCACTACAGTATCGCCATACATCCTGAAGTACAGGGCAGCATCACTCTGGATCTGAAGCAGGTTCGCCTGCAGGACGTGTTTGAAATTGTGCAGGAAATCTATGGCTACGATGTACAGCAAACAGGTAATGTATACCGGGTTTATCCCTCCGGCATCCGCACCGAAACATTCGCCGTCAACTATTTGCTTATGCAGCGCGATGGCAGCACATCCAGTAGCGTCAGCACCGGCGGTGTATCGCAATTTGGTGGCAGCAGCGGTAATAATAACAGCGGCCTTGGGGGCGGTAATCGAGGCAACAATAACAGCAATAATCTCACCGGGTTAAGTGGCGGCGGCAACGGCACCACAATCTCAACCACAACTCAAACTAACTTCTGGGCGCAATTACAGGCTGCGTTGATTTCTATGGTGGGCGCAGAGCAGGGGCGCAGTGTCGTGGTGTCGCCTCAGGCGGGCCTGGTTTCTGTAAGGGCTATGCCTGATGAATTGCGTCAGGTGCGCAAGTTTTTGCAGGCTTCTCAGGAAAGCGTGCAGCGTCAGGTGATTCTGGAAGCCCGGGTGATTGAACTGACATTAAGTGACGAGTACCAGCAGGGTATCAACTGGACCCAGATTCTGTCGCATTCCGGCTCTACCGATTTTCGCTTTGCAGCCGGAGCCACTACCTCCGGGAACGAAATAACCGGAGCCCTGGGGGGAATTTCCAGCCTGTCGTTTATCAATCAGGATTTCTCCGGGGTACTGTCTTTGTTGTCTACTCAGGGAAATGTGCAGGTGTTGTCCAGCCCAAGGGTAACGGCGCTCAATAATCAAAAAGCAGTCATCAAAGTGGGCAGTGATGAATACTTTGTAACCGATGTATCCAATCAAAGCACCACCAATGCCAGTACCACGTCAACGACACCAGATGTAGAATTAACCCCTTTCTTTTCCGGCATCGCCCTGGATGTCACTCCACAAATTGACGAGCGCGGCAGTGTTCTGCTGCATGTTCATCCTTCTGTTATTGAGACTGAAGAGCAGCAAAAGGTGGTTACCATTAATCAGGAAGAACTGGTATTGCCACTGGCGCAAAGTAACATTCGTGAATCTGATACGGTTATTCAGGCGCGCTCCGGCGAAATAGTGGTGATTGGTGGCCTGATGTCTACCAGTACCACAGACAATATTTCCAAAACGCCCTTTGTCGGCGATATCCCGGTTCTGGGTAATCTGTTTCGCAATAAGCGCGAAGCTGTAGTGAAACGCGAACTGGTGATCCTGATCAAACCCACGGTGGTGAAACAAGGTACCTGGCAACAACAGTTGAAACAAAGTCAGGATTACATAGCTGACTGGTTGTATGTGGATTAAGTTATGTACCTGTATCATTTTGGTTTGCGGGAGTTACCTTTTACACTAACCCCCAACACCAGCTATTTTTACGGTTTACCCTGCCATAAAGAAGCGTTAGATGTGATTTTACACGCGCTTAAAGCCGGTGAAGGGTTTATCAAAGTTACCGGCGAAGTGGGGACCGGCAAAACCCTGATATGCCGCAAAATTCTCAATGAGTTACCTGATCACTTCGTCACGGCTTATATTCCCAATCCTTATTTGTCACCGGAAGAATTAAGACGGGCGGTGGCGGCTGAACTTAAAGTCAATCTGAGCACTCAAACTGATCAACAGGAGTTTACTCAGCGAATACAGGAAAAGCTGATTGAGATCCATCAGGGCGGCAATTCTGTGGTGTTGATCATTGATGAAGCGCAGGCATTACCCAGTGAAAGCCTTGAGGTGTTGCGCCTGTTTACCAATCTGGAAACCGAATCGCGTAAATTGTTGCAGGTGGTTTTGTTCGGGCAGCCAGAACTGGATACCAAAATCAGCAAGGGCGAGCTCAGACAATTAAAGCAACGCATTACTTTTAGCTATGCGTTGCAAACCATGGACAGGGATCAACTTTATTTTTATCTGAAACATCGCCTCAGTGTAGCGGGCAATCGCTCCGAAGAAATTTTTAGTCGTCAGGTGTGTGGCTTGCTGCACAAGACCTGCAGAGGAACCCCAAGAATAGTCAACGTTGTTGCTCACAAAGCTTTGATGTTGGCCTATGGCGAAGGAAAGCATCGCGTGACTAAAGATCACGTAAAACTTGCCGTCAAAGATACAGATGCCTGTATACAACCAAGGTCGAATAGCCGGGTATCGATTTTTGTATTAATTTTGGCGTTATTATTGCTTTTGTTTATGTTCCGAAGCGAACTGACCAATTTTTTGACTGGAGCTGAATTACTGTGAGTGTCGTGAATAAGATGCTAAAGGATCTCGATGATCGTGGTGCCCATGAGCATGGGGACGGCAGCGATTATCAGGAGCCGCCAGAATCAAAGCGCATTCGCTATATGATTTTCTTTATTGCTTTTATTGGGGTCTCTGCTGCCGGATATTTCAGTTATCGGGCTATGGGTCCCGAGTATTTTGTCGATCTGTACACCCAGACCATGCAATTTATTTCAGGCGAAGAGCCAAAACAGCAACAAAGTAAAAAGGTGTCGGTCAACAGCGCGCTGGATCAGATGATGCCGACCCGGGGCGGCGTTCCGGTTATCGACGAGCCGGTGAACCCCCCGCAAGTTACAAACCCGCAAAATGAACAGGAGTTGCTTGCGAAAAGTCAGCCTTCTGAAAGTGCTATGCAAGCAACAACGGCCACGGCCAGCGCAGACGATGAGCAAAATCGACAAACAGCTGGTGATGCCGAAGACGATTTCGCCGAAACCGACTTTGCTGCTACACAAAGCGCAGATAGCCAACCCCAGGCCAAAGAGGCCGGTAGCCAAAACGCGGCAGAGCCGGTGGTAACCGTAGGGCAGACATTGGTACCCGTGGCACCTGGCAGAGGGAGCTTTGTTCAGGTAAGTGGTGTGGAAGGCGCTACAGCGCAAATCACTGAATTATCCAGCCTGGCTTCTCAGGCAGTGGCCGAAAACAATGTAGAAAGAGCCATAACCCTGTATCGTCAAATTCTCAATGTCGACTTTAAACAGCATGATATTCGCAAAAAGTTGGCCGTCTTACTCTATTCCAACGGGAATAATGGTACCGCCAGTGTGGTGTTGTCTGATGGCATTGATATCGCGCCGCAACGGGTGGATTTTCGCCTGATGTTGGCCCGGTTGTTTTATCGCGAGAAAAAGTTACGCGCAGCATACACAGTGCTTGAAGGTGTTGATCCTGATGTGCAGCGCAATATTGATTTTTATGGTTTAAAGGCCACCGTGGCGCAGGAGTTGGAACTCAACGCCGAGTCTTCACATCTGTACGGAAGACTGGTGATCTTTGAACCCAATAGAGCGCAATGGTGGTTAGGTTTAGCGGTATCGCTGGATCGTATGTCGCAACGAGATGGTGCGCTAAAAGCCTACGAAAACGCCGCTGATTTGCGGCAGCTGTCAGCCTCAGCCAATGATTTTATAAAACAGAGAATTCTCGAGCTGGGGGGCTAGATTGAAGCCAAAGTTAAAGATGCGACTCGGGGATCTGTTGGTTCACGAGTCGGTTATCACTGATGAACAACTTCAGCAGGCGCTTACTGCGCAGCGGGAAACGGGGCGCAAACTCGGCCAGGCGCTACAGGATTTGGGCTTTGTCACTGAACAGGGCTTACTGACTTTTCTGGCGCAGCAACTGAATATTCCGCTTCTGGATATTTCCCGCAAAAAGATTGATCCCAAGGTCGTGAAACTGGTGCCGGAAGTGCAGGCACGTCGCTTAAAAGCACTGCCATTGGAAGAGCGGGACGACAGCATTCTGATCGCCATGAGTGATCCGGCTGACTTGTCTATTGTGGATACCCTGTCAAACATACTGCCCAAACCGCTGGAACTGGCTATTGTGCCAGAGTCCCAGTTGTACCATGCCTTTGATACTTACTATCGACGCACTGAAGAAATCGCCTCTTTTGCTCAGGCGCTGGCATCAGAATACGAAGATGACGACGATTTTGATTTAACTGATACCGCTGGTGATGAAGAAGAAGACACCACTGTGGCCAAATTGCTGCAGTCTATCTTTGAAGATGCCGTACAAATGTCAGCGTCAGATATTCATATCGAGCCGGATGAAGGCAAGTTACGCATCCGGCAACGGGTCGATGGCGTTCTGCTGGAAAGCGTCATTAATGAAAAAAACATCGCGTCTGCGCTGGTTTTGCGTTTAAAACTGATGTCCGGACTGGATATTTCAGAGAAGCGTTTGCCGCAGGACGGCCGCACCAACATTCGCATTAAAGGCCGTTCTATTGATGTCCGGGTTTCCACCATGCCGGTACAAAATGGCGAATCCGTGGTTATGCGTTTGTTGGATCAATCGGCCGGCTTGTTAACTTTAGAACAAACCGGGATGCCGGAAAGGTTGTTAAAGCGCTTTCGACAACTTTTACATCGCCCTCACGGAATGATTCTGGTGACCGGACCAACCGGTTCCGGGAAAACCACTACCTTGTACGGGGCCTTGTCGGAACTGAATTTGCCGGCCAAAAAGATTATTACGGTTGAAGATCCGGTGGAATACCGTTTACCCCGGATTAATCAGGTGCAGGTAAACAGCAAAATTGGTCTGGATTTTAAAAACGTATTGAGAACCACATTGCGTCAGGATCCCGATATCATCATGGTGGGTGAGATGCGGGACCATGAAACCGTAGAAATCGGTTTGCGAGGCGCATTAACCGGTCACCTTGTGTTATCTACCTTGCATACCAACGATTCAATAAGTAGTGCCATTCGCTTACTGGATATGGGGGCACCTGGTTATCTGGCTGCCAGTTCATTGCGGGCCATTATCGCGCAACGACTGGTGCGTCGTATTTGCAAAAACTGTCGTACCGAGAGCCGTCCCGAAGAGGATGAACTGTTCTGGATAGATAACATCGAAGCAGGCGCCAGGCGCTATAAATACCACAAAGGCGTTGGCTGCCAGACTTGTAATCAAACCGGTTATCGCGGTCGAATCGGGGTGTTTGAACTACTGGAAATGACCGAAGATATGATGAACGCGCTGAAAGACGCGGACACGGGTTTGTTTGGAAGAATGGCAAAGCGTGCGCCTGGCTATGTGCCGTTGGCAAAAAGCGCGTTACAGTATGCCAAGGTGGGACTGACTTCGATAGAAGAAGTGCTTAAGTTGGTGGAGATGGTGGCTGACGTGTCGCAATCTGCCAAGACCAAACCCGGTGCAGATAACCCCGGCACTGATAAGTCCACAACCACAGCTTCATCTGAGGCGCCTCAGAAGCCCGCAGCAAAACCTAAACAGGATTTGAATCAACCCAGACAACCGGATTGGGGCAAGGGCGATAAACCCTCTTAGGCGCTGTTATACCGCTGTAAATGAGAGCTGGCGCTCGTTTTTCTCTCTGTTGTTGCCTGGGGAGTTAGTGTATAAATAACCCTAATTGTTAGGATAAAGGTGATCAGCTTGGCTAATTTTAGCTATTCAGCGCGAGATGCAACGGGTGCTTTGGTTAAAGGCACTATTGACGCGGCCAATCAGGGGGCGGCTGCGCAGGCATTGTTAGGGCGCAAACTGATCCCGGTGAAGATAACCGCAGCCAAAAACGCTCCGACCAAAAGCCAACCTAAATCGAAGGGCGCTGCTAAGAAAAAGACCGGTCTGAATATCGAATTGTTAGTGCCGGAGGTAACACTGGCCGATCTGGTTATCTTTTCGCGCCAGATGAACTCATTAATGAAAGCCGGCATTCCCATTTTACGGGCCGTAAATGGTCTGGCCGAAACCTCAAATTCTGTGAAAATGACCACCGCCCTGGAAGACGTGGCGGACCAGTTAGAGCGCGGGCGTAATCTGTCTTCTGCCTTACACAATCACCCTAAAATATTTGATCAACTGTTTGTCAGTATCGTGCACGTTGGTGAAAACACCGGGCAACTGGATATGGCGTTTTTGCAGTTAGCTGAATATCTGGAACGAGAACAGGAAACCCGTAAACAAATCAAATCAGCGACCCGTTATCCAATGTTTGTACTGATAGCCATAGTAGCAGCGTTGGTCATTATGAACATTTTCGTTATCCCCACCTTCAAAGGTATGTTTGAAAAGCTGGGGGCCGACCTGCCACCAATGACTCAATTTTTGTTGGGAATGTCTGACTTTTTCATGACCAAGTGGGAGTTACTGATCGCCGGTATTGTGGGCGGCTTGTTTACACTAAAGCGCTACATGAATACCAAAGACGGCCGTTATCGTTGGGACAGATACAAACTGCGTATGCCTGCTGTCGGAGATATTCTGGAGAGATCTCTGCTGGCCCGATTTTGTCGTAGCTTTTCGATGATGTTAAAAGCCGGTGTACCGCTAACTCATGCCTTAAATCTGACAGCCGATGCGGTAGACAATGCCTTTGTGTCTGAACGCATCGTAGGGATGCGTCAAAATATTGAACGCGGCGAGAGCATGGCCCGGGTTGCTGCCAGTAGCGGCCTGTTTACTCCGCTGGTGATGCAGATGATTAATGTCGGCGAGGAAACGGGACGGATTGACGAGCTTTTAGAAGAAGTGGCCGAATATTATGAACGGGAAGTGGATTATGACCTGAAAACACTGACCGCTAAAATTGAGCCTATCTTAATTTCTATAGTATCTGCCATGGTACTTGTATTAGCATTAGGCATATTTACCCCCATGTGGGATATGATGAATGCGCATAAGTAAGGAATAATCGCAGATGTGCAAACGTGTTAGCTGTAATAACCTTCAAATTCAACCAGACAGGATACGCTGATGAGTAGGTCTGATAGCAGTCACAGAACCGTACTAATTAATTTTATAATTGTCGTCTTTTTTTTCGTGCTCATAGCCACGTTTGTATGGTATTTCGATAAGAACGAGCCAAATGTTCAAAAAACGGCGTTGATGAACGCTGCCGACAAATTTAATAATTTGGTGATTGCAGCGCATTGGCAATGGCGTGCTAAAGGACAACCAGAGCGCATTATGTTGGTGGATTACAACATTGAAACCCAAAAGGAAACCAACCGATTGCCAGTGAACATGAGTGATCTGGGTTGGCCTCGCGTGGAACCCAATATGGATGGCTGCAAAAAAGTCTGGGATATGATTTTAGATATGCCATTGCAATTAGATACTTTCAGGGTCAGAGCTGAGTTTTTTGATGGTATTAATACGGGGGGGAAAATACTGGACTCAAAGTGTCGTTTCAGTATTACAGCCGGGGCCTGGTTCGATTATTATATCTACACCGGCAGGGTTCAAAAATTTGAATAAAGCAGCTACACTATTCATAAATACCTTTAAAAATTAATAGTTAGAGGTAAAAGGCGGTTCGCCAGACACAAAAATCTGACTGTAGTAAGGATGCTGGTTAAATTTTAGCTCGGTGTCCTTAAGATTCTCTCCTTTTTTCACGTCGAGTCTTAAGAGATCCCCAAATAATGCCGATATAAGGATAGCTGTCAGTGCAACTAATGTGGATTGGTTTGCATGAAACGGGTTGTTTAAGACTAAAGTAGGATGTTATTCCTACCCAATTAGCGTCACCATATACAACATACGGAGTTAGTAAAAAGATGTTTCGATTTGTGAGTAACAAAAGCGTCGAGAAAAGCAATATGACAAAGCAAAGTGGTTTCTCATTGATTGAACTGGTAATCGTGGTCGTGGTACTCGGATTGCTGGCGGCAACGGCGTTGCCGCGCTTTTTGGATGTCACCGATGACGCCGAAGACGCAACCGTTGAAGGTGTAGGTGGCGGTTTTGCAACTGGTGTTGGTCTTATCCGGGCGCAGTGGGAAATTGAAGGTCGGCCTTCTGAAAACATCAGCGCCAATGTCACGGCAGTCACCTTAGGCGGTGTCGAGATTGCGGTGGATAAAGATACGGGTTATCCCACTGGTCTGGCACAAACTAACTCTGAAGACGTGGATATTGATGAAGAAGATTGTATGCAGGTGTTCAAGCGCATTATTCAAAGTTCACCCACTATTACGACTGAATGGGAAGGTGGCCAGGAAAACGCGTTTGAAGGCGTGCGTTATTACACCACGGTAGCGGATGGCGCTGCCGAAGAAAACAATGATTTATGTTATTACTACCTGACGCAGACGGTTAAAAACGAAGTTGCCCAACCCTCAGATGACACTGTAGGTAACGGGTTTGTTTACGACCCTCGTTTTGGTCAGGTAACGACTTTTAGCAATAACTAACAGGATTAAGCTGCCTTTTTTCTGAAATCTGGAAATGTTGGCACCTTAATTGAATAAGCTCGGGCAGAGTCAAAAAATTGGTGGGTTAGCAATAAGTGGTAAGCGCAACCAAATGATAACCGGGATTTTGACCTGAATCATAACGGCAATAAGGGGAATGCCGAACACTATGATTAAGGATGAAAAATTGCTAACACAAAAGAATTAATAATTTGAGGTTATAACGATGAGAGTAGTAAATATGAAAACAGCAAACTTTAAACAGCAAAAAGGTTTTACCTTAATTGAGCTGATTATTGTCATTATTATCTTAGGTATCCTGGCGGTAACCGCAGCACCTAAGTTTTTGGATATTCAGGATGATGCACAACAATCTGCGATTAGCGGTATCAACGGTGCTCTGCGATCCGCAAGTCAGATCGCGCATTCTGCGAATCTTGTAAACTCAGGTGCAACGATATCACTTGAAGGTGCAACATATGATGTGGTTGATACTTATCTGGTAGCTGACGAGATTTGCAGAATTATTGGTCTGACAGATAGCGTGTTAGCAGCAGGGGTAACAACTTCTAGCGATGGTCAGTATATTTGTGAATACGAAGCTGATGCGGGTTCTGATGATGAAGGCAGAACTACAATTTATCCCAGCAATTATAACGGTCCAAATGCAACTACACCGGGTAATTGTTTTGTTCAGTATACTGACGCAGATAATGCCACTACGACACCAAGTGACTCTGTTACTACACCTGTAATTACTCAAACTCTAACCTGTGATGATGTTGGCGCTGCCTAAAAAGTAGAGCATCTCATTTAAGCCGACACTGTGTGTCGGCTTTTACTGTATGAAAAGCGATAATCATCAATGTTCAAAAACCACACAGGGCTTTACCCTGGTTGAGCTTATTTTAGTCGTCTTAATTTTGGCGATTCTTTCTGTTTACGTAGCTCCACGGTTACTTAACACATCCGATATAGCCGCTACGGTTTATCAAAACCGTGCTATCTCTATACTGCGCAATATGCAAACCCGCGCTATGCAGGATACGCGCAACGACGGTTATTGCTATAAAGTCTATTTTGATAATGCCAATGATCAGTTTGGTATTCCGTCCAATGATTACTCAGTAACTGCAATAACCGCTCAAATTGAAGCCACCTGTGCCGATACTATAGATACCAGCGACATTGCTGAGTACTTTTACGTGCCTGCCAGTGCCCTGCAAAAGGACGGTATTGATTTGGTATTGCGTGGCAATGATGGAAACGAAATCTCGGCTATCGAATTTGACACCTTAGGAAGAGCCAATCAAAATGAATTAACATGTGTTGGAAATTCGGTCAATGGATACAATGGTTGTCGAATTGAGTTTATTGGTAAATCTTCTGCATATGTTTGTGTAGAGTCAGAAGGGTATATTTATGCCTGTTAGTGCTAATAAAAGCTTACAATCAGGATTTTCTTTGATCGAAATGGTTATCGGTATAACCGTGTTTGCTATTGCATTGACCGTTGTTACTGGCATTGTTTCTCCGCAAATCTCTAAAAGCGTTACTCCCATCTATCAGGTACGTGCCACTGAACTGGCGCAATCCATGTTCAATGAAATTCTCGGCAAGTTTTACGATGATAATTCTGATCGCAACGGTGGTCGTGTTCGTTGTGATGAGGATGTTAATGGCGACGGACAAATACGCAAACAAGATGATGAAAGAGCATGTTCACTTATTTTGGGCCCAGAAAATGGTGAAAATGGACGGGAAAACTTTGATGATATTGATGACTTTAACGGTTATTACGAAGATGAAGTGTTGCAAAATTCTCTCGGCTTAGACCTTGAGATAGATGGCAAAGAGTTATACGAAGGATTTGCGGTTGCCGTCTCTGTCAGTTATGACAGTGACATGAATGGTGTTCCCAATCATTTAGAAACCCCGCAACAGGAAGCCACCGGAAATATCAAGTTTATTCAGATCACTGTGACCATGCCAGACGGTGAAGACATGACGTTTTCATCCTACAAGCATAATTATTGAGGTGTTGTTTGATGAAGCGAAGTAACACCACCCAAATAACAGGCATATTTCGTCAGCAACACGCCGGCTTTACCCTGGTAGAGCTGATAGCGGTTATTGTTATCCTTGGCATTGTATCGCTGGGGGTTACCAATTTTATGGGTAACAGTACCCAGATGTATGTGGATACTGCAGAACGGGACGATATTCTGGCCAAAAGTCGCTATACCGTTGAGCGGTTAAATCGTGCCATTCGTTATGCTCTGCCTAATAGTATTCGGGTGGCTGCGAATAAGCCGCCCGGACAGGACGTCAATGCCCACTGTCTGGAGTTTTTCCCGATTGAGTGGAGTACCTTCTATTTATCTATCGCCACCGGTGCAGATTCCCCCATTACCACCATTGAAGGACCCGATATGGTGAGCGCCCTGGATGCCGTTGCTTCTGGCTATGATGACACAAATGAGTTGGCGCACTATGTTGTGGTTTACCCAACTGACCCTTCACAGGTATATGTCGATGAGGCCGAACTGATAGATGATGACGGGCGCATTGTGCGGGTTCAGGATGTTAGGGATGCGTCTCGCGATGGCCTAAAAGAAGTAGAGTTTCAAAATGCCATCAGCTTTGATGAAGAATCCACAGTTGAACGTTTTTATATTGTCAGCGACCCAATCAGTTATTGCCTGGTGCTGGAAAGTGGCAGTTATAACCTGTACCTGCTTTCAGATTACGGCATTTTACCCACCCAGGTGGCTGACGTGGACGAGCTGCAAATTACTTACGGTGCCACTAAAGTCTTAATGGCACAAAATCTGACGAATGATATAAGTAAAATTACTAATGGTCAGTTGAATAATAACCGACCATTTGACGAAGCACCGTTTCGGGTTGAAGATTCTCGATTACAACGCAACGCGATTGTTCACACACTCCTGATGTTTGAGCGCAATGATGAAGTGGTAGTATTTAACAATGAAATACATATGCAAAACTCACCATAGCCTCAAGGGGCTGGGTCAACAATCAGGCAATATGCTGATCATGAGCATTTTTGCCATTTTGGTACTGGCGTTTCTGGGCTTGTCTATGTCGCGTTTGCTGGGAACCAGCTCTGCCACCATTGTTTACGAGGTCTACGGCTTGCGGGCACTGAATGCTGCGCGCAGCGGCCTGGATCAAAAAGTGTTGGATGTATTTGCCGGACAAACCAGTGATGCCAGTCGTTGCGATGCAGATGGTTCTGATGCGAGTTTATGGGTACAGGAAAATTTTAACGATATTCCCGGTATGGAAAATTGCAGTGTCGTGGCTTTGTGCACGGTCACCGAGGTGGATAGTACCAACTACTACCGCTTCGAAAGCCAGGGAACCTGCGAGTTGGAAGGTGAAGGGATCGTGGTCAGCCGTACATTGGCAATTGATGGTCGGGATGTGCAGTCATGAGATTCATCCAGTTATTGATTCTTAGTGTGTTGATTTTTGTTTCGCATCGGGTCGCCTATGCTTCTGTAGTAGGGTTTTCAAATAATCCTTTTATCGTTAATTTTCTGTTATCTGATGATCAGGCGAGTCGCCATCACGACGACGACGACGACGACGACGACGATGATGATGACGACGATGATGATGACGACGATGATGATGACGATGATCGAAATAATGGCGAGTTAGGCGTTTGTAACGCAAACCTGTCTCAGGTATTCACCGACGCGGTGGCCAGTTATGATAACAATGGCAAGATGGTGTTTGAGCGGGATGCGGTAATCTACCTCATTAAAAATGATTCTTTGTATTATGCTGATGGTTTCATCGACTTTAATGACATCGACGACAAAACCAATGGCTACAGCTGTGGCAACAAAGCCTGTCGCTCTTCGGGAAATCTCGCTTCAAGTCTGGATATGGGGGATTTTCAGGAATCCGATGGGGATAATGTCACCATTGAAAGAGACCGTTCCGGGTCACTGCCAGAAGGCGACTATAAAAACGTCATCGTTAAAGAAAATGGTCAAATCAATTTCACTTCCGCAAACGGTGTTTACCGCATCAAAAAGCTGGAATTGGAACGCAATAGCTACGCAGGTTTTTCCAGCGGCATTTATTACATCGATGACCTGACAGTAAAAGAAGGGGCGCAAATCTGGCACGCTGGCGGCGATTCCACCATTATTTATGCGGATAACAATATAAACTTTGAGCGCAATGTGGCTGTTAATTTGTGGTCATCAGCCAGTAAGTTTTTTATCTATGCCAATAAAGACGTGCACATCAAAGAAAATGCCCAATATAAAGGCTTTCTTTACTCCAGAAAAAAAATTCAAATGGAGCGTCAGTCTGCGGTCAGAGGTGGGTTAACCGCTGATGACATCCATATGAAAGAAGGTTCCGTTGTCTATTATGATGAAGATCAGGTGGGCAATATTACCGGATGTAATGGTGGTGATGATCCTGACCCGGTAGAGCCTTTACCCGACCCCATTAGTCATTGGCCTTTAGATGTGTGCCCGGTAAATGGCAATAGCATGGCTGTCCCCGATATTATCGGAGGCAATGATGGCACGACGATTGGTAGTGCCAGTGCAAATCAAAGCGCCGTTTACTGTCAGGGGGTAACGTTTGACGGGGACACAGGCCATGTCAATATTCCTCATGACAACGATTTCGCTCTGGAGCAAGGCGCTATTTCGTTTTGGTTCAATACCACCGACGCCAGCTTGCCAGGAGATTCTTCCAGTCGTGGCCAGGCCATTTTCTCCAAAGACTCCAGTGGACGGGATGATGGTGGAAGCCTGACATTCTGGATTTACGAACCCAATGATACCCGTATACGGGTGCGCTATCAGTCTGAGGACTATAGCTATAACCTGTTCTCATCAACCAGAATAAGCGACAACACCTGGTATCATGTGCTGTACACCTGGGGCGACGAGGGAATGCAGCTGTATATTAATGGTGTGCTGGAAGATACCCGTGAAGAAACCTATGGTATTGAAAGTAACCCCGAGCCTATCATACTGGGAGCCAGTGCTCACCGCTCAGGAAATGACGGCTCAGATCCGGATGATTTATACGATTTCTTCTCAGGCAGCATGGATGACGTGCGCATTTTCGACGAGCAACTAGCCCAAAATCAGGTGGATGAATTGCTGGCATTGTCAGCCTATTCCTGCAGTGAGTGCCAGGACCCTGATCCTGAGCCTGAACCTGTACTGATAGGACACTGGAAAAATAATCTTTGTTCGCTGACCGGTGCCGCCGACGAAGTGATAGATTCAATCAGTGGGAATCACGGCCAGGCACTGGACGGAACCAGCATTGAGAATGAAGGGCGGTTCTGCCAAAGCCTGAAGTTTAATGGTGATGACGCTCACGTTAATATTCCTAATGCCGCCGAATTTGATTTAGATTCAGGAACGGTATCTTTCTGGTTTAAGGCTGAAGACTTGGATCACAGCAGTGATTCAGGACAAGGTGGACAAGGACTGTTTTCGAAAGATTCCAGTGGCTGGGACAGTGGCGGCCACCATTTAACAATATGGTTGCAAAGCAATGGCCAGATACGGGCCAGACACCAGACAACGAACTCCAACGATGATAAAAACCTGTACACCAATACCGGTGCCATTAATGAGAATCAGTGGTATCACCTGGTGTATAGCTGGGGTAGCTATGGCATGAAGATGTACCTTAACGGGACATTGGTGGATAGCAATTCTGATAGCCGTGGTATTGGCGGCAATCCTGAACCTATTACCCTGGGCGCCAACGCCTGGGTGACAGAAAATAATGGCTCAAGTAGCCAGTATTTAAAAGACAAGTTCCTTGGTGAAATGGACGACCTCAGGCTGTACGAAGGCCAGCTGGATAATGCTGCTGTTGCTGTATTGTATGCCGAAGAAAATGCAGATACCTGTGAAGAGTGTGTTGAACCAGAACCGGTATTGGTTGGTCACTGGAAGAATAACGTTTGTAGTCTGAATGGTTCCGAAGATGAAGTTATTGATGCGGTAGGCGAGAATCACGGTCGCGCTGTAGACGGCGCAAGTATCGAGTTTGACGGAAAATATTGCCAGGGACTGAGTTTTGATGGTGAGGATGCCAATGTACTGATCCCTCATGCAGATGATTTCTCCCTTGCCAGCGGCTCTTTGTCCTTCTGGTTTAAGGCCGAAGACCTTGGACATAGCTCCGATTATGGGCATGGTGGGCAGGGCCTGTTTTCCAAAGATTCCAGTGGCTGGGACGCCGGTGGCGACCATTTAACAATCTGGTTAAACAGCAACGGTTCTATCCGGGCCAGGCATCAGATTTACAATGACAGTAATCAGGATCGCAATGTATACGCATCTTCGGGTGCGGTGACCGCCAACCAATGGTATCACCTGGTGTATACTTGGGGTAATAAAGGCATGAAGCTATACCTCAACGGTAATGAGGTCGATTCTGACAGTAGCACCCGAGGGTTGAGTGGTAACCCTGAACCTATTGTTTTGGGGGCTAACGCCTGGGTGACTGAAAATTATGGCTCTTCCAGCCAATATCTGAAAGACAAGTTCAAAGGTGAAATGGACGACCTGCGTTTATATGATGGTCAGTTAAGCAGCGCAGGTGTGGCTGAATTATATGAAGCGGAAAACCCGGATACCTGTGAAGAATGTGAAGTACCAGATCCTGTGCTGGTGGCGCATTATGGCGCAGATGTTTGCGCTATTAACGGAGATGGTGGAAGCTATGTGGATATCGTTAATGGCTACAATGGCTACTATCTGGACGGGGTAACCACCACCTCAGGTAAGTTCTGTAATGCTGTGGGCTTCGCCGGTATCGATGAGCACATTAATATTCCGCATCGTGAAGCTTTTGAGATTGCACAGGGAGCAATTTCTCTGTGGATCAATGTACCAGAGCTGGACTATGCCAATATCGATGACAGCACCCATGACGGTCAGGCGATCTTTTCCAAAGATTCTCAGGGCACTGATTACGGTGGTAAACACCTTACTATGTTTGTGAAAGCGAACGGTGCGATTAGGGTCAGACATCAAACAACGGGTGACAACGAAATTGTTTCGCCGTCCAATGTTATCCAGGAAGGCCAATGGCACCATATCGTTTATTCATGGGGAGCCAGTGGCAAGCGTTTGTACATTGACGGAGTGTTAAAAGACAGTGACAGTAGTCCTTCGCAAGGTATTGATACAAACCCCGAACCTATCGTACTTGGCGCCAATGCGTCCACCACCGGTAATGGCGTATCCGAGCCGTCTAAATTAGATAATTGGTATAAAGGAAGTATCGATGATCTGCGCATTTATGGTACGGCACAACCTGACGATGAATTTGTTGTTGCCCTCTACCAGGACGATTATGCCTGTACAGCCTGTGATAACAGCCTGGCCCATTATAAGTTTGAAGGGGCCAGCAATGTTGCACTAAATGATGAAAATAACGCCTTCAACGGGACTGCCTACATTAACAACGGTACTAATCTGAGCTTCCTGCATGGTAATGGCGGAAGTCAGTTAGGCTCATGTCAGGTGGTTTCTATTCCTCGCAATAACAGTGGTTCTGCGCAAAATGCGGTGGATACTACCATTAATCCGAAGACCGACATTGGCGCACGGGGCACAATTTCCTTTTGGTATCAGGCTAATGAGTCCTGGGTGAATGGCCGAGCCAGACAACTGTTCGATGCTTCTAATGCCTCGATATACTTCTACGGTACCATTACAAACGATGGCAAATTGTTGTTCGGTATGGAAGATGAGTCTGACCGTGATGCCCGTATTACCACGTCGTATCCGTTGAATTTCCCTGCCGGCACCTGGGTACATCTGGCGTTTAGCTGGGATTTAGAAAACCGACAAATGAATATTTATGTCAATGGCAATGCGCAATCTTACTCAGGCAGTGTGCCCTCCAATATGAGTAGTGTGCTGGGCAATATGAACTCTTTGTTTATCGGGGATAATCGTCATCCGTCTTACTTCCCTGATGCAACGGGGAATTCAGCCGATGGTCAGTTTGATGATGTGCGGATCTACCGGTTTGCGCAAAGTGCTGCCAACATACAGCAAGATATGAACGACCTGTCGCCCTGTGCAATCACAGTGCACCATTATGAAATTGATTACGACAGCCCGGCATCGATTTGTTCTGTTTCAGATATCACTGTCAGAGCCTGTCAGGATGAGGCCTGTAGCAGTCTAGTACCGGGTAATCAGTCGGTATTCCTGCAGTATACCAGTGATGGGGTAACACGCGTTGTTGAAGATGAGTTAGTGCTCACCAATGGCGAAGGAACTGTCAGTAACTGGCGTCGAGATAATGTTGAAACCGGTGTATTCCATATCCATATGGCTTCCCCCATGCCCAGCAATGGTTACACTTGTACGCAGGCCAACTGTGAGATTAGTTTTGATTATATCCTGGATATGATCTTCCGTGATGCGACCGGAGATTCTGAAACCATCCCCACACAGGTGGCACAACAGGCATTTTCGTCAGGCAACAATGCGGTTATTGTCAAATCACCGGATACCTGCCCGGCGCTGGAGAATCCGGTACCGTTACAGGTCGCTGTTGAATGTATCAACCCTTCTACCTGTTCCGGGTTGCCATTTGAAATCACCAGTGGTAACACAACGTTGTCGTTAAGTCCCAGCAACAGCGGGTCAACCCTTAACTACACTACAGTGTCGAATTTCTTCAATGGTGTAGAAATGCAGTTGTCGGATTTAAAATATCACGATGTAGGTGAAATAAAACTGCATGTCAGAGCAGCAGGGGCAACGGCTTCTAAGCAATTTACAGTAAAACCCGCATGGTTACAGCTAAACGCAGATGTGGGGGAAACTCACGTGGCCGGTGAGGACTTTAATCTTACGGTAACGGCTTATGGTGCTGAAGGTGGCGTTGTTCCCAGTTATGTGCCCGGCGATCTGATGTTTTCAATGCAGCGCTATACGCCAGAAGAGGTGCTGGAGGCGCGTGCCAATCTGATGATCCGCAATCCCAATGACTCGCAGGATGTGATCAACATACTTGACGATTCGTTGCTTAATCAATTCTCCAACAATGGGTTTTCCGCGGCACAGCCGAACTTCTCCCAGGGGGTGTCCGTGTCCATGGTGGCCAGCATGGATGAAGTGGGGCAGTTTGCACTTGACGTGCGAGACAATGATTATCTCAACGTTGGTGTAATCAACAGTGTACTGGCGGCTGCCGGAAATACTAATTTAGCCGATTATGTCCATACCCGCTTTATTCCGGGCTATTTTGCTCTGGATACCACGTTTGATTACGCGCCTTACTGCGGTAGTTTCACCTATCGGGGTGATGTTATTCCTTCCTATGATGAGATAAATGACAGCACACCGCATATTCTGGAATTTACCGCCAAAAACGCCAAAAATGGTGTCACCACCTATTACGACGCAAACCTGAACAGCGATTTCAGGTACGATGACGGCAATCAGTTTGCGTCCCGTCAATACGAAACCGACGACACCAGTGTCAGTAGTTCTCTGGGAGCGGTAGAGTTTGATGCCGGTGATTTATCGGATGGCAAATTCAGCTTCCTGATGAGAAGCGATAACATCGTATTTAACAAGCGAAGTTCACCGACGTTACCAGTCTCTACCGGTTCGGGTGAAGGTAGTACCAATATCGCGTTTTCATTGTCAGCTGATGCACTTAAGGATGAAGACGGCGTAGGGGTTAAAGTCGCTTATGCTGATGCGGGTTGGTCGCAACTGAATATCGAAGGCGTGATGCAAGGTATTGAAATTCGCGAAGGCCGTTTCCGTATCGTCAATTCGGTATCAACGGAGCAGTCTCTGGATGTGGTCTTTGAGGCCCAGTTCTTTGGCACAGTTCAGGGCAGCAATGCAGGCGCATGGAAAACCAACTTACTGGATAGTTGCAGCAGCTTTGATGCAGCACAAATCAAAATACTGAATGTCAGTAATGGCATCGCTGGTACACCTTCCATAACTGGAAGTGGCACGTTGAATGCCGGTGTTGCTGATGGTGCACTTGCGATGGAGCTCAATGTCAATTTTGCCGATGATGAAAACCCCAACGGTGCCGTATTCCTGGGTTATGAGATCGAAGCAGAGTTCGACTTTATGCAGTATCAATGGTGTGATGCAGAGCAATATAATTCCAACCTGGAAACACTGGCATGTACACATCCAGCGGCAGAATTTGTGTTTGGCCTGATCCGTGGCAATGACCGGGTTATCCACTGGCGAGAAGTGCTTTAAGTTCGGCTTCGCCAGATGCAATTTACCGACAAGAAAGCGTGAATTTTGCGGAAAATTCGCGCTTTTTTTGTGCGTATTAAAATAAATACTCTAATAACGCGGGCATCTTCGTCTTATTTGTTGCTGAATGGGCAGCGCATTGGTAAAGTTAGCGCAATAACATGCCCTAACAATACTTGCTAAAAAGGAACCGGACCTTCCATGTTTAAGAAACTCCGCGGAATGTTCTCCAACGATCTTTCCATCGACCTCGGTACTGCCAATACGCTGATCTACGTAAAAGATCGCGGCATTGTGCTCAATGAACCCTCTGTAGTAGCAATTCGACAAGAACGTGCTGGCGGACCTAAAAGCGTGGCATCTGTGGGTGCTGCTGCGAAGCGAATGTTAGGCCGAACGCCCGGTAACATCAAAGCAATACGTCCTATGAAAGACGGGGTAATTGCAGATTTTTACGTCACCGAAAAAATGCTGCAGCATTTCATCAAGCAAGTACATGACAATAATTTTCTGCGCCCCAGTCCGCGGGTTTTAGTTTGCGTACCTTGTGGCTCAACTCAGGTCGAGCGCCGGGCTATTCGCGAGTCAGCACTGGGTGCCGGTGCCCGCGAAGTTTATCTGATTGACGAACCCATGGCGGCAGCAATTGGTGCTGGCTTGCCGGTATCTGAAGCCACCGGCTCTATGGTCGTTGATATTGGTGGCGGAACCACTGAGGTTGCCATTATCTCCTTAAATGGTGTGGTATATTCTTCTTCGGTACGTATCGGTGGTGATAAGTTCGACGAAGCTATCATCAGCTATATCCGTCGTAACTTCGGGTCTTTGATTGGTGAAGCCACAGCCGAGCGAATCAAACACGAAATCGGTGCTGCCTATCCAGGTGAGGAAGTACGCGAAATTGAAGTACGCGGTCGCAACCTTGCCGAAGGTGTACCAAGAGGCTTTACGCTGAACAGCAATGAAATTCTGGAAGCACTTCAGGAGCCACTTACCGGGATTGTGTCAGCGGTAATGGTGGCATTGGAACAATCTCCGCCAGAACTGGCCTCCGATATTTCTGAGCGCGGTATGGTGCTTACCGGTGGTGGCGCTTTGTTAAAAGATTTAGATCGCCTGTTAATGGAAGAAACCGGCATTCCAGTTGTTATTGCCGATGATCCACTCACCTGTGTTGCACGCGGTGGTGGTAAAGCATTCGAAATGATCGATATGCACGGCGGTGACCTGTTCACTTATGAATAAGTACTAGAGGACCTCCGGTCCTCTTCTCCTTTTTAAGGCTCCGAGACCCTTAATGGAAACTATCTTCTTAAGAGGTCCATCTCTTAACATCAGACTGGTTATAGCGATTATCTTATCGGGTACGCTGATGGTGTTGGATCATCGACTCGATAGCTTTGGTAGCGCACGGCTGTTTCTCAACAGTATGGTTTCCCCTATTCAATACGCTGCGAACCTGCCCGGTGCCATGTTGAACTGGACGTCGACTAATCTCACCACCCAGCAGCAATTGTTAGAAGAAAACGAACGGCTGAAACGCGACAATGTATTGTTGAGCGAAAAGATCCAACAAAATGATTTTTTACGTCAGGAAAACGATCACCTGCGTGCATTATTGGGTTCCGTTTCTGAGCAGGGAGTGCGCAAAATGATCGCCGAAGTAATGGCGATTGATAACAATCCCTATAGCCATCAGTTGGTCATTAATAAAGGCTCCATCAACGGCGTTTACGAAGGTCAGGCTGTGCTGGATGAACACGGAATTGTCGGCCAGGTGTTACATGTCGCTACCACCAACAGTCGGATATTGCTGATTTCGGATATTACCCATGCGGTGCCCACCAGAGTGCTCAAAAATAATGTGCAATTGATCGTTTCCGGCACCGGGAATCTCACCGAATTAACCCTTGAACACGTGGCCCACAGCACGGATATTTCCGGTGGTGATTTATTGATTTCTTCCGGTCTGGGCAATGTTTTTCCGGAAGGCTATCCGGTGGCCAGAATTACCGAAGTGATACGCGATGAGTCCCGGCCTTTCGCATATGTCAAAGCCTCACCGATTGCGAAACTGGACCGTCTGAAGTATTTGTTATTGCTATGGCCTGAAGCGCAGCCCGATGCGACAAACAGCGAGGAAGTACAGGACTGATGTTCGCAATTAAACATTACATCATAGGGTTGAGTATTCTGGCAGCGCTGTTGTTGCAGGTGATGCCTATGCCGCCAATGGTAGACCCTTACCGACCTGACTGGCTCATGTTGGTGATTGCTTACTGGACCCTGGCACTACCCCACAGAGTCAGTATTGGTGTGGCGTTTTTAAACGGCCTGATACTGGATATTTTACTGGGCACCACCTTAGGGGTGCATAGTCTGGCGTTGACGGCAGTAACTTATGTGTTGGCGATGAACTACCAGCGCTTGCGCAATTATTCTGTTTGGCAACAAGCTCTGATTATTGGGTTGATTGCGGCTCTGTATCACCTGCTTATTTTTTGGTTGCTGCGCTTGCTCAATGAAATAGATTTTATTTTTGCCTATATGTGGCCGGTTTTAACCTCAATGCTTATCTGGCCCTGGGTATTTTCACTGTTGCGCAAATTACGCCGCCAGTTTCGCATCACTTAGTTTATTACCTTCAGATGATTGTATTAGCCTCCGCTTCGCCCCGTCGGGCGCAATTATTGCAGCAAGTTGCTATCGAATTTGAACGTCAAAGTGCCGACATAGATGAGACACCACACGCTGGTGAATCCGCAACATTACTCGTGGAGCGATTAGCTCGTGAAAAAGCCGAGGCAGTTGCAGGCAGTCGACGCGACGGATTATTAGTGCTGGGTGCGGATACTATTGGCTTGTTGAATGATGATATTTTGGTAAAGCCAAAAAATGTTACAGATTTTCGGGGAATGATGCGGCGTATGTCCGGTCAAACCCATAAAGTTATTACGGCAATTGCCGTGGCAAAGTGGTGCTCACAAACACAGCAATGTCAGGTAGAAAGCGGCCAGGTTAGTTCAGAGGTGACGTTTAAAATACTCTCTGAGCAGGAAATAGCGCATTACTGGTCCACCGGCGAACCGGCGGATAAAGCCGGAGGTTATGCGATTCAGGGCTATGCCGGGCAATTCGTGACCCACATTGCGGGAAGTTACAGTGCGATAGTGGGATTACCGCTTTGCGAAACCGTAGCGATGCTGAACAGAATGAAGGATTGAACCATGAGTGGTGAGTTATTAATCAACGTAACACCGTCTGAATCACGCGTAGCGCTGATAGAAAATGGTCTGCTGCAGGAAATCCATGTAGAGCGGCATACCAAAAAAGGACTGGTAGGCAACATCTATCGCGGCAAGGTTAGCCGTGTGCTACCTGGTATGCAGGCCGCGTTTGTGGATATTGGTTTAGAAAAAGCCGCGTTTTTGCATGCATCGGATATTGTGGTACACAATGAAATTTTGGAAGAGGTTAACGAATCCGAGATTAAGAAAACCCATAATCAAACCCAGGATATTCGCGAATTAGTGCGCGATGGCCAGGATATCGTAGTGCAGGTAGTCAAAGATCCTATCGGCACCAAAGGGGCGCGACTGACCACAGATATTACCATTCCCTCCCGATATCTGGTGTTTATGCCGGGGGTAACTCATTTGGGCGTTTCGCAACGCATAGAAGATGAGCAGGAGCGCGAGCGGCTTAAAACCATGATGGAAAGCGTGGGCGGCAAAGGCGGTTTTATCCTGCGCACGGCCGCAGAAGGGGTGGCTGAAAAAGAACTTGTGGCCGATGCGGAATTTTTACAAAGATTGTGGTCTAAAATACAGGTAAGGCAAAAGAAGCGAAAATCCAATGTCTTATACGAAGACCTTCCCCTGGCACGGCGGGTGTTGAGGGATTTTGTCGGTACGGAATTGGATCGCATCCGAATTGATGCCAAGCTGGCCTTTCAGGAGCTACAGCATTTTACTAAAGAGTATGCGCCTGAATTTCATCGCCTTCTGGAGCATTATCCTGGCGAGCGACCGATATTCGATCTTTATGATGTTGAGAACGAAGCGCAACGGGCACTGGAGCGTCGGGTTGATTTGAAATCAGGGGGATATCTGATTATTGATCAAACTGAAGCCATGACCACCATCGACATCAATACCGGTGCCTTTGTTGGACATCGCAATCTGGAAGAAACGATCTTTAACACCAACATCGAAGCCACTCAGGCGATTGCCCGCCAACTGCGTCTGCGCAACCTGGGGGGTATCATCATCATTGATTTTATTGATATGGTGGACAGCAGCCATCAAAAACGGGTTTTGCACAGTCTGGAAGTGGCGGTCAGTAAAGACCGGGCGAAAAGCAAGATCCATGGCTTTACTGCGCTGGGACTGGTGGAAATGACCCGCAAGCGCACCAGAGAAAGTCTTGAGCATATTTTGTGTGGTGAATGCCCGGTGTGCAAAGGACGTGGCTCTATTAAAACAGTCGAAACAATTTGTTTTGAAATTATGCGCGAAATTGTGCGCGTGAACCGGGCTTATGATGCCGACAAATTTGTGGTGTATGCCTCTCCAACAGTGGCTGAAGCGCTGATGGATCAGGAATCCCATGTGTTGGCGGAACTGGAAGTATTTATCAGTAAGCAAATTAAAGTACAAACGGAGATGTTGTATAACCAGGACAAATATGACGTGGTTATGATGTGACCCAAAACAAAACAAACAGGCTTTCAGCTCAGGCATGCCATAGCGAGGTGAAAGTGATTAAAGATTGGCGTTTTTATGCCGCCTGGATAACCAGAAAAATCTGGATGTCTGCGGCTGTCTTGCTGGTAACGCTGGCGGTATTGATCTCGCTGGTGCGTTATTCCCTGCCTTACATGGACTCCCACAAGCACCATCTGGAGTCTTTTCTGCAAGAACAGTACAACAGTGACATTCAGATTGGTTACATCAGTGCCATGTGGAAAGGTAAAGGGCCGGCGATTGTACTTAAAGATGTGGTGTTAAAGCAGGAACAGGATTCTCCTATTTCCTTTTCTATTGACGAAACCCAAATTGAACTGGATTTCTGGAGTTCAGTGCAGCAGCGTCAAATTCAGTCGCAGCGCTTTAACCTGATCGGATTGCAGTTACAGGTAGATTTGCCAAAGATTGAGAGTAGCGGTGAGCAGTATCCCATTCTCGATGCGCTACAAACACTGTTTCTGGAACAATTAGCCCGATTTTCAGTGAGCAACAGTGAAGTACTGCTGAAAACCCGTCTGGATGAGCAAAAAATTCAGATCCAGCAGTTAAGCTGGCTCAATAAAGAACAACGACACCAGGGAGTTGGTCAGATGCGGGTGGCTGAACTGGCGCGCAACTCCGCCCGGTTTGTGCTGGATTTGCACGGCTCCAAAGACAGTTTCGATGGTACGTTTTATGCCGAAGCTGAAGATTTGGATTTATCCCCCTGGATTAAAGCGTTACTGCCCACCGAATACAATATTCAGCATAGTCGCGGCAACTTTAAACTCTGGGCAGGCATGCAAAATACTCAGATCTCGTTTGTCCAGGCTGATTTGTCTCAAAGTGAATTTGTCTGGCAGGGTGAAGACAAGGAAAACGCTGTCTCTGCAGAGGTCCTGAAAGGGCAGTTTTATGCCATGCCGAACAGCAATGGTTGGGATTTTAATCTCGATGATTTCTCTTTGGTTGTGAACGAGCGACTCTTTACCAGCGACTGGCACGGCTCTTTGTTCACCAATGGAGTAGTAACCCTAAGTGCCGCAGAAAGCTTTAACCTGTCACCCTTGTTGCCTCTGAGCAGCGTATTGTTGGGAGAGTCTTTTCAACATCAATTGGCAGCATTTGACCCTAATGTTCAGGTTAACCGTGCTGACTTCTATCTGTCGGAAGATTATTTAGGCAGTTACCTGGCCTTTGACGATCTGAGTATTCAGGAGCAACCCCATATACCGGGTATCAATGATGTTTTCGGAGAACTATTTTGGCTCAATGATAACGGCGTATTAAATCTGCAATCCGAAGACAGTTATCTCGCCGGAGAGCAGTTGCTGGGTTTTGTGGTGCCTTATCAAAAACTAACTTTGTCGGCTTATGTGAATACCAAAGCCGGAGAAAGCCGAATTATGATCCCTGATTTTGAACTGCAAAGTCAGGATTTACATATTCAACAGCAGGCTGAGTATGACCTGCAATCCGGCAATTTGACCTTATCGGCCAATGTACAGGACACAGATTTGTCTGTCGTGAAAGGCTATTTTCCGGACTTAATGGGTCAGGACACCCGGCGTTGGCTAATTCGCGCATTGGAAAAAGGCCAAACCCGCAACGCCAACATTCTGTGGCGTGGCAATCCTGCTGATTTTCCTTTCGAACAAGGACAGGGTATTTTTCAGGCCAGTGTCGATATTGCACAACTGCAATTGAAATTCCAACCAGACTGGCCGGCTCTTGAAGAGGCTTATGTCAGTTTGCTGTTTGAAAATGACAGCCTGACAATATCGGGCAAAGAAGGCCGCATTTCCGGGCTCGATGTGCAACAGGTACAAGCGGTTATTCCACAGTTAAGCGGCAGTTCTTATGTGGCCATTGATGCAGATGGCCAGGGTAGCGGAGCGCAAATTACAGATTTGTTTAATGCCAGCAGCTTAAAAGACTCTGTCGGGCAGGCCCTGAATTTTCTGCAGGTAAAAGGCGATATGCAGGCCAAGTTAAACCTGCACATTCCATTTAATGAGGGTGAGGTTATGGCTCAGGCTCAGGTGAATTTTCAAGATAATCAGCTACATATCCCGGATCTGAATTTGACCTTAAAGGATCTCAATGGTGCTTTGAGTATCGCTAATGAAAACCTGGATGCCAGCGGTATTACCGCGAGTTTTCTCGGACAATCAATCGCACTGGACGTAAAAGCCCGCCAACAGGAACAAGGCTATACAACTGACGTTAACTTTTCAGGCGACTGGGATGTACCACAGGCCGTGTTGCAGGCTCACCCGCAACTGGCGAAATACGTTCACGGGAAAACGCTATGGGATGGCAAGTTAAACCTGGTTTTACCGGAGCAAGGCTACCAATACAATTTACAACTGCACTCGCAACTGGCGGGGGTTGATCTCAACGCGCCACAGCCTTTGGCTAAAGATGCCAATACCAGTTTGCCGTTGTTTTTTGATAGTGAAGGTGATGAACAGGTGTCAACGGTGCGCATTCTGTTGGGGCGCAACGTAAAATTTAACGGTATCTTACCCCACGATACCCTGCAATTTTCGCGCGCCCACCTGTCTGTCGGTGGTGATAATTTTGTGGGGATGGGACTGGGTTTCAGTGTTTCTGCAGATCTACCAAGGTTGGATTATTCAGGCTGGCACGCGTTTATTGGCGATTTAGTGGATGGCCTACCCGACAACGAAACCCCTTTTATTTCTGCACCGCAAAGGGTGTTTGTAGAGGCTCAGGAACTTCTGCTGGCCGGGCAGGTGCTCACCGGGGCAGAAGTGCTGGCAAAAAATCGTGAAAATTTGTGGGAGCTGGAAGTCAGTTCTGAACAGGCTCGTGCAGACATTACCTTACACAAAAACTGGTTGCGCGATGGCGTCGAGATTGAGGCGGACTATATCAATCTGACCGAATGGCAAGACAGTGAAGCGCAAACGGTAAGCTTCAGTGATGGTCAGGTACCACCGTTAAAACTCCTTTGTAAATCCTGCAATTTTAAAGGTATCGAACTTGGCAGAGTTGAAGCTGAAATGAGTCGAAGCCAGTCCGGGATGAAAATTGATAAGCTCAACATTTCCAGCCGGGACGGGTCGTTAATGGCGACCGGAGACTGGTATTTTGCGAAGCAGAACGACAGCACCCGACTTATCGGCTCTTTTAACAGCGAAGACTTTGGTAGCTTTTTAAAACGTCTGGATTTTGATTCCGGGATTCGCGATTCGGATGCGGCAATAGATTTTGATTTTAGCTGGGGCAATGCGCCTTATGCGTTTTCTGCGGCTGACCTGAACGGCAATCTGGATTTTCGCCTCGGGGATGGCTATATCACAGAAATATCCGACAAAGGTGCGCGCTTACTGAGTATCTTCAGTCTGGAATCGCTGCTGAGAAAGCTGACCCTGGACTTTCGCGATGTATTCGCCAAAGGCTTTTTCTACGACAATATGTCAGGTACTTTTGCGATTGAACAGGGCAAGGTACGTACTCAGGACACCCATATTGACGGTGCGGCCGCCGGTGTTGATATTAAAGGGTACGCCAATCTGGTGGATAACAGCCTTAACTATGTGGTGGATGTGAAACCCAATATTACCTCCAGCTTACCGGTTCTGGTGGCCTGGATGGTAAACCCAGCCACTGCGGTGGCGGCGCTGGCCTTTGATGAAGTATTTACCTCAGCCAATGTGGTATCAGGTATCCAGTATTCTTTAACGGGTTCAATTAAAGAGCCGCAAATTACGCTTCTGGAGCAAACCAGTAAAGTGGTGGAATTGCCTGCTAAAAACAACAATGCGCCAACGCGAAATAATCCGGCTGAAACTCAACCTAACGTGCCGCAATCACAAGGCCGGGATGATACTTTGCCAGATGAGGTTAACAATACTGATAGCGATACAGAAAGCGGAAAATAATGGCAAACATCGTAGCAATTCAGATGACATCAATGCCCGACGTGGCAGAGAATTTTAAACAGATCCGCCAGGCTTTGGCCGGTATGCAGTTTGATGAACCGACACTGGTAGTCTTGCCGGAGTGTTTCGCCTGGTTCGGCGCGACAGACAAGTCCATGCTGCAACAGGCCGAGACTTTGGGGGAAGGACCCATTCAATCGGAACTGCAACGCCTTGCCCGGGAATTTAATATCTGGCTGGTGGCCGGCACAATTCCCATAAAGGTACCAGACGAAGCCAGGTTTACTGCTACCAGTCTGGTTTATGATGATAATGGCGAACGGGTAGCGGACTATCAGAAAATACATCTGTTTGACGTCGAAGTGGCAGACAATACCCGAAGCTACCAGGAGTCCCGCTATACCAAAGCCGGCGAACATGTGTGCGTGATCCCAAATACGCCGTTCGGACGCCTGGGTGTTGCGGTTTGTTATGATATCCGCTTTCCTGGCTTGTTTATGGCGATGGAGCAACTGGATGTATTGGCATTGCCTGCCGCCTTTACCTATAAAACCGGCAGTGCTCACTGGCATCCTTTATTACAGGCCCGCAGTATTGAAAATCAGTGTTACGTGGTTGCGGCAAATCAGTCGGGTACCCATGTCAATGGCCGGGAAACCTGGGGCCATACCTGTATTTATTCCCCCTGGGGCGAGTTATTAATGGAAAGCCTGGAATCGCCGGGTATCGTATATAGCCAGGTTAATTCTTCGTACCTGGAACAGATCCGCGCTACAATGCCGGTAAAGCAGCAAAACAGATTCAGGAGCAAGCTTGTCTAATTTAGTTGAACAGCATCTAATTGAAGGGTCGGGATTGACCCGTGCCGATGTGCAGGAAACCATCAGTCTGATACTGCAGCACCACAATAACTTCTCAGATGTTTATTTTCAGGCCAGTCAGCACGAAAGCTGGGTACTGGAAGATGGCATTATTAAAGACGGTAGCTATAACATCGAGCGCGGTGTCGGTGTGCGCGCTGTTTCGGGAGAAAAAACCGGTTTTGCCTATTCCGACGAAATTACCCGTGAAGCCTTACTGGATGCCGCAAAAGCGGCAAGAAGCATCGCTGCTGTTGGAGGCACACACGCTGTTAAGTCTTTTAATCCAGTAGCCCAGAAAGCCCTGTACATGGCTGATAACCCACTGGCACAGATGACCGAGTCAGAAAAGATTGACCTGTTGCGGGTAACAGACAGCTATATTCGTCAGCAGGAGCCAGACGTTTCTCAGGTAGTGGTAAGTATTTCCGGAGTCTACGAAGAAATATTAGTGGCCGCTTCAGATGGTACCTGGGTCACCGATTTACGCCCGCTTATTCGCTTAAACTGCTCTGTGATTTTAGAGCAAGACGGACGTCGTGAGCGCGGTAGTTCAGGTGCGGGTGGACGCCTGGGTTATCAGTATTTCAGAGAATTATACAAAGGACAGCCGCGTTATCAATCGGTTGCAGACGAAGCGTTGCATATGGCCAGAATCAACATGAAAGCCATTGCGGCACCGGCCGGCGTTATGCCGGTGGTACTGGGTGCTGGCTGGCCCGGTGTGTTATTGCACGAAGCTGTCGGTCATGGCCTGGAAGGAGACTTTAATCGCAAGGGAGCTTCCACCTTTTCAGGGCGCATTGGCGAACAGGTAGCCGCGAAGGGAGTAACGGTCGTGGATGATGGTACAATGCCCGATCGCCGCGGCTCCTTAAGCTATGATGATGAAGGGACACCCGGACAATACAATGTACTTATCGAAGATGGTGTATTGAAAAAATACATGCAGGATAAAGTCAATGCCGAGCTGATGGGCGTAGCGCCTACCGGGAATGGACGTCGCGAGTCTTACGCACACCTGCCCATGCCGCGCATGACCAATACCTATATGCTGGCTGGTAACAGTACCCCGGAAGAGATCATATCTACGGTGGATAAAGGCATCTGGGCGCCGAATTTTGGTGGTGGCCAGGTGGATATTACTTCCGGCAAGTTTGTATTTTCCACCTCAGAAGCATACCTGATTGAAAAGGGTAAAATCACCTCACCGGTGAAAGGGGCCACGCTTATTGGTAATGGTCCTGATGTGATGCAAAAGATCTCCATGATCGGTAACGACCTGGAACTGGATCGCGGTGTTGGTGTATGTGGTAAAGACGGACAAAGTGTACCCGTCGGGGTGGGGCAACCGACACTGAAAGTGGATGCGCTGACAGTAGGCGGCACTGCCTGACAAGCGCTATCTGAATGGTTCCTGATACAAAAAAGCCCCAATGTTGGGGCTTTTTGCTGTTATGTCTGTATTAACTATGAGCCTTAGCGTCTGACAGAAAACTCGACGTTGGTTCTGGTGCCAGAGGGGCTGTCTATTGCATAGGAAAAGGTCGAGGTACCGCTATCCTCTGCACCGACATTGTTAGTGATAGTGGTTAAAACTTCGATACTGCCCGGCACCAGAGGTGATTCGGATTGGTTGGTGTTATTGACCCTGTCAATAATAACCGATATGTCACCATCGGCGTTGATTGTACCCAGTTCCGTCCCCGACGCTAATACCTGCTCATTTGTGTCATAGTAGACCAGAGTGAAAGTTGCAGAGGCTCCATCAGGCAACGTGTAAGTACTGCCTGAGACGTTTAAATTGGAGATACTGACATTGGGGTCATTACTGGCAATGATATTGTCAACGTTATTCAGTGCGCCTGCATAGACACGCCAATAAGCTTGAGAGGATGACAATATCAAGGTTAATGCTCTGCGAATATGTATCGAACGGGCACTGTCACTGCACAGTGTGGCGGAATTACACTGCGGGCCATTAAACAGCCCATCCGCACTGTTAAAGGTTTCATCACCATTAAAGTCCAGAAAAGGCTCTGATGACTGACGCGTACCGTCTTCATTATAATCCACCCAGGCTTCAGAGTAATCTACAAAGCCATTGCTACCATAGCGACTTACACCAAACCCATCATCCGTATTGTCAATAATGGCACCGCCATCCACATCGTCGTAGGCGTTGTTACCATTGCTGTCAAACAAGGTTTCATGGCCTATGGCTGTGGCTAAAATGGTATTTCTGTGATCGTCTGGATCTCTTGGGTTTTGACTGGTCCAGTTGACTGAACAGGTACCGGTAGGCGCCAGATCCGGATCAATATTGCCATTGGCGTCTTCGCCAGTTTCACAGCTACCATCTATGCTGCCGTATTCGGTGGTAAAGTTTACCGTAGTACCGTTGGGCACCGGGTTATTAAAAATATCAGCCAGTCGCACTCTGATGTTGACGGTTTGTCCGCTAATGCTAAAAGCTTCCGGATTTAAGGTTTCTGCACTGAGGGTGAAGCTGTTTTGATCCGGCAGGCCGGTATTTACGGTTAACAGGTCTGACTGGGTGCGAATGGTTCCATTGTCCTGGGTAGGTACCGCTGCCGTTACCCGCACTGGTGTGGGTACGGTGCCGGCTGTTACTCTGGTGCTCACCTGACCAGCACTGTTGGTTAATCCTACCGCCGGGTCCAGTTTTAAGCCACCTGCGGTGGTATTTAATGAGAAGGCGACCTGCTGTTGAGCGATAGGATTGCCCAGTTCACCATTTACCTGGAAAACGAGTGTTGACACTGAGCTGGTGTTTTGACCGCCCGTACCGGTTAATACAATGGCATCCGGCGTCGCTGAGATAAAGGAAATCGAACCGATTCCCTCAGGCTCTATGTTGAGTTCGCGGGTAATGGTGGTGGTTTCGTTATTTATCACTACCGATGCCACAATCTGGTCGGTATTTCCGGTGGCGCCGGCACAGCTTAAATCTTCAAATGTTGCTGATGCAATACCGTTTATGGTGGTGACGGATTCATCAATGGTGGCTTGATTGTTACTGACACAGGTAGAGGTAAAGGTGACTGGTGTGGGGGTGGTGATGCGATTGCCGTTTTCATCTACCAGTGCCACATCAAATCCGGTGGTGGCCCCGGCGCTGATGATGACGTCGCCATTATCATCAGCGATGGAGGAGCCGATAATGCCCTCAACAAAACTGCCTTCGCTGTCAAAGTGACCAAAACGGGTCTCTCCTTCGATCACTGCACCGGCTGAGCGAACTTCAAAATTCCGCGCGCCACTGATTTGAATGGCATTCACTGTTGTTTCAGCCTGTAACGCATAGGCTCCTAAATCATTCTCGGTGGCGGATAACTCCACTTCCGCGACACCAGAATTACTGCTCAGTGCTGAAGAGGGCGTAAGTACGGGGCCGATGCCCTGAACCGCAAAGCTTACAATCACTTCTGGAACCGGGTTGCCGTCAGAATCTCTTACAGTGGCTCGGGCAATCACTTCCTGACCTGCCTGGAAGCCATTGACCTGTTCTCCGTTTTGATACAGCGCCACAGAGATAGAAGGGGAAGTTGTTACGGTTTGACTAACCGACACATATTCGTAATTTCTGGCGTCAGATAAACTACCAAAAGTGGCCGTCACCGAGGCGGCACCAATGGTTTCGTTATTGTTAGTAATTAGAACTTCTGCAATACCTTCCGGGCTGGTGAGTGCAGTGGCTCTGTCCAGAGAGCCCAGGCCACTGGAAAGTGTGAAGTTGACAATTTCCTGCGGCAACGGTGCGTCGCCCTGGGTCAGCATGACCTGAACACAGATGGTTTCGTTGGTACCAAAGCTCTGTGCGGGAGTTTCGCAGTCTTCGCGGTAGGACGTCATGGTCAGTTGTGGTTCGCTGGACACCGCTGCGTCATACTGGAAGTTGGCCGTAGCGGTTTCGGTATCGTAAGTCGCTGTCACGCTGGTAGCGCCTGACGTTGAAGATGTGCTACTGATAAACACCTGTGCAACACCAGCGCTGTTAGTTAATGCGGTTTCACTATTTAATTCGGCGATGGCTGAACCTAATGCAAAATCAATAATCTCACCACTCACCGCGCTGCCATTTTGGGTTAGGGTGGCCTGCACGCAAATATCTTCATCGGTGGTAAAACTATTGTCGCTAACAGCTTCGCAGTTGCTGTCCAAAATGGCAATACTCAGCGACAGCACCGGATCGGTACCCGGGTTAAAAGGGTCTGGCCCGTTTGCCCCGGATGAGCCACCACCACAAGCACTGAGAAGGAAAATCAGAAAAACTACAAATATGTTAGCGCGCATTAGCTTTACTCTTGTATTTCTTGTTTTAAGTATTGGAAAATCTCACGATAAGCTTTAGGAGGCTTATTCTGCTCTTTTTCTTTTTTCGCCTGGCGAATCCATTGCCTTAAACGTTGTCTGTCTAAATCCGGATAATCTTGCAATAAACCTTGCAGAGCGTCATCACCCTGTTCAACCAGTGTATCGCGTAGTGTTTCCAATTTATGAAAATGTACTTTTAACTGGTACTGCTGACCTTGCAAATTCGCCAATGCCTGTTCAATGGCATCTATGTCTTCATCGTCACGATTGCGCAATAGTTTACCAATAAATTGTAACTGGCGTTTGAACGAAGGTTTTTTGCGATTCATATTCCGGGCAATATCAATGGCCTCTGCCACTTCTTCATCAAGAGGGATGCGCTTCAGCGCTGTCGCCCCTAATTCAACCACCTGTTCACCCAACTTAACTAAGGCCAGCATTTCCTTTTTGACCTGAGTTTTACTTTTATAGTCATCAAATTCCGAATCGGAATCTGAAAATAGATCTTCACCCATACTGATTACTTTGATGTTACACTTAAGCAAGATTGTAACCATTGCCCCGTCTAATACCAACTAGTAGTTAAACTTATCGCGAATCAGTGACTATTTGGTTGAGATGGAATAAAAAGGATCCAGACATTAATGCACGTAGAGCAACAACTCGCTGATATTCAGGAAGTCGTAGCAGATATACTCACCATGGCCAAAGCCAAAGGTGCAGACAGCGCAGAAGCCAGTATCAGTAAAGTACAGGGCATTGCCGTGGCAACTCGCTTAAAGGAAGTTGAAACGGTTGAATTTACCAATGACGGCGGACTGGGTATTTCTGTTTATGTGGAAGGCTGTAAAGGCAGTGCATCAACTGCTGATCTGAGCAAGCAGGCACTGGCCTTAACCGTGGAAAAAGCCATTCAGATTGCTCGTTACACAGGAGAAGATCCCTGTGCAGGCCTTGCGGAAAAAGAGCTGATGGTGCAGGACTGTTTGGACCTTGAGTTGTATCACCCAGTCGATCTGGATACCGACGCAGGACTAAAGTTAGCTCTGGAAGCTGAAACGGCAGCATTGGACAGCGACCCCCGAATCAACAATTCAGACGGTGCCAGTTACAATGCAAATATCGGAATGAAGGTGTATGGCAATAGCCATGGCATTAATGTGGGTTACCCCAGTTCCCGCTACAGTCTGAGTTGTGTGATGATTGCCGGAGACGGCGATGATATGCAGCGCGACTATGCCTACACCGTTTCCCGCGAAGCGGACAAGCTGCAAAGTGCTAAAGAAGTAGGCCAACAGGCGGCTCAGAATACACTCAACAGGTTGGGGGCGCGCAAAGTGCAAACCTGCAATGTGCCGGTTATTATTGATAAAGAACTGGCTCCCAGTTTTATTGGCCACTTTGTCAGCGCCATTAGTGGCGGCAGCCTGTATCGCAAGTCCAGCTTTCTGTTAGACAGCAAAGGCCAGCAGGTATTCCCGGAATGGTTTGAAATTCAGGAGCGACCTCATATCAAACGCGCCCTGGCCAGTAGTTTCTTTGATAACGAAGGTGTGGCGACGCACGATATGGATATCGTAACCCATGGTATTTTAAATCATTATTTGTTCACCAGTTATTCGGCACGCAAAATGGGTACTAAAACCAATGGCCATGCCGGTGGAATTCACAACTGGTTGGTAAAAGATACCGGACATAGCCAGGCGCAGTTGCTTAAGGATATGGGCACGGGCTTGCTGGTTACAGAATTAATGGGCCAGGGGGTGAACATAGTCACCGGCGATTATTCCCGTGGCGCAGCCGGTTATTGGGTAGAAAATGGGGTGATTCAGTATCCCGTCCACGAGCTAACCATCGCAGGAAACCTGAAAGATATCTTGCGCAATATTGTTGCAGTGGGTACAGACACTGAACTACGTGGCAGTATCTTTACCGGTAGTTTGTTGCTGGAGTCAATGGCGGTGGCCGGGGAATAACCCGCCGCGAAAAACAACAACGGCCGCATCAGCGGCCGTTTTTATATCATTCACTGGTTATCTGTTAACCATCAACGGCACCGCAAAAGCGGTAGCCTTCACCGTGAATGGTGACAATCAAATCTTCGGCATCCGGCTCACTTTCAAAGTGTTTTCTGATGCGACGGATCGTCACGTCCACTGTTCTGTCGTTAGTACGCAGTTCCCGGCCTGTCATTTCCAGGATCAGTTGCTCGCGGGTCAGAATTTTCCCTGGATTGTTTAAAAACAGGTGTAAGGCTCTGAATTCACTGCGGGGCAAGCGGAATTCGTTTCCGGACGGAGAAATCAGGCTGCGACTGTCGCCATCCAGAACCCAACCATTGAAGTTAACCTTGCTGGGCAAATCTTCGTCTTCATTGGCATTGCTGGTACGGGCCAACAGGTTTCTGGCTCTGATGGTAAGTTCACGCGGATTAAAGGGCTTGGTCAGATAGTCATCTGCGCCAATTTCTAAACCAAGAATACGATCCACATCGTTATCTCTGCCGGTAAGGAATATCAGGCCGACATTTTTTTTGTCTCTTACTTCTCTTGCCAGGATCAAACCGTTTTTACCCGGCAGATTAATATCCATGATCACTAAATCAATAGACTGATTCTCAAAGTGATCATGCATCTCTTCGCCATTTTCTGCTTCGAAAACGCCATAGCCTTCTGCTTCAAAAAGGCTTTTTAAAGTGGTCCTGGTTACTACTTCATCTTCTACTATTAATATGTTTGGTGTTTGCATGATGTCACCTGAGCTTGTTGTAATTTTTTTACTGCCTGAAAGTTTATCGGAAATTAGCCCGTTTCAACAATAGCGAGCTGAATTTAAGCGAAGTATTTTCATATTGTTCCTGACTGAAAAATATCCTCATCTTAGATTGCAATGGTACTATGGTGATCATTCCACCATTTTCAATGAAATCTCGCGTTTCTCCGACAGAAACTATGGTTTTATTTAGTTCTTCCAGTTTGGCAAAAAGTTCCCGACTTTCCGCCTGTTTCCCGATAAATACCACCTGGCAACTATCTTTATTCAGTTCGCCCGGTTCTTTCAGGCTAAGTAATTTAATTTCTTTCTCTTTTAAGCGTTTTTTGGGCAATTTGTCAAAAACCCGTGTATGGGATTGCTTTTCGTCCTCTAAAAAGCAGAAATTAAAGGTATCCTGGGTAAAGCTCTCATCGGGATAACTGGTGTAATGGGCGATATGATACAGGAATGACGCCCTGAGTTCTTCTGGTTTAAAGGACTGCGCTTGCACACTTTGCCATTGCACCAAAAGCAATGCCAAAAAAGTGATATTACGCATGTTAGTCCCTGTTGCCATTTAAGAACTCTGTAATAATTTTTCAGGTTCAACACGTTTAACCGGAAATACAATATTGAACTCTACACCGTTGCCAGGTTCACTCGACAGTGATATTGAGCCATTCAATGCCTGAGTAACCAGATTGAACACCAGATGCATTCCCAGGCCACTGCCGCCCTGGCCGCGTTTGGTGGTTACAAATGGGTCGAAGATGCGTTTGCGCATATGCTCGGGAATACCTTTGCCATCGTCGGTGTAGGTAATATTCAGCTTGTTGCTGTCGATTAACTCAGCGTGAATGATGATCAGGCCCTGCGCTTTGTCCTCAAAGCCGTGAATAATGGAGTTCATGATAAGGTTAATCATGATTTGATTAATGGGGCCGGCTTTGGTTTCGATACACAGCTCAGGATCACAATCTATCTGTATCTGGTGCGACAGGTTCTTCAATCTGGGGCGCATAGACAACAGAATTTCATCCATCAACTGTTTAAAACTGAAGGCTCTGTCCTGTTCGCTGGATTGATCTACTGCCACCTGTTTGAAGCTGGAAATCAGCTCGGCAGCCCGATTCAGGTTGCGGTAAATAATATTGAGGTTTTCTTCCCCTTCATTCATGAACTTAGACAGCATACTGGCTTTCAGTGTTTTTGCATCGAAGGCTTTTTTGAGTTCGCCTAATCGGTCCAGCATCATAGTGGATGCCGTTACGCCTAATCCAATTGGGGTGTTAACCTCATGAGCAACACCGGCCACCATATCGCCAAGTGAGGCCATTTTTTCGTTTTGCACCATCTGGCGTTGGAACTGGTGGAGTTTTTCCAGTGTCTGGATAAGTTCCTGATTCGCTTCTTTCAGCGCCTGAGTACGCTGATTAACCTTTTCTTCGAGACTTTGTGCCAGGCGTAAATGCTCGGCTTCGGCTTCTTTTTGGGCCTGCATGTGGTCCTGAACTCTGTCCAGCATCTGGTTAAAAGAGGTAGACAGCAAATTAAGCTCTTTGACGTTGGCCAGCTCAGCCCGCTTGGAGTAATCTTTCTTTTGTGCGATGTCTGTCACCAGGTTAACCAACCCGTCTATCGGATCAGTAATACTGCGCTGCAGGCGAAGAGTGATAACAAAGCAAACGGTCAGCGTGACCAGCAACACCATCAGGTTGATCATAATGCTGTTAACGGTCAGGTCTTGCAAAGATTTGGCTGATGCCCGCACATACACATAGCCTATGATGGATTCGTCAATGTTTACCGGTTTAATGTACTCCACCAGGCTTTCATCGATTAACGGCACCTTGAGTTCATTGACTCTGTCGTACATGGCCTGGATAGGAGCCTGGCCCTTTTTGTTGTAACTGGCAAAAAACGACAATTCACCATCCGGCGTCACTTTGTAGATATGGACATTGGTGATAAAGTCGGCAGCAGACAGAACCAGTAAGTTTTCTTCTTCGGTGATGTTGTCGTCGAAGGCAATGCCGCTTTGGGCATTACGTGCGATAAGCTCTCCGAAGATTTCAACCTGCTCGATAAGTTCGGTTTTATAGGTGGTTACCTGGGTGTAAAAGGAGATGCTGCTGGCTAAAAAAAGCGCGAGGGTGGCTACGCCCATTACTACCCAGACAAACAAACGTTTTATTGATAAAAATTTAGATTCAGAGCCCATTCAGCGCTTTCTTGTATTTGGCGAACTGACGTTCAGACAGTCACCATATTGATATAAAGTGGCCACAATTGAAACTACAACCCTAAAAACTTATGAAAAAAAACGCATATGCGCAAGTTTTAAGGCTTTGGAAGGCGTATCAAAGTATAAAAATCTGCAATTCCGACGGCAGTAAACCCGATTTACCCGACGGATTTATCATTTCAGCCTGTAACCCTGAAAGCAAAGTGTGCAGTGCGCAACAAAATCGCATCAAAAGTGAAAAGCTGCAACGCTATTTCGCATCTCATTCCCTGGTGTATCAGTCGCTGCTTGTAGGGGATGCTGACTTCGACTGGGTGGAACCCAGTTTCTGGGTAGATATCACCGAAATGCAAGCCATTAATCTCGCTGCTTTGTATCGGCAAAATGCCATTTATCAAATTCAACAGAGTGAATTGTTGTTGGTTCCGGTTTTATTAAAGGGGTTTACAACCACGTCTCTTGGGATGTTGTCGTGCTTTAGTACTTAATGAGTTCTTTCAACTTTTCTTCACTGATACCCAATTGTGCTGTCCATGAATTAATGCGCATTTCTTTCATTTTCCGGGACACGTCATTGTTTTCTTCGGTTAATAAGTCTTCAAAGTCGGTCAGGCAAATACAAACGAGCTGTCTGTTCTCCCTGCCGGTTTGTGGATCGGGCAGACTGGCTGACTTGTAGATTAACCTTGGGCATTCAGTGCTTCTTTGCGGGTCCTGAATACAGGTTTCAGGCAGGGCGTAACCGGAAAAACTCAGAGCCGACAGCAAAAACGCTATCGGCAATGTGAAAATCGAAATGCAATGGCGCAGACTGATCACTGGCGGTCCTTGTTATTGTCTACAGGTTGCCACAGATATTATTGCCTGAGCGCGTCTTCGTAAAGACCCAAATAGGTCATAGCTGAGTCATGCCAGGTGAACTTAGTTTGCATCGCACGATGTTGCATGGCGCTAAATTGCTCCGGATATTCATAATAGAATAAAATCGCCCGGCGCAGGCAGTTTAATAAATCAGAACTGTCGGCACTATGAAACACAAAGCCAGTCGCAGCCATCGGATTTTCTTCCAGATCGATTACGGTATCCCGTAACCCTCCCACTGCACGAACTACCGGCAAGGTACCATAGGCCAGACTGTACATTTGATTCAGACCGCAAGGCTCGAATAGCGAAGGCATCAGGAAGTAATCACTGCCCGCTTCTAACAGATGCGCCATGTGATTGCTGAATTCCTCGCGAAACACAAACTTTTCAGGCTCCTGGTGTGCGAAATGATGTAACTCTTCACAGATAGAGGGATCACCCGTACCAATGATGAGTACCTGTACATTGTGTTGCATCAGGTTACCCAGTATCGGCACCAAATAGCCAAAACCTTTTTGCTCGGTTAAGCGGCACACCATGCCAAACAACGGAACATCGGGGCGCTCAGGTAATCCTACGGCGTTTTGCAGCGCCTTTTTGCACAACTTTTTACCTGACATATCATCAGCATTGAAGTTTACCGGTAACTCCGGATCGGTAGCCGGGTCCCATTGGCTGTAATCACAACCATTTAAAATCCCGGTCAGATCGTGCTGGCGAGTCATAAACTCGTGGTACATGTGATGAGAGCCCAATGGTGTTTTTAACTCGTAGCCATAGTGCGGACTCACCGCATTGATCTTGTTGGCATTCATTACACCGATCTTTAAAAAGTTAATGGCCCCCATACTGTCTTTTTGCGCTGCGATATCTTCATAAGGCTGCAAAAAGGGGATGTCATCATAGGAATGCTGGCACTGATAAGCTCCGTTGTGTACCGTCAGCACTGAGCGACTGTGGGCATAAAACCCGGTGGGATCTCGGCGCATAAAATAGGGTACCAGGGCGGTGTGCCAGTCGTGGCAATGCACAATTTGCGGTTTAAAATTAACACAGGTGCTGGCATGTAGCGCCGCCATTGAGAAAAACGCATAACGCTCCGGGTTATCGGGGAAAGCGTGATAACTGTCTGTGTAGATTCCTTTTCGGTCAAAGAATGGCGGGTAATCAATCAGGTACACGCACAAGCCTTCAAGGTCCATCTGGCGCACCTGATAGGCATATTGCCGGTCGTTGGCATACAGGGTTTGTGTTTCTGAAACAGCGTGTGATTCAAACTTTTCAGCAATAGCTCGATAGTAGGGCAGCACGATGCGAACATCGTGCCCCATGTTTTTAAGGGCGACGGGCAAGGCACGACCAACATCTGCCAAGCCGCCTGTTTTAACTAACCCTTCTACTTCCGAAACGACAAAAAGGATTTCCACTAGTAACCAATCTCCATATTCTTAGGTATAACCACGATGCCTTCATCAGAAACGGTTAAGCCACGAGAACGGTCTAGTTCGAGATCCACACCGATTTGCGTGTTCGGGGCGATTTTAACGCTTTTATCAGCAATAACCCGGTTAAGTACGCAATTTTCACCCACATCACATTTACCCAACATGATGCTTTCTACCAGTTTGGTGCCTTTGTGGATTTTGGCATTAAAACCCAACACACTGCGTTCAATATGGGCGCCGGTTACTTCACTACCGGATGAAATCATAGAGTTGAGCACAGTACAGTGATTGCCCTCGTCATCGGCCATGATGTTGGCGGGCGGTACAGGCGGGTGGTAGCTGCGCAGGGGCCATTTGTTGTTGTACAAGTCGAATTCTGGCTCGGCAACCAGCAGATCCATGTGCGCTTCCCAGAAGGAATAGACAGTACCGACATCGCGCCAGTAGCTGTGATTGGCAGTTTCTGATTCGCCGGGGATCACATTGCGATTGAAATCATAAACGTAAACTGGCTCGCCATCGGCGACCATTTTGGGCAGAATATCGTGACCAAAATCATGAGAGGACATTTTATCCTCGGCATCAGCGGTAAGATAGTCGAACAATTTATCTTTCTTGAAGACATAGTTACCCATGGATACCAGAGCGAGATCCGGTCGGCCCGGCATGGTTTTCGGGTTAGCGGGTTTCTCTTCAAAGCCCACCATGCGGAAATCTTCATCCACCTCGATAACACCGAAGCGCCCGGCGGCTTCTGAGGCCAGTACCGGTATCGCACAAACGGTTAAAGAGGCATTCATTTTTTCGTGGTAACGCTGGACCTGACGAATATCAATCTTGTAAATGTGATCACTACCGAAAATAAATACATTGTCTGGTTCGTGGATTTCAATCAGACGCAGGTTTTGATAAATGGCGTCGGCAGTGCCTTCGTACCAGCGTTTGCCCATGCGCATTTGGGCCGGAATGGCGTCGATAAAGTTGCCGGTAAGGCCGGTGATATGCCAGGCCTGTCTCAGGTGAATATTCAGTGATTGCGATTTAAACTGGGTAAGCACGTATAACTTGAGAATGTCTGAGTTAACAAAGTTATTGAGTACAAAATCAATCAGACGCAGTCCGCCTGCAAAGGGTACTGCTGGCTTAGTTCTGGTTTGGGTTAGTGGGAAAAGTCTGGTACCGGCACCGCCAGCCAGGATCATCGCAATATTTCGAGACATTATGGCTTCTTCCTTAGGATTTCATTAACAAAATCATAGCACCAAGATATGTACCGAGTTAGTGAGGAAAAGAAAATTCACAAAAATGACAAATAACTGTATAAAAATCAGTCGTTTTGAGGTTGTGAAGCAGAAGTGTCCATCTGCACCTGGAGAGTCCTCTCTCGGATTACACTGTCGATTTTCAACATCTCAGTTTGTTCCTCCGTCACGCGGAAGAAAATATAGATAAATCCTACGCTGTTTCGCTCCAAATTTGGACCGACCACTGCAATTTTTTTCGTGTTTTTTTGAATTAAGGAAAAAACAGGCTCAACGGACAACTAAATAGCTGTCAACGATTGAGCCTGAGACACTACAAAACACAACAAGAAGCATTCAGATTACAAATGTAAGCGGTTACATTTTGTTTTGCAACAAAAAATTTACAATTGTGCTAAGCCCGAAGGCTCAGCAAGCTATTTGATACACCGGTATAGCGTGAATTTAGTGGTTTGCGCTACAATCTTGCAATTGTTAAAACTGCGCTTTAACTGTTCGGCATAAGGTAGAAAGCGATTGGCGACTAACCAAAGCTCTCCGCCGGATTGTAACTTGCGTGAGGCGTCCTGTATAAATTTGTCGGTGATGCCATAGTCTGTTTCCAGTCCGGTGTGAAAAGGCGGGTTGGTGTAAATGGCCCGAAACTGGCCTTCTACTAGATCAAGACCATTGCTGGCTGTGATCTGACGCTCATTATTTAAATGACTCATGGTCATTTCACTACAGTGTAATGCCAGCGCGTTAATATCACTGAGTGTCACTGAAGATTGGGTATTTTGTGCAGCGAGATAAGCACCCACAACACCGCAACCACAGGCAAAATCCAGGACATTGCCATCGGGCACCTTTTCGATGTTTTCCAGCAGTAATTGTGTGCCCGCATCCAGTTCTCCGTGACTAAAAACACCGGGCAGCGAATACACCTGAATATCAGTATTACCGTTGTGATTTGAAACGCTCATGGTCTGCTTGCTGATATAAGCATCTAAATTAAACGGTTGGCTTTGCGCAACTACTGTCGCTAATACCGAGCAGTGGCGGGCATTTTCAATTTTATTGGCGCGCTCGCCAACGGCCTCTAATAATTTACCACTACTTTTAATGCCGCCTTTGTTTTCACCCACCAGACATAACAAACCATTGGGATTCAGCAAGGTGGCTAAATGGGCTAATAACCACACCGTGTGTTTTTTAGCTTTGGGCAGGTACAGCACTATGCCATCGAATTTTTCAGTTTCCTCTGGCAGAGTAATGCCAAAGCTGTGTCGGTGGGGCTGTCTTCTGGCGGCAGCCTGATATTGATCAAAGTACTGATGAAACCCCGATACAGTTTCAGGTAACTCATCAAACACAAAGGCGTCGCTGGGATTAACCAATAACCAGCGACCTTCTAGCAACATGTCTTTTTGACGCAGCAGACATTGACTGGGTGCAGATAACATCAGTTTACCTTCCTGAAAATAAGATCCCAAACACCATGGCCTAAGCGATGGCCTCGTTGTTCGAATTTAGTCAGCGGGCGGAAGTCAGGCCTGGGCACGTAATCCTGAGTGTCTGATGTGTTTTCATAACCTTCCTGAGAAGACATTACCTGCAGCATATGTTCGGCATAGTTTTCCCAATCTGTTGCCATGTGAAAAACACCATCAACGGCCAGCTTTTGACGAATAAGTTGAGCAAATTCAGGTTGCACAATACGGCGCTTATGGTGACGCTTTTTATGCCAGGGATCAGGGAAGTACAATTGAACCCGCGCTAAAGACGCATCGGGAATTGACTGTTTTAATACCTCTACAGCGTCGTATTCAAACAGGCGTACATTCTGCAGTTGTCGCTCAGCGATATCGGCCAGACAGGCACCAACACCCGGTGTGTGTACCTCGATACCGATAAAGTTTTTATCGGGTTCAGCGGCGGCCATTTCAACCAGGCTCTTACCCATGCCAAAACCAATTTCCAGTACAACAGGGGCAGTATTGCCAAACAGCTGTTCGAGTTGGTAATTTTCCGGCTGAAAATCCAGGCCGAATTTATCCCAGTAGTTTTCTATGGCTAACGCCTGCCCCTTGGTTAAACGGCCTTCACGTTTTACAAAGCTCTGCACCTTACGTACAAAAATACCGGCGGCTTCAGCTTCTTCCTGAGATTTATACTTACTCAATGTTGTACTCTTTTGTTTTGATCTTGCAATTGCGGGTGGCGTATTATCCCGTCTCCCGCATGAAATACAAGCATAGGATAAATGGCTCAAAACCCCAGTTTACCGGATATTACGCAGCGTATATTAGATTGGTTCGCACTACACGGCAGAAAACACCTTCCCTGGCAGCAGGATAAAACGCCTTATCGGGTGTGGATCTCAGAGATCATGTTGCAGCAAACTCAGGTTAGTACGGTGATCCCCTATTACGAACGATTTATGACCCGATTTCCCGACATCGCCGATTTAGCTGCGGCTCCACAAGACGAGGTGCTGCACCTCTGGACCGGTTTGGGTTATTACGCCCGTGCCAGAAATTTACACAATGCTGCCAAAAAAGTTGTTGCAGAATACAACGGTGAGTTTCCAGTTAACTTTGATGATGTGGTTGCTTTACCTGGAATTGGGCGCTCAACGGCCGGGGCTATTTTATCGCTGTCTTTAAATCAACCTCTGGCGATATTAGATGGCAACGTGAAACGGGTATTGGCCCGTTATTATGGCATCGCGGGCTGGCCGGGTGAGAAAGCCACTGAAAATCAGTTATGGCAATACGCAGAGCAAAACACACCACAGGAACAGGTGGCCAGTTACAATCAGGCCATGATGGATATGGGAGCGACCCTGTGCACTCGCAGTAAACCAAATTGCACAGAATGTCCCATTGCCCAGCAATGTGTTGCACATGAGCAACAAAACTATGCCGCTTATCCGGGTAAAAAGCCTAAAAAGGCCATTCCGGTAAAAACCGCACAGTTCGTTTTATTCCGACAGCACAATCGCATTTTAATGGAGCAGCGTCCCCCGGCAGGTATCTGGGGGGGCTTATGGTGTTTTTTAGAGGCCAACGAGCAAACCCCGGAACAACTGGCGCAACAACAAGGCTTAAACATAGTTAGCCGGACGGACCTGGCATCATTCCGACATACTTTCAGCCACTTCCATCTGGACATCAGTGCTACCTTGTATGATGTGCAGTCCCCCAGGTTTATTGACAGTGCAACCTTTCAGGTAGAAGAGAGCAAGCAAATCTGGTTTGATTTAGCCAACCCGCCGAAGATAGGATTGGCCGCCGCTACCAAAAAACTGTTTGATCAATTAAGCTTGGTGACAACTTAAATAAGGAAACTGTTATGAGCCGCACAGTATTTTGTCAACGCCTGCAAAAAGACGCGCCGGGGTTGGATTTTCAGTTATACCCGGGTGAACTGGGCAAAAAGATTTTTGACAACATCAGTAAAGAAGCCTTCAGCGAGTGGCAAAAGAAGCAAACCATGCTGATCAACGAACACAAACTTAACATGATGGACGCTAACGCCCGCACGTTTTTAGAACAGCAAATGAAAGCCTATTTATTTGAGGGTAAAGAGCCCACAATCGACGGTTACACACCCCCTGAAAAGTAAGGTGTGCTGTAAAAGTGAACGTTTCGCTGCTTTTATCAGCACTCGGTCAACAAACTGAGTTTTTTTACAAAAAACAGTTGACTTGGGGGGCCGAAATCCGTTTAATACGCACCCGCAGCAAGTGACAGACATGTTACACGCTGGCAACTCAGAGAACGATTCATGTTCTCGATGGTGCAGGCCCAGATAGCTCAGTCGGTAGAGCAGGGGATTGAAAATCCCCGTGTCGGTGGTTCGATTCCGCCTCTGGGCACCATTTCCCATCTCGTTTTTCTAAACTTTCAGATTCATCCTTTTTTAATTTCAACAGACAAAATAAATCCGTTCACTCGTTGGCAGCGAGATGGAAAATGGTGACCAGAACCTCTCACGGCTTCGCCGTTCGATTGTAAATTTCCCCCTGTGTCAGGATAGTTGTCGCCTCAGTTTTTCGTATTGTTAGACAGGGGGTGGATGACAGGTTTGAGTGAAA
>NZ_JBVTQY010000021.1:0-85906 GCF_055755215.1 Planctobacterium sp. R6
TGTGGAACTTAATCCGGAGAGCAAAAAAGAAGCAGCTTAACGGCTTAGGCGACAACTACCTTGAAAAACGCCGGTGTCGAAGGCAACCCTGTGACTTCCATACTTTCATCAAGAATAGTGCCTGTCTCATCTAAAACAAAAAGACCTTTTTCATAGGTACTTACCAGAAATTTATTATTGTAGTATTCAACAAAATAAGTGTAACCGGCACCTTCTAAAAAAAGATGTACTTCATTAGAAGTAACGTCAAAGGTGAACAAACTATTATCATCTGCTATAAAAAACTGCTCTCCAACTTTTTCTAAGAATGAAATCGTCGAAGTTCGAATATCGTCACCAGTAAAATATGAAACAAAACTATGCTCATAAGGCAACATATAAATCCCAAATTCTCCGGCCCCTACTAGTATGTATCGCTTATTATCCGCAAAACTAATGGTATTTACGTCCCCAAACCTGCTATCGAGCAATAACGGAAACAAATGCTCAGGCCTTTTTAATTGATCGTGCGAAACATCATATTGATGCAGCCCATGCGCAGAAAATGAAATAAGGTAATCGGATGTACTAAGGGGAAATACTGTATTTACATCTTCGTCCCAAATTAAACCGTTCACTTTTTTACTCAGTTTTTTGAGTTTTTTTGATGACATTTCTATAACATATGCACCGTTTGTGCCGGCGACTAATGCCTCACCATTATAACCAATAGTAATGGCATTAACCTGTTCAGGCTTAGTGGAAACAGCATCAAGCTTAAATTTGCTAATGTCGAGCCGATAAACCCCCTCTCCCCAGGTTCCAATTAAAAAAGAATTTGATTTCTCAAATGCTAATGTGTTTACGCTTATTTTCTTTAATCCCCTTTCATGCAAATTTATCAGCTCTTTGTCCTGAATATTGAATAAAAAAAGTGTATCGTTGCAGGCAATTAGTAGTTGGTCGGTAATATCATTCTTCGCAATATCAGAGCAATTAAGGTGTGGTAAATGCGTGATGTCCTGTAACATACCGTGTTGCATGGTAACCGGATTTACATAGAATACGCCTCCACCAATTATCGATGTCCAAACAGTACCCCTGGAGTCTATAGCTATCCCTGAAACCTGGTTAGCAACGGTGTAACCATTATAAGAATTAAATATTCGCCTTTCGCCGGGTTTTAACATTACCAATCCGTTAGTTGTCCCAACCCAAAAAGTAGAATCATGTTCAATAACATTCATTGGAGTCATACCAATTTCATCAACAGAATCAATTGGTTGAAAATGCATTTCTATGGAGGCAAGAGCACTAAACTGAACGGGAGTCAAAATCAAGAGCAACACTCGGGCAAAAGTCAATGTCTCTATATTGCTATTAATGTTCTTAAATTTTAAAGAATCAAAGCCAATGTTGTTGCTTAATAGAGATTCAACAAACAAATAGGAGAAATTTAGAAATGAAACTGACAGTTGAAGTACAAGCACTAACACAACCTAAACACTTATCCCAAGTAATTTTTACGGCGTTATTATGTACCATAGCCATGTGTACAATTTTAGGCAAGGCTAACTTAGGAAAAATATACCTTACAGATGTAAAGCAGGAATCTCCCAGCAAATGTAGGGACAAGAGAGAAAAGTGTGATATTAGTGCAGACGACATCTTAGGAAGTCTAATTTGGCTAAGTTGATTCTCCGGGTTTATATATTTGTGTTTAGCTTTCTTTTTGCGACAAAGTATAAAAGCAGCCATGACACTAACAATTGGCCCCCAAGTATCCAGTCAAACTGCCAGTACTGCAGTTGAGCGATGTGAATATGCAATAGCACATCCATAATCAGGCCCAATATGATCAGTGGCTTGATGGCTTTCAGGGGCCAGAATCGTTGCTTTTCCCGCAGGGAAAAACGCGCGGTTAACAGCACAAAACTCACTAACGCCGGAAGGCCAATGACAAGGTGGATATAAAGTAAGGAAAGCTGCGGATAGAAGATCCCAAGCAGTGTTTCGGTGTTACTGCCGTAGCTGGAAGACAGTGCGATGATAATGTAGCCGCGCAGCAAATAAACAATTGAAAAATATAATATTTTCGGTGGTTTTAAATACCCATCTTTATCGTAATAATGCTCAGGATAAATAGTGATATTTCGATTTTCTTTAGACAAAATATTAATGTCCTAACACATTTGCAGGATTAACTTTTGCAGCTTTAAAAGCGGGATATAATGTCGCTAAAACACTTAAAATTAATGCCGTAAAGATGGTCACTAATACATCTTTTAGATTCAACATTGATGGCAAGAAATCTATAAAATAGACATCATCCGACAATATTTGAAAACCAAACAAAGTTTCAAAGAAACTTGCGATCCCGGTTAAATTATTCGCAGCCAAAACGCCAACAATGCTGCCCAGGGTCACCCCGATCAAGCCATTAATGATACCCTGCCACATAAACGTAGCGATAATAAGCTGGTTACTACCCCCCATGGTTTTCAGCATCGCGATCTCGGCCTGTCGCTCGTTAACCGCCATTACCAATGATGATACAATGTTAAAACAGGCAACAGCGATCACCAGGGTCAGTGCGATATACACAACAAAGCGCACCAGTTGAATGTCCTGATATAAATGTCCCTGCGTTCGGGTCCAGTCGCTCATGTAAGCATGCTGATTAAGTCGATGCCCTAACTCTCTGGTCTTTGCGGGAGCAATAAAGGGATCGTGGTAAGTTAACTGAATCCCCATTGCGCCGGTACTCACATCCAGGGTATTTGCCGCCGTATTCAGATGCATATAGCCTACGAAGCTATCCAGCTCCCCGCCCAGATGAATTTCACCCAGTAAAGTCAGCCAAATGGCATCTGGTGAAGACAGCTTCCCGGCACCGGTTTTCGGCAATAACACCTGAACCTGATCACCGATTCTCAGATTGAGCTTTTTAATGATACTACGTCCCAGGATCAGGCCTTGTTGATTTACCTGAAATTGTGCCCACTGTGATGCCTCAACCTTATCGGGTAGTGCTGAGAGCTTTGCCAACTTCGGTGATATTGCAGTTAACTCCACCGCTTTGTTTGCCTTTCCTTTTTGCACCAGGCCCGTGGCGGTAATGTAAGGCTGTACCAGTTTTACATTGGGATCTTTGCTGAAGACGTCGACCATGGTTTCCCAGTCGTTCATTCCCTGTGGGCTGACTGCAAACAACTCCCCATGGGGAATATAGGCTAATAAACTGTTTTTTAGCTCCTTTTCAAAACCATTCATGACTGACAACATAATGATCAGCACGGCGCATCCGAGCCCAATACCAACTGTGGAAGACGCTGAAATAAAGGAGGTAAACCCGCTCTGCTTTTTACTCCGCCTGAAACGCGACGCCAGTAACAGTGGAAGTGACGTCATGGTTTGTCCCCGGTCAAAACACCGTGTTTGAGTAACAGGGTTCTGTCCAGTTTGGCCGCCAAACTTTTATCATGAGTTACCACGACAAAACTGGTGGAAATGGTTTCTTTCAACGACACCAGTAGCTGGTAAATGCTCTCTCCCGCCGCATCGTCGAGATTACCTGTGGGTTCATCTGCCAGCACCAACTGAGGTTCCATCACTAAAGCCCGTGCGATAGCAACCCTTTGCCGTTCACCGCCTGATAAGGCTGATGGTTTATGTTCTAAACGCTCAGACAGGCCGACTTTTTCCAGTAAACTTTTCGCTTTTGCCTGCGCCTCAGACTTGCTCATCCTGGCAATCAGACACGGCATGGCGACATTTTCCAGTGCGGTAAATTCAGGAAGTAAGTGGTGCTGTTGATAAACAAAACCCAGGCGTTTGTTGCGAAACTGAGCCTGCTGCTTTTCTGTGAACTGGAAAATATCCTGATCCTGAAAAATAACCTGGCCTTGTGTTGGTTGATCTAATGCGCCAAGAATATGTAACAAGGTACTTTTTCCTGAGCCGGATGCACCGACAATGGCCACCTGCTCCGCCTTGTTGATAGTAAAATTCACATCTTTTAAAACCTGGACGTCACGATCGCCATCGACATAGGTTTTACTGATGTGTTGGCATTGCAATAAACTACTCATAACGTCTTATGTGTCCTGTTGTTTCGGTGACCATGAACAAATCGGCTCATTCGTAACGCAATGCGTTGGCGGGATTAACCTTTAACGCACGCCACGCCGGAATAATTGAGGCCAGTATGCACAAGCCTAATGACGTACCAATCAGCACGCTGATTTGGGTAACATCCATAACAATGGGTAACTCTCCCTCCGGCAGGAAGTTCACTATAGGTAAATTTAACCAATGAATGATGTTATTGATTTGACTGGTTATCAAAATGCCCAGCACCGCTCCGATGAGGGTTCCTTTAACACCGTTGTATATGCCATTGACCAGGAAAATCTGCATCACTTGCCAGCGGTTCATACCCTGGGTACGTAAAATTGCGATGTCGCCCTGTTTTTCATTCACCACCATTACCAGTGCCGAAACAATATTAAACGCCGCCACCGCCACAATCAGTAACAACATGATCAACATCATGTTTTTTTCCATCTTAACCGCATCAAACAAAGCACCCTGGCGCTCACGCCAGTCTGTCCACTGTAAATCAAATTGTGTTAATACCTCCCTGACTGAGAGATACTGAAACGGGTCCTGCATAAATAAGCGGGTATTTGTGATGTCATCCGGCTTTTTGCGTTGCAATCTGGCAAGGTCGGTCAGGTTTATGAGCGCCACTTTGTCGTCTAACTCAGAACCCACATCAAAAATACCGCTGATAGTAAACTTGCGTTGTGCCGGAATACGGCCCAAAGGGGTGTACACAGAGGCCCCGGCTATAATGACCCGAACTTCATCACCGACAGTTAAATTCAGGCGCATTGCCAAAAGTCGCCCGACCACAATGTTGTAGTCACCGGCCACCAACGTATTCAGATTCCCCTGAACCATGTTGAGTTGAAATTGTTGCGCTTGTTTTAAGGCACTGCCATCCAGCCCCTGGATATAAACTGGTTTAAGACCTTCCTGAGCCTGAATGACGGCTTCGTTTTCACTGTAGGGCGCATCGCTAATGATCCAGGACTGCAAGGCATCGCGTGCCTTATCGGGTAGTTGCCCTTCAACGATAAAATGCGGAGCCAGGCCTAAAATCCGGTCTTTGAGTTGTTGTTCGAAGCCGTTCATCACTGAACTGGTGACAATGAGTGCCAGTAAGCCCAACGCGATACCCGCCACTGAAAACGCATTGATAAAGGCGATAAACTGATTGCTCTTTCGGCTATTGCTGTAGCGAAATCCAATAAATACTGACGCGGGTAGTGACATCCATTTTACCTGGTGTAAGTCTTCAATTGCGCTATACCGGAGGCTTAACGCGCTGTGCTCAATTAGCCACTAAAATAAGGGTTTTGTATTAAAAATAAAGGCTCTTGCGAGCCTTTATTTCAATTTCTGTCATTTAGACTTTTTGGCGGCGGGCTTTTTGGGTTCATCAATCACCCATTTATTGTCCTTAAACCAGGCTGTCCACCCGGTCGCTTTACCCTTGTCATTTTCGGAAGAAACATATTGTTGCTTCGTTTTACGACTAAACCGTACCAGAGTCTTGTTGCCCTCGTTATCCTGTGTGGGAGCATCCGCCAGATAACGTAACTTCTCCGGCAGTCGGTCTTTAAAACGCAACAACTCTTCTACCAGTGGCGCCCGTGTCTCTCTCGACTTAGGGAAGTTATGTGCGGCTAAAAAGATGCCGGAGGCGCCGTCTCTGAGCACAAAATGGGCATCAGATTTAGTACAGGGCAATTCAGGTAAATCCACTGGATCGGATTTCGGCGGAGCCACTTCACCATTTTTCAATAGCTTACGGGTGTTGCCACAGGTTTCATTGGTACACTTGAAATACTTACCAAAACGACCTGTTTTTAACTCCATCGGGGCTTCACAGCGATCGCAATCAATAACCGGACCGTCGTAACCTTTGATTTTAAAGTTGCCCTGCTCTACTTCGTATCCGGTACAGGTCGGGCTGTTGCCGCATATGTGCAGCTTGCGCTTTTCGTCGATAACATAACTGTCCATTGACGTACCGCAAACGTGGCAACGGTGGCGCTTTCTCAACACCTGTGCTTCTGCCTCGTCTTCTTTGTCCAGATCCACAACTTCATCGGCAGAAGTCAGGTTCATGGTATTGGTACAGCGCTCTTTGGGCGGCAGGTTATAACCCGAGCAGCCCAGAAACTGACCGGTTGATGAGGTGCGGATCATCATCTCGCGATCACACTTATCACACTTAATGTCAGTTTCAACTGATTTATTGCTGCTCATTCCGCCTTCTTCGGCAGGCAGCTCAGCGGCTAATAACTTTTTATAGAAACCACCGTAAAACTCATCCAGTACATCTTTCCATTTGAGTTTGCCTTCGGCAATTTCATCCAGATGTTGTTCCATGTTCGCGGTAAAATCATAGCTCATCAGATCATTGAATTTTTCCAGTAATCTGTCACTGACAATTTCCCCCATTTTTTCCGCATAAAAACGGCGTTGTTCGAGGCGCACGTAGCCGCGATCCTGAATGGTAGAAATAATACTGGCGTAAGTAGACGGTCTGCCAATGCCCCGCTTTTCCAACTCTTTAACCAGGCTGGCTTCACTGAAGCGCGCTGGTGGTTTGGTAAAGTGCTGTTTCGGGTCCAGTTTCAGTAAATTGAGAACTTCGCCTTCCTTAACATCGGGTAAGTTGTTGTCTTCTTCGCCTTTGCGCTTTATCTGTTCCTGAACACGGGTCCAACCATCAAATTTTAATACCCGGCCTTTGGCGGTTAAATCAAAGTCACCCGCTTTTACCGTGATCGTCGTGGCGTCGTATTTGGCAGGTGTCATCTGACAGGCCACAAACTGTTTCCAAATCAACTCATAAAGCCGCTGAGCGTCTTTTTCCATGTCGTTAAGGAAAGCCCCTAACTTATCAACGTTCGTTGGTCTGATAGCTTCGTGGGCTTCCTGAGCGCCTTCTTTGCTACCATAAAAGTTAGGTTTCTCCGGTAAATAGGCATCACCGAACTGTGATTCGATATAGCCACGGGCACTATTCAACGCCTCAGCACTCAAATTGGTTGAGTCAGTTCTCATATAGGTAATGTGGCCAGCTTCGTACAATCGCTGTGCCATCATCATGGTCTTTTTCACCCCAAAGCCCAGCTTAGTACTGGCAGCTTGTTGCAATGTAGACGTAATAAAAGGAGCGCCTGGACGACTACTGGTGGGTCTGGACTCGCGACTGACCACTTCATATTTAGCTTTTTCCAGCAGCGCTAAAGCACTGTCTGTTTGCGCTTTATTAACCGGTTTAAAGGTTTTGCCATGCTGTTTTGCCACCATCATTCTGAATGGTGTGTTAGCCTGATTGTTCACATCAGCGTGAACATCCCAATATTCTTCAGGAATGAAGGCTTTGATTTCCCGCTCGCGTTCAACCACCAGACGCACAGCAACCGACTGCACCCGTCCGGCTGAAAGCCCTCTGGAAACTTTTTTCCACAGCAGAGGCGATAACATAAAGCCCACGACTCTGTCTAAAAAGCGTCTGGCTTGTTGTGCATTAACCCGGGCGGTATTGACTTCGCCCGGTGTTTCAAAGGCTTCTTTTATGGCATTTTTGGTAATTTCATTAAACACCACCCGATGAAAGGTTTTGTTTTTATTACCAATAATGTTCTGCAAGTGCCAGGCAATTGCCTCTCCTTCTCTATCCAAATCCGTTGCGAGATAGATATGGTCAGCATCTTTAGCAAGCTTTTTTAATTCATTAACGACTTTTTCTTTACCCGCCATAATTTCATAGTGGGCTTCCCAGTCGTTTTGCGGATCCACTCCCATGCGATCCACCAATTTTTGATATTCGTAATGCTGCAAATATTGTTGCTTTGCATCTTCACTAAATTCTTTCAGTTCTTTTGCCGGTTTTTTGGGCGGAACTTTGCCTAATGCTTTCGTTGGCAGATCTCTGACATGCCCGACGCTGGATTTTACGATGAAATCCTTACCCAAATATTTATTTATTGTCTTTGCCTTGGCTGGCGACTCCACAATAACGAGCGATTTTGCCATATTATACGTTCTAACCTTTACCTGACTGGTATTCACAACTACCAGTGGAACATTACATTCATGCTGTTATTAAAATTTCCTATTTTTAGGTATATCTGCAAAGTGAATAGAAAACAAGATTTTCTTCATAGTTATCTCATTCATGCTCTGCAGCCCTTTAAAAATAAGGTCTTCAAGATTGGCACAAGCATTAAAACACGTATAATGGCGACGCGATGAAAGAACTCAAGGCGAATTCTTCAACTCTTTAGAGGAAACTAATGAAGCAATACGAAGTCAATTTTGATGGTCTGGTTGGGCCAACTCATAACTACGGGGGGTTGTCCTTTGGCAACGTAGCCTCTTCCAGCAATGCCCAGGCGACAAGTAATCCTAAAGAAGCGGCAAAACAAGGTCTGGTTAAAATGAAGGCGCTGGCCGACCTTGGCATGCAACAAGGGGTATTAGCACCGCAAGAGCGACCCAATGTGCATGCTTTAAGAAGAATTGGTTTTAGCGGCACCGACGCAGACGTGCTGCAAAAAGCGGCAAAACAAGCGCCTCATATTTTACAATCAGTGTGCTCAGCTTCCAGTATGTGGACAGCGAATGCCGCCACAGTTTCCCCCGGCGCAGACACTGCGGATGGCAAGGTACATTTTACACCGGCTAATTTAACCAACAAATTTCATCGCTCTTTGGAGCCAATGATCACCGGACGGATTTTACAAGGCACATTTCAGAATCCAAAATACTTCCAGCACCATATGCATTTGCCCGACAACGATCACTTCGGTGACGAGGGCGCCGCTAACCATACCCGCCTGTGCGCAGATTATGGCCGCTCAGGTGTAGAGCTGTTTGTTTATGGTAAAGAAGCCTTTGATGTTTCAAAGCCTGCCCCCCAAAAGTACCCCGCTCGCCAAACCTTAGAGGCATCTCAGGCCATTGCGCGGTTACACGGACTGAGCGAAGAAAATGCGGTGTTTATGCAGCAGAACCCGGCGGTAATCGATCAGGGTGTGTTCCACAATGATGTAATTTCGGTTGGTAATCAAAATGTACTCTTCTATCACGAAGATGCGTTTATGGACACAGAATCGAAATTTGCCGAAATTCGCGACAAGTTCAACGGTGATGACCTACATTTTATCAAAGTTGCTCGTGACGATGTCAGCGTACTGGAAGCGGTAAAAACCTATCTGTTCAACACCCAAATACTCACTTTACCGAATGGTGAAATGGCGATTATTGCCCCTACAGAATGTCAGGAAAGTGAATCTGTAAGTCGCTACCTGGATAAGTTAGTTACACTGGGAACACCGATAAAACAGGTGAAATATTTTGATGTTAAGCAGAGTATGCGTAACGGCGGTGGCCCTGCCTGTTTGCGCCTTAGAGTAGCATTGACCGAAGACGAACTGGCGGCGGTAAATCAACACACGCTGATCAATGATGGCTTGTTCGCCCGATTAAACACCTGGGTTGAAAAGCACTATCGAGACCAACTGTCTGTGGCTGACCTGGCCGATCCGCAATTGCTCAACGAGTCGCGCTCTGCACTGGATGAGTTAACGCAAATTCTAAAAATTGGCTCAGTTTACACCTTCCAGCAGGCGTAACACAGACTGACTTTACGAAGGGAGCGATAAGCTCCCTTTCTTATTAATACTCAGAAATTAAAACTGAATCGCATCAACAATCGCCCGTGACACTTCACCGGCGGCACTCAAGGTTGATTCAGGCTCATCGGCATCAGTTCCGGAGTGTTTGGTACTGACAAAGGGCGCGACTTCGGCAATATCCCCGGAAGTGATGTTTAGGTGTTTAGCAAACATCTCCACGGCCATTACAGCTTCATCAGGTGACAAACCGTCAGGTTCAGGGGTCCCGGTGGCACTCACGTATTCTGCGCCAATCGCATCAATATCAAAGGTCAGGTAAATCTCGTCGATACCTTCCTGTTTAAAGTGCTCAATAGTTTCCGACGCGATGGCTTCTATACCCCGATTTTTAACATCATAATTCCAGTACTGTTTAACACCGTATTTTTCCTGCCAGTGCTCTTTCGGTTTGCCGCTGGAGCGAATGCCAATTTGTACAACGTGGAAGGGCCGCTCCAGATCGTTGAGAATGTGATAAGTCCAGGAGCCGAAGCAGATGTCGATACCCAACCGCTGTTGCAGTAAATCCGTATGGGCATCAAAGTGAATGATACCCACTTTCTTACCCAGTTTTTTTTGTTGTTCAATATAGGCTTTGGTTAGCGGATAGCTGATGGAATGATCACCGCCTAAGGCGAAAAAACGCGCCCCCTGATTGAGTTCATAGGCACAGCGCACAACCTCATAGGCGATGGATAACGGGCTCACTGCCAGCTCAAGGTGCTCGTTGTCATAGAGTGCTGAACGACAACTACGCACAGTGGCAGAATTCAAATATTTATCCATGAGCAAGTGTGGAATAACCCGAATATCGCCAATATCGTAGGTGATACTGTTTTTACTCATTCTGTCGTACAGGGCTTGTCGCACAAATAGCGGCCCCCAATTGGCACCGCGTAAAATGCCACCACCGGTGTCATGGCAAATACCGAACACCAGGGGTTTATCTACCTTGTAGTAACAATATTCCTGTAACTTTTTACGCCAGGCTTTGTTAGCATCGTCGCCGGTGACGCCATACAAACGCTGGTGCAATACTTCCTTTTTGTCTTTCGCAGTTTGGACGGTAAATACCCCATTCCCCGGTGCACAAAGGTAATGATTGAGTTTTTCTTCAGGCGTTAATGACACAAAACAGTCCTCGCGATCTTGATAGTATATCTTCTACCAAGAATAGCACCGAGCGCATTATTTGCGTAAAAGCCAGTGATGAAAAAGGCGACCTGGGGTCGCCTTTAACGTTACTACAACGTATTGGTGCAGGAGTTACCTGATCCAAAATCATTGTCATTAGGCGGCGTACTTTCAATGGTGGCATCTTCTGCGGAAACCCCCAGGGTGTGAAACAGACTGCTTCGATTTTCAGAGCCTGCCACCGGGGTGCTGGCAACAATTTTTATGGTTGCCCAGGCGCCGAAATTCTTCGGATATCTGAAACTAAATCGCGCCTGACCATTTTGATCCGTAATTACGTTGCCATCAATGGCACCCACATTACCCGGATCTATCTCACCATTGCCATTAGTATCTTCGCCGCTGTCTAAGATAGCGTCATCATCAATGTCCTCGTTAGAACAGGCAGCAGTATAAACAGCAACCCAATATTCAAACGCATCAGCGTTGGGGAATGGTTCCCAGTAGCCTTTGTAATAAGCCGGTCTTCTGACCTGATAATTAGCATCACCAGGTTCGGCGTTGGGGTCTAATAATTCGATGTATTTTACCGGTGTACCGGAAATCGTAAGTTCCACATTAGGAACCGGGTTTGAGTTTGCATCCGTCACAAACAAGGTAAATTCTTTTTCATAGCTATCTCCTGTCGGTGACAGAATTTCATTACCGGTGCCAATAGAGATAAATAAAGCGCGATTAGCAACAGTAATATTGGTGGAGGCCGCTATCCCCGAGGTATCTTCGGTTGCCGTAATCACGATGGCATCTTCACTGGTTACCGTATTAGAGGTAAATACTGTGGATGCCAGGCCATTACTGTCAGTTACCGCAGCGGGAGGAAACAAACTCCCGCCACTGACATCTTCAGCAGTAAATCCCACAGTAACACCTTTCACCAGGTTACCGATGGGATCCCGCAACACCGCCGTAATGGTACTTTTTTGGCCACCCGGGCCGATAGAGTTGGGACTGGCAGAAACAATAATAGAGGCCACTTCGGTGGCAATGAACTCCACTTCAATACGCGCAGAAACTTCTCCATCATCCGAATCGGTGCCACGCGCACTGATGATTGCCGGGCCAGCAGTATTGGAACTGGCGGTAAAGGTAACCTGGCCATTTTCATCCGTAACGGCTGCATTAGTACTCAGAGTGCCGCGGGTGGTGGTTAATACTATGTCCCCTCCCTGATAAGGGGTATTGTCTTTTAACCAACTAATGGTGATGCTTTCCTGCGTATTTAGCGGCACATCTTCTACCGTAGCTCTGGCAAAACTAAACTCGTCCTCCTGAACAATAATACTCTGTGATGCGCTGGCATTCAGCGCCGTTGCGGTAATCACATCAGTGCCAGACAGCAGAGCATTGTAAGTCAGCGTAATTAAACCCGTTTCATCGGTTACCGGGCTGGTATCAGACAGGGCTCCTTCTACTTGCGAAGACAAACTAACCTGCTGATTTGGAATACCGTTACCATCAGAATCTGCCACTATGATGCTGATATCACCGGTGTCATTAAGAATCACCGAGGTTGGGGCATTAATATTCACGACAGTCCCGGTAACATCAACCGTTAAGGTGCGGCTCAGGCCACCGGCCCTGGCTGTCAAGGTAATGGTACGGTTCTCCGGGTTATTCTGTGAGGTCAATCTGGCCCTGGCAGTACCATCAGCCAGTGTCGTGCCCTGTATGATACTGAGTTCACCCGAATTAGAAGAAAACGAGACATCAATGCCCTCCATCAATATGTTGTCTTCATCTTTTACCAATGCGATAAGCTCTACCTCATCAGAACCACTGGAGGCCAGTAATAAGGAGCTGGTGAAAAAGTCCAGGGTCGCAGGCTGCTCTTCTACCACCTGCCCATCACCGGCTGAATTGAATCCGATATCTTCCTGCTCTGCAGTGTTAAGCGTTGCTATAACCACTCCGGACCCCGCCACCTGGCCAACCCGTAAATTGATAGTGGCAACACCAGAGTCTTCGGTTAGTGCCGTGGCACTGGCAGGATCAAAAAAAGCCAGAGCGTCATTTGACAGCGAAAATGTCACCAACTCATCGGAAATTGGCGCGCCCGTCTGGTCGGTCACTGAGACTTCAACCCGCAATGGGTTAGCAGATGCCAGATCGTTATCCTCTTCGCCTGATACGGTATTGAGCAATCGCATGCTGATGTTTTTGCCGGTTACACTGGCATCGCCCAGTGAGCTAAAACCGATTTGCGCGCTTTCTCCGGTTTGCAATTCAGCCGTAACCAGCCCATCTCCCTGAATAGAACCAACCAATAATCCGATACTGGACACCCCTTGTGCATTTGTTAAAGCCGTGCCATTTTCCGGAGAGAAGCTTGCCAGTCCGGCCTGGTTAAAAGAAAAGGTGACTAATTCGTCATCGGCGGGATTGCCATCGGCATCGGTCACAGTTGCAGTGATCGAAAGTGGTGTTGCCAGGCTTAATTGGTTACTGGCGGTGCCGGTTTCCGCCTCCTGAATTGTCAACTGGACGGACAAGGAGGTGGTATCTGGATCGGTTGGATTATCGTTATTATCACGACTTAAGCCGCCACCACCGCCACCACACGCGGTTAGCGTAAACAAAGCCAACAAGGTTAAAATGTGTTTGGACCAGATAGCCATCAGAAGATCCCTTATCGTTTTTATACTGAGCACGCGACTTCCCCACTTTTAAATTTTTTTATTCAGCTTCGCAAACAATCTTGTTACGCTTGTCCCAAATAATAAATAAAGCAAATTCTATGGAACAAACTAACAAAAAATATAGCCTCACTGCCCGAGTTTTTATCGGCATGATAGCCGGAATATTGACCGGGTTTTTCTTACAGTTACTGTTTGATGATAGCGGAGATTTTACCTTTAGCCTACTTGGCTTGGAATTTTCAACGTATGGATTTTTCGTAGAAGGTATTTTCAACATTATTGGTCAAATCTTTATCGCCAGTTTAAGAATGTTGGTTGTACCTTTGGTATTGGTTTCATTGATTTGCGGAACATCAAATCTCAGTGATCCTTCTCAATTGGGCAGACTGGGCGGTAAATCAATTGGTTTGTACGTTGTTACCACAGCGATTGCCATTACCATAGCGATTAGCATGGCGCTGATTGTCTCTCCTGGTGACGGCGTAGAACTCTCTGCAGACACCACCTTCACAGCCAATGATGCCCCGTCACTGCCTCAGGTCATCATCAATATGTTCCCCACCAACCCCATCAGTGCAATGGCTGACGGTAACATGTTGCAAATCATTGTTTTTGCGCTGTTGTTTGGTATTGCGATGTCGATGGCCGGTAAAGCGGGTGAGCGTTTGTCTGTTATCATGAATGACCTGAACGAAGTCATCATGAAGCTGGTTACCATTTTGATGAACCTCGCCCCTATTGGCGTATTCGCTTTAATGGCAAAACTGTTCTCCACCATTGGCTTCGATACGATATTGGCCCTGTTTAAATACTTTTTCCTGGTACTGGCCGTTTTAGCTATTCACGCCATGGTGGTGTACCCGCTATTACTCAAAGCCTTAACCGGATTGAACCCCGCTATGCTTCTCAGAAAAATGCGTGAAACCGCCCTGTTTGCATTTTCCACCTCAAGCAGCAGCGCGACATTGCCGGTAACTCTGGAAACCGCCCGCAACAAGTTGGGCGTACACAACTCTGTTTCCTCCTTTACTATCCCGCTGGGTTCTACCATCAACATGGATGGTACCGCCATTATGCAAGGGGTCGCTACGGTGTTTATCGCCCAGGTATTTAGCGTAGATTTGACAATCTCAGACTATCTGATGGTTATTCTTACGGCGACATTAGCGTCAATCGGTACTGCCGGTGTCCCAGGAGTTGGTTTGATTATGCTGGCAATGGTGTTACAGCAGGTTGGACTGCCCGTTGAAGGTATAGCGCTGATCATTGGTGTGGATCGCTTGCTGGATATGACACGTACCGCCGTCAATGTAACGGGAGATTGTACCGTTGCCTGTATCGTCGCAAAATCAGAAAACAAACTGGCCGAAGAGGTATTTAATAACCCCGATGCAGATAATGACAACGAAGAAATCGACATGAAGTCTTATCACAAACTGGGTAACGACTAAATCAGCCACGCCCCATTAAAAAAGCCAGTCATCGACTGGCTTTTTTATCTGTGCTGCTACCTATCGAAACACCGACTGGCGCCAATTCCCCAATTCGGTCAGGGTATTTTTCATGGTCATGCTGGCCGCATCGGCCAGTTTGTCCGCCAGTTTTTTGCGCGGTTTATATTTAATCGAGAAGATCTCTTTATCTTTAACCTGCGCCAGCAGGTAGTCATCAGAGGTCTGAATTTCGTCCACCAAATCCAGCTCAAGCGCTTTTTTACCTATCCAATGTTCACCTGTTGCCACTTTGTCAATATCAACAACACTGCGAAACTCCTGGATATGTGACTTAAAATAATGATGAATCTCTTCTAACTCAGCCTTAAATTTAACTCTGGCTTCATCGGTGTTTTCACCAAACATCGTCAGAGTGCGTTTAAACTCACCAGCTGTGTGTTGCTCCCACTCAACGTTATTGTTTTTCAGTACTTTGTTAAAGTTAGGCATTTGGGCGATAACGCCAATGGAGCCAATATAAGCAAACGGCGCCGAGATAATTTTATCTGCAACACATGCCATCAGGTAACCGCCACTGGCCGCCACTTTATCAACCGCTATGGTTAACTTAAGGCCACGGTTTTTAATGCGAGCCAGTTGCGACGCAGCCAAACCGTATCCGTGTACCGCACCACCCGGTGATTCAAGCCTGACTAACACTTCATCGCTGTCGGCCGCGACAGTCAGTAGTGCGGTAACTTCCTGACGCAAACTGTCCACTTCTTTTGCATCCATTGAGCCGTTAAAATCTAAAACGTAAAGCTTCGCCTCAATTTCACCTTCTTTGGACTTTTTATCCTTTTCTTTGCTCAGTTTTTTCTGCGCTTTTTCCCAGCTTTTAAACTGCTCTTTGCTGAATACCGTTGCCTTTGCTTTATATTCTAACTCCTCAAGTTTGTCGGATATAGAACTGATATCCAGCTCGCCTTTGTCCTGTTTTTGCTTTGATGCGATTGAGACAAGTCCGCCGAATGCAAACAACAAGGCTATAACAATAGTAACGGCTTTTAGTAAAAACATGCCGTATTCGCTTAAAAATTCCAATTAACTCTCCTGCTGGTTGGGAATGCGTGTTTTATCCGTATATGGGGGTGTTTATACTAATACCAATTTCGCAGAGAAACTACTACTTAACCCATACCACAGATAGTAAAAGGCCGGCATGACAGCCGGCCTGTATCAGCTTAAATCGCCTTAACTTTTGCTTTTGTGAAAGGCGCTGTTAATACGACGTATCAAAAAGTTGCGATGTATCTTTGTGGCCTGATCACCGCGTTTGAGGTTTAACTCATCCACAATCTGCTCAAGTTCGTAGGTCGCTACTGCCTGTGCAAAATGCGGATAGGCACTCTTGGCCTCAAGACCTGAGATATTCAGCAGGCGATCGACATAAGCTACCTGCAGATTCTGACGGAAGCTGTTGACACTACCTTTCATATCATCCTCAAAGATTGCGTCAGTTAAATCGGCAAACACGACTTCTAACGGGTAATCGTTGCCGTATAACGCGGTATCAACGATGCGCTCAACGGTGTTTTTATGCATCACATGAGCAAGAACCCCTTGTTGCGCTTTCAATACCATTTCGTGTACTTTTGGATCTTCGTTTTTGCCGAAGTTCTCAAAGTCACGTCGTTGTTTTTGCATCTGGTCATACAGGGGCTGCATACCATCAAAGGCATTAGGTGCAAACAGATTGTCTCTTAGTGAAGACATCGCCGCTTTTTGAGTCACGGCTGGGGTTGGAGTAAAAGGCTTGGTGGCCCCTTCCTGCCCAACCATAGCACGATCCACATAAACCCCGCCGATGTAACGTGAGGTGACATTTGCCTGGCGAGAAAATTCAGTGAAAACAGCATTAACTCCCACCACCAGATCATTATAGGAATCTCCGGGGTTTAACGCTTTCTCAGTCATTTTTCCCCAGGTATCCCGGATCAGCTCAAAGCGATCTTTGGCGTAAGCAACAACATCCCCTGACATATCAAAAATGTTAACTCTGGGATCAATATGTCTGCCCGGTGCGCGCATATCATCGGCATCGTTACCAAATGCCAGTTCCGGCTGTGTCGAACGGTTGAGAATTTCGGTTAATCGAGCTTCTTCCGCAGCAGCATCGTCAAGTGCTTCGGAATAACCATATTCAATAACCCAGTCATCATAGGGGCCTGGTTTTTCCGTGTAAAAATCCCCCTGCTCTTTACCTGGAGGGGCGAAGTTTACCGACGGATAATCCATCACTGAACCCGCTAATATGCCCTGAGTAACACTTTCGTCATGCACCACATCGTTGTCGTGCAGTTGCGTGGCACGCATATTGTGGTTCAACCCCAACGTATGTCCGACTTCGTGCAAAATCAGGTAATACATGGTTTGCTTTAACATCTTGTCTTTTTCAATATCACCCATGCCCTGGGCCATCGCCGTTGCCTGACCAAACAACAGGTTAGCATTCATGGCATGGCCTAAAGAGCAATGTAAACCCTCTTGCTCAATATCCACTGTGTCTGTTTCTGAATAGCCATCACTCAGGAAATTAGCCTGAATCCAACGGCCTTTCATAAAGGTGTATTCCAACATGATATCAGCGGCAATAATTTCGCCGGTGTAAGGGTTCGCAATACTCGGTCCATAGCCACCAAAAGGCGGTCTTGGCGAACTGGTCCAGCGCAACACATTGTAGCGAATGTCATCGGCACTCCATTCAGCATCATCTGGCTGAACTTTTACTTCAATGGCATTGCTGATGCCGGCTTTTTCAAACGCAGAATTCCAGGCCAATGTGGCATTTTTAATGGTCTCACGCCACTCCAGTGGTGTGGTATTTTCAATCCACCAGGTGATAGGTTTGACCGGGTCAGAAACTTTTGCGCCTGGTTTTTTCTTTTGCAGATCCCAGCGATTAATCACATCGCGATAATTGGCGGTGCGATCTGAGGTCATATCATCGAATTGTTGCAGGAAATATCCCACCCGAGGATCGTCTCGTCGTGGTTTAAAGTCATTATCGGGAAGCTGCACAAAGGAGTGTTGCAATTGCACAGAGACATAGCGCGGATCGGCAAGTTCATTATTACCGGCATTTTTAGGATTAGCGTCCTCAAAAACATATTCTACGATCATGTCGGTATTTTCTGGAAAGTTGTTAATTTCCAGAATGCGCGATTTACCACCGGTAAACTTACCCAATTTAAAGCGCTTAGAATCTTTATCTGCAGCCGGGTTTGGCCACGGCGATACCTTGTGAATGCTTTCGTTGAGTACCAGGTCAGCCAGAGGAACGGCATACTTGCCCTCCTCGTCCATTTCAATTTTTGTTGATACCAGTACTGCCGAGCTGATGTTTGCATCTGCCGCACGACTGATGGCATTACTCTGATCAAAGTAGTAACGAGGGTTTAGCGCAACGACATCAATGCGATCAAAGTACTTACGAAATTCGATCAATTTGCCATCGCGATAGGCCCCTTTAAAGTGACCAGCGTCAAGGGCACCATTGACTGTATGCGCCATGTAAAGAATGGGCTTGTTTAACATATCATCAGTAATTACGACAAACCCAGAGCCGTCTTTTTCATCGCGATAAACATCCATTAACCCCGGAAATGCTGCTTTTTCTGCCAGCTTTTCAGTCATGGACTTTTCTTTTTTCTCTTCCGCGGCTTCTTTGTCTGCGCTTTCAGATTCTGCGGGAGCGGCTTCACTTTCCTGCATCAATAAGAGTTTGTGTTGTTCGCTTTCTGCGGCCTGAGCATTAATTGCGACTGATATTGCAGCAGCCAGCAAAGTAATTCGAATGTTCCTCATATCTCATCCTGTCGTTTTATTATTGGGTATTAGTTGTATTGCCATTAAATGACAAAAGCAGCAGAGTTTATATCAAAAATACAGAGGAATTGCTTTTAGAAATGCTTCGTTACGAATTAACGAGGTAAAGACGGGACGCTATGCCTTGTCGGTTATTTGTCGGTACTTTTGTGCGGTACACGCCAATCCTGAATCACACCGACGTCAGGAGCCAGTAACCGCCAATGACTCAGGGCTAAACTAATTTCAACCCGCCCAGAGGTCACAAGATTACCCGGTTTACCTTTGCCCGGACATAGCCAGTCAATCAGGTCGTTAAATCCGGGATTGTGGCCAAACAGGTATAGCCGTGTAATATCATCGCTCAGCTCACGCAAAATCGCGACCAGATTGTCCCGACTTGCTTCAATTAATCGCGGTTCCATACGCAAACACTGATAATCCCAGCGTTGTGCCTGAAAGTAACATACTGCGGTTGACCAGGCCCTGACAGCGGGAGAACAAAGCACCATGTCAGGTGCCTGCTGACTGTGGCTGGCCATTTCAGGTGCCTGCATCAGGCCGCGCTGATTGAGTGGTCGATAACAATCCTCGGTGGCGTATTTCCAACTGGATTTGGCGTGTCGACACAATATCAGCGTTTTCATACTTTATACCAACTCCATTAAATGCCAGTTAGTGCGATGGTGTTTGTCTGAATATCGATGCCACAAACTGGGCGACTAATGCGGCGATCACTTCAGGCTCTCTGTTCAACTTTAATTGCGCTTTCAGGCCCATAATTTGCGCCTGAATAATGATTGCCAAACCTTTAGCCTGTGCGGAGATTTCTTCCGGGCTTTTCCCAAGCTCCGCCAATACCAACTCTGTTTGCTGCTGCAATTCATCACGCACTTCCAACAATGCGTTTCTGGCATAGCTTACTAAATCCGGTTGGCGGGTTTCTAATTCATTCACGGTTTTAACCAAAAAACAGAGATCCGAGGGTGCGCTGTTGTCAGTGAAAATAGCCAGCGAAATGGTTTTTGTTAAACCTTCAATCGCAGTATCAGACCCGGCCATAGTAGTCTTCATTTTTAACAGCCATTGCTTTTTATAGCACTCAAGTGTTCTGAGGTATAAGGTGTCTTTGTCTCCGAAAGCCCCATAGATACTGCCCGGCCTCATGTCCATGGCATGCTGCAACTGCCTCATTGTTGTTGCACCATAGCCATTCATCCAAAACAACTGCGTTGCCTTTTCGATGGCAGTGTCAATATTCGCCCGAGTCATATCTGTTTCCAACAAAATTTGAACATTTGTTCAAATTTACCTTGAACAAGCGTTCAATTTCAAATAAATTTAAACGGTAAATTCATTACAGAGGACTAACAAAGATGACTGATTTCACTCTCCACACTCTGGAAAGCGCACCAGAAGCAGCAAAACCCTTACTCAAAAAAAGCCAACAAGACTTCGGCATGATCCCAAATCTGCATGCCGTAATGGCTGAATCACCAGAAGCCTTAGAGGCCTATCAGCAATTGCACCGGTTGTTTACTCAAAGTTCATTGAATAAAGATGAGCTGACGGTCGTCTGGCAAACCATTAACCGCGCCCATAATTGTCATTATTGCTTGCCGGCTCATAGCCTTGTGGCGCAAATGATGGGCGTTGACAGCGAGCTAAACGACGACGTGAAAAATGGCAAAGTACTGGCAGATGCGAAACTCGAAACTTTGCGAGTAACCACGCTGGCGATGGTGGAACAACGCGGTAATTTAAGTGCAGAACAAACAGCAGCCTTTTATCAAGCGGGTTATTCTAATCAGGACATGTTGGCCATTATTTTAGGCATGGCACAAAAGGTAATGAGCAATTTTACCAATCACATCGCCAATACGCCGGTGGACGACGCGTTTAAAAAGTACATTTAATTCCATATTTTTAATATATCAAAGTTGCAATATTAAAGTTATTGCAACTTTTCTGTTCCTGATCCCAACTCAAAAATAGGAAAATATTCAATAGTTTGTAATTTCCTTTTTATATTCAACTGCGTAAATTTTAAAAATATGACGGTTCATACTGGTACAAATTAGATTTTATACAATACTGAAAAGACTAATTTGAAATAACGTTTTGCACCACTATGCTTAACCAACTGACTGTAAAAACAAAACTCCTTTCACTTTGTGTCATTCCCTTATTCGCTTTTGTATTCATGAGCTTGTTTATGATCGGTATCATGGAAACACTGATTCGCGGCATCGACAGTCTTTATGATGATCGCATAGTTCCACTAAAACAAATAAAAGTAGTTTCGGATAATTACGCGGTAAATATTGTCGATCATTACCACAAATATCGCGCAGGTTTAATCGATAAAAACAAACTACTTAGCGATATAAAACAATTTAGAAAAACCGCCGATGAAAACTGGCAAAAATACCTGCAAACAAAATTGACCAGTGAAGAAAAAAAGCTCACTGAAGTGTCTGCCAGAGAGTTGCAAAATGTCGTTCGATTGATTGAATCCTACGAGCGAAATATTCAGACCTCGGCCAACAATCCATTGCAGGGAGATAATTTTGTTAAAGAGCTCTATTCCGTATTTGATCCTTTAAGTGCCAGTTTTAATGACCTGATTGATTTACAACTGAATGAAGCCAGTAAATTCAAAGCTGAGTCAGATGCTGAATTTGAAACCACGGAAACACTGCTCTACATAACGTTATTTGCATTAATCATAGGAATGATCGTGCTGGCATGGCTTGTTTACCGCAGTATTCAATTTGCATTGCGAGCGCTCAGAGACACCATTATTAATATTGCAGACACTGCCGATTTAAGACTGCGAGCCATTGATGACGGCGGTGATGAAATTGCAGAAACCGCCGCCGGTTTTAACAAAATGTTAGAGCGCCTTGAAAACCTGGTCAGAAACGTCTCTAAAGCAACCTATACCTTGTCTTCTTCTGCGGAAGAAATGAGCAGTATCAGTACTCAGGTTGCAGCCACAGCCACTGAGCAAGAGCAGCAAACCACCATGATTGCCACAGCAATCACAGAAATGAGTACGGCCATTCAGGAAGTGGCCAATAATGCCAATAGCTCCTCGGTAAAAGCCAATGACGCCAATGGTAACGCTGCCATTGGCATTGAGAAGATACAGGACAATATAAAAGGCATTAACGAATTGTCGAATGTCGTGAATGAAAACGCACAAAAAATCACCTTATTAAATCAGCAAACCAATGAAATTAATCAGGTGGTGTTGATGATCCAGGGCATCGCTGAGCAAACAAATTTACTGGCCCTAAATGCGGCAATTGAAGCTGCCCGGGCCGGTGAATCAGGCAGAGGATTTGCCGTAGTTGCCGACGAAGTACGCCAGTTGGCTCACAACACTCAGGAGTCTACGACTAAGATCAACGATATGATTAGCAAACTACAGATGTCTGCCAAAGAAGCGGTAGAATCAATGTCTACAGCGCAGGACAAAGCCAGTCAAAGTGTGGAGCACGCCAAAGATTCATCTAATGTTTTGCAGGAGATTGTCACTGCAGTGATGGAAATTTCTGATATCAATGCACAGGTCTCGGTAGCCACAGAAGAGCAAACTGCGGTTGCCAATGAAATCAGTGAAAATATCAATGAATTCACTATCAGTACCGGGATGGTGGCTGAAAACGCCAATCACAGTGCAGTAGCCAGTCAGGAATTGGCCAAGCTGGCCAGCGAACTACAGAGTCAAATTCAGATATTTAAAACCAACCAGGCGTAACCCTTTACGCCAGAGTGTGATTGTAAAGATTTGTCAGGTTTTCTAAATAAAAGTAAAACCTGCAGCGAGGTACGGTGCTAAATGCTAACATCCGCGTCTAATTCGCCCTATAATTTACTCATTCCACATTAAACGGAAGTACCATGAAAGCCAAGACACTCTCCCTCTCGCTGTTTTTCAGTCTGATTTCCTGCAGCGAAGTTAAACCCCCGCCCGAGCCTGCAATTCGCCCCATCACCTGGGTGCAGGCTGAACCGTCATCTTTCAAACAAATTCGCAGATTGTCGGGTACCATTCAACCGGTAGAGGCTACCAATTTAAGTTTTGAAGTTGGCGGCAAAATCAAAACCATCGATGTTGATTTAGGGGACAGGATTCAAAAGGGTCAGATTATTGCGAGACTGGACCAGCGCACCTATCGGTTGTCGCTGCAATCTGCAGAAGCAAACTTACAACAGGCCAAATCTTCGTTAAGTGAAGCACAGAACGAATTTACGCGCTACAAAGAGCTTATCGCAAAAGGACTGGTGTCGGCGTCGGGGTTTGACAATGTCAAAGCAGCCTTTGAGTCTGCAGAATCAGCCGTCAATATTGCACAGGCGCAACTGGATATCGCCAGAAAAGATCTGGCAGATACCGAATTGGAAGCTCCCTATGATGGCACGGTGACTAAAAGACTGGCGGAACCGTCCATGCAGATATCACCCGGTCAGGCAATTTTCGAAATTGAAGGAACAGACGGCCTGGAAGTAAAAGTAATGGTACCAGAAACCATAATTTCCCGGCTGAACAAAGAAGTTGATGTCGCCGTGAGCTTTCCGGCATTACCAGGCATGAGCAACACGGGAACAATTACCGAATTAGGTTCCCGAGCCGAATCAGCGAATGCCTTTCCGGTCAATGTTTTTGTGCTCTCGCCACCTAAAGAACTCAGAGCAGGTATGACAGCTGAAGTGGATTTCTCGTTTCAGGGTGCGGGACGGACCGGCTATTCTGGTGACATTTTCAGGCTGCCCATTGCCGCCATCATGCCTGCTCAGGGTCAGACAAGTTATATATTTGTGTTTGACCCAACCAGTCAAACAGTCAGCAAACGCTTAGTGCAAACAGAGAACATTTACGACAATCAGATATTGGTAAGTACGGGCCTTGAGCCGGGCGAAATTGTTGCCACAGCCGGGGTCAACTACCTACAGGATGGACAAACAGTCAAATTGCTCGATAAGCATGTTCAGCAGTATAACTAAGAGGTGAACATGAACTTAACTGAGATAGCTTTTCAGTATCGCAAGCCGGTATTGATGATTTTGGTACTTTTGCTGATCAACGGCCTATTCGCCTATTTTACCTTGCCAGCCAAAGAAGATCCGACCATAACCATCAGAACAGCAGTGGTCAGCACCCGATTTGAGGGAATGTCGCCAGAACGTGTCGAGCAGTTGATTACTAAAAAACTCGAAGAAGAAATTCGCAAAATACCGGAAGTGGAAAAGATTCGCTCTACTTCTTCAACAGGACTTTCCACAATTCACGTTGAAGTATACGACCGTTATTTTGATCTGGAACTTATCTGGCAGGATCTGCGCAACAAGGTAAAACAAGCTCAGGCAAATCTGCCATCCGGCACCCAAACTCCGTTTGTTAACGATTCTTATGGTGACGTGGCTGTAGCCACCCTCGCCCTTACTTCAGATGGCTTTTCGCCGGCAGAAATGGCAGACATCAGCACCCATATCCGCGATATGTTGTATTCGGTACCCGGTACAGAAAAAGTGGACATTTCGGGCACGCAGGAAGAACGAATATTTTTGGAAGCCTCAGGGGCCAAATTATCGCAATTGGGCATTTCTCCCTACACATTGAGCGCGGAATTATCAAAGCAAAATATAATCATGCCCGGAGGACAGATTGATACTGGCAGCAAAGCCTTTGTGGTAGAACCTACCGGAAACTTCAATTCAATAGAGGATATCAGTAACACCCATATCTCTATTCCGGGCAATGAAGAAACCATCGCATTGAAAGATATTGTCACCATTAAAAGAGATTATCGCGATCCTGTGTATCAACCCGCTTACTTCAATGGCAAGCCAGCAATTATGTTTGCTATCAATATGGCCAGCAACTACAACATATTAGAATATGCGCCACGGCTAAAAAGCACTCTGGACAGTATCCTCAATACACTGCCTATTGGTTACAACATTGAAGTGGCTACCTGGCAAGCAGACCAGGTGGACAAAACCGTATCCAATGTCTCAGTCAGTGTGTTGCAAACCTTGATAATTGTCTTGCTGGTGGTGATATTCTTTCTCGGTAAACGAACAGGGTTGATCGTCGGCTCGATCATTCCCTTCGTAATGCTGGTCACGCTGGCTATTATGCAATTCAGCGGCATGCTGCTGGAACGCATGAGTCTGGCTACCCTGATTATTGCGCTGGGGCTTTTGGTAGACAACGGTATTGTCGTAGCTGAAGATTTCAAACGGCGACTTGAAACAGGTGTTGCGCGAAAGCAGGCTATGATTCAGGGAGGCAAAGAGTTAGCGATGCCGCTACTTAGCTCCTCGCTGACCACCATTTTATTCTTCATTCCTCTGATGATGGCTGAACACGCGGCCGGTGAATATACCCGCTCAATTTCATTGGTGATATTAATTACTTTGTTGAGCAGTTGGCTACTGGCACTGTGTGTGACTCCGGTCCTGTGTTATTACTTCATTAAAGTAGACGACACCGCAAGCAATTCGGACAACAACAGTGCCCTTCCAGCGAGCACTATGTTGGGCAACATTCAGCAGCATTATCGCGATTTCCTGCATTGGATATTAGCGCACAGGGGCGTATTTGGCGGCATAATGTTGGGCCTGTTTATACTCAGCCTTTTGAGTTTTAACTTTGTTTCAAAACAGTTTTTCCCCGACTCTGATCGCAATCAACTTACCGTGAATATTGAAATGGCCAACGGTACCTCGTCCCGCACAACTAACAAGCAAATGCAGGACATTTTTGCCTGGTTGAACGACAAAGAACAATTTCCGGAAATTGAGCGTTTCACCGGTTATGTTGGGTTTGGCGGGCCACGCTTTGTGCTGTCACTCAACCCTATCGATCCCGCTGATAACAAAGGATTTATTGTTATCAATTTGACAGATGCAGAGACAGTGGATGCCATGCAACAACGTTTGCACAAAGGTTTTATCGAAAATTTTCCCGATGTTTTCGCCCGAGTGGAAAAAATGTTTCTTGGTCCTTCCGATTCCAACACCATCAAAATTCAGGTGAAAGGCCCGGACAAAGACATTATTTACAGCAAGGCTCAGGAAGTCATGGCCCTGTTGCAATCAATACCTGATACCGTGGATATTCGTCAGGACTGGGAAAACCTGATTGTTAAGGTTCAGGTGCAGGTTGATCAACATAGGGCTAGACGTGCCGGCATTACTTCAGAAGACATCGCCAATGAGCTACAGGGCTTTTTTTCCGGTTCATTAGTGACTGAATACCGCGAAAATGAAGATATTATTCCGGTGATGTTTCGCGCGAATGAAAGCGAGCGCTTTAATCTCGACAGGCTGCGCACTGTGTCCATCTACTCCAGTAAGTTAGGACAGGCCGTCCCCTTGTTTCAGGTGGCTGACTTCGGGCCTGTATATCAGTATTCAAAGATTCAACGCGAGAATTTATTTCGCACGGTAAGTGTTGAAGGACGCAACCTGATGATGTCTGCAGAGGATCTAAAGGCGCTGATAGATGCTGATATTCAAGCACTGGCTGCCGATCTCCCCTTAAACCACTATATCGAATACGACGGAGTTATTGTGGAATCTGCCGGTGCTGCAGAAGCACTCAGTGCCAACATGCCACTGGCGATGGCCATCATTGTTATTCTATTGGTACTGCAGTTTAACTCGTTCCGACGCGCCGGGATTATTCTCCTCACCATCCCGTTGTCTGTTATCGGTACCGTTATCGGACTACTGGTGATGAATGCCCCCAGTGGTTTTATGGTAACGCTGGGGATCTACAGCCTGGCGGGGATTATTATCAATAATGCCATCGTGCTGATAGACAGAATTGACATCGAACGGCAGGAAGGAAAACCAGATTTTGATGCTATTGTCGATGCCTGCATTACCCGGCTTCGTCCAATAACGATGACCACCATCACCACTGTGATGGGATTGCTGCCCCTGATAGTGTTTAAAGATCCGTTGTTTTACGGCATGGCTGTGGTTATTGCTTTCGGCTTAGCGGTGGGCACACTGCTGACCCTGGGCGTAGTTCCCGTCCTCTATGCGGTATTTTATCGCATCACCGCCGTCGCAAAGCCGGAATAAGAAATGTTTTCGGGAATGTCTGGTGACATTCCCGCCATACAGTCAGGGTCTGTTGAACTATGCAGAATATATTCTGTTCCAAACAGACCTATTTTAGTCGCGAAACCGTCTCTGTTAAATCTGGAATTTCTTCATTTCTGACTGCAACTCTTCTGACGACTGCCTGATTAAATCCGCTTTGTCATGGGCACTACGTGATACCTGTGCGGTGTCACGACTCATTTTGGAAATATCACTGATACGCAGGTTGGCCAGTTCCGCTAATTGCAATTGCTGCTGTGAGGCCACGGCGATATTTTGGCTTTTTTGCGCACTGTCTTCAATAAGCGTAAACATTTCATCCAGTGCTTCTCTGACCTGAGAAGAACAAGAAACACTGTGCTCACTGGTTTTAATGCTGGTTTCTACTGATTCGATCGCGTCTCTGGCTACTTTTTGTAAACGCTCAATCATATTGTGAATTTCCTGAGTGCTTTCCGAGGTGCGTTTTGCCAGATTCCTGACTTCATCAGCCACAACAGCAAAACCTCGCCCTTGTTCACCGGCCCTGGCTGCCTCTATTGCAGCATTAAGTGCCAGTAGATTGGTTTGCTCTGCAACACCTTGTATAACATGCAGCACCCCTTCAATCCCTTGTACTTCCTCACCCAGTACGTGAATACTCTCACCGGCTTTTTCAATTTGTCGTTCCAGTTCTGTGATGGTCGTTGTGGATTCCTGTGTGAGTTCGCTGGCTTCATCACCTTTTTGTTTTGCCGCATTAATTGCCACCGCTGTACTGGCCACGTCTTCGTTTACTTTTTGTGCGGTTGTGGCAATCTCTTCTATTGATCTGGCTACCGTTTCAGTTTCACTGTTCAGCGAGCCGGTCAACTTATCCAGGTGCAATGACTGCTCTTCTGAATCTTTTACCTGCTCTTTCAATACCCGGGATACACCGTTGATGTTAGTGACAACATCGGTCAGCGCTTTACGCATGTAAGTAATCGATCCCATTATACTGTCCGGACGAAAATCGAAATCAAAGCTGTCGTCTTTCAAATCTCCCTTGGATACACGACTGACCGTGGACACTACCTGTTTAATCTCGGCACCAAGGTCTTGTTGTAAGCGGGTGCCAAAATAATAGAGATAAAACGCGATTCCTATGGCAATAAGCGTAGACAACCCCACTAACCAACGGGCAATCGACCAATATCGCTCATCCACTTCTTTGAAACTAATACCAGTGCCCACATACCAGCCCCAACCCGGAGTGCGTTGCACTACAGAGGTAAGTTCCACCACTTCACCATCGCGTTTAGAAGTCCAGTCATAATTAACCATCTGGCCGTTACCCCGCATCGCTACCCGCTCCACTAAAGCACCAATGCTGTTGCCTTTGGCATCTTTAAAGTCGTTGAAACTGGTTCCCACCAGTTGCGGGTCGTGCGGCGCGGCAATAAAATCCAGGCTTTCATCAACGACATACACATATTCCGAGTCGTGATATTTGTTTTCCTGTAATATTGACGCGGCAATCATCTTGGCCTGTGTCTCCTGTAGCTTTCCGGATACAGTAAGCCGCTCTAATTGAACAATCGCAGAATAAGTGCTTTTAAATAACTGCTCAATGCGAGCAATATTATCTTGCTCACTGGCGATTTTTAACGCGTGTAATCCCAATAACGCGATACTGGACATAGATGCAGTGATCACAATAACCAGCAACAGTACTTTGGATTTTAGGGTGATTTTTGCAAACATAGTGGCGCTCCAAACAAATATCATCAGCACGCAAATAACGTACAAAAAACCGTTACTGTTGACTAATTATATTCACAATATTTAACTGTAAATAAGTTATAGCCCAATTTGACAACGCTGTCATTTTATTGTCAGAGCAGTTTTCCTGATGAGTGTATTTTCATCAACCTGTCTGAAAAAGAAACAATATACGGATATGACAACGTTGTCATTTATTAACTAAAAGATCAAGGAAAAATAACAAATCTGCAAAATTACTTTGCTTTGAGGGGATGTTTTGAGTGATATTTTATCCCAGACAGGCTTCAAAATGACTTAACACTGCAACAAAGCCGCTATCTTTGACCAGCCCTTTGGCCAGCGCAATACTACACCAATGCCGGTTGCGATGATTCTCCTGCCAAACCTGTCTGGGTAGTACCTCAGTGACTTCCAACGCAAAGGTGTCTACGGTGCAGGTAGCGCCCCATTTAGGGACTTCAAACTGCCCCACTCGTTGGCCTAATACCCCCACGACGCCACCTTCGCTGCGCGCTTCTATTTCAGCGGTATATTCCGGGCTTTCACCCGGCTCCATCACCCCTTTAGGAAAACCCCAATAGCGATTCTGGTTAGACGTAATCAACATGACCTGAAGTTGACCATGTAATCTGCGCCACGGGATTACACCCGCCTGACGATAATAATAAGCAGGTCGATCCCGCTGCTCGGTTCCGGCATCAGTTTCAAAAGTAAAGGTTTTGGGTAGTGCGGAAGATGGGATACAGGTTGCAACTTTTACCGCTAAGTTGGTCATGTTGTTGTGCTTTAACGCAATCAAACAACAACACTGGGCCTGAAGGTTTTCCATTTCTACGGCGTCGTGCTCATCTAAATTAAGTCTGGGCGCCAACATTTTAGCAAACCAGGCATGGCTCAAACACCAGACCGTGACACCTTCACCTGGCATTGCCTGGGATGCGTTAAGTACCTTTTCAACGCAAAGTTCAGGGTTAGTCAGCAATGTCACCTGATTTCCGGAACCACCCGCGGCGGTCACCAGCTTAATGGCCAGTGGCTGTGTGGGCAGTTCAGCAATGACCTTTTGAATGCGGTCACCTTGTTGTTCTATGTGGTGTCCAAGTCGCTGCGCCTGGCGTTTAATGCTTGTCCAGGGAAGTTCGGCAGATTCGGCGGGTTGCGTAACAATTAAATGCAAGATAGAAATTCTCCAATACAACGGGTGACTGCACTGCAGCTACGCAAAGTGTGCGCTATCACGCTCCGGATTACAATCCGCCGGTGTAATCGGGTTGGTAATGTTAAGCGCTCAGAGTTGGACGCAGTGCTGCTAGTACATCGAGCAGAGCCGGTTTTCCCCTACTTTATCCAGCCATTTATCTCGCAGTATTTTCAACTTTCCGGACTCGCGCCATGACGTCAACACCCGATCGAACGCTTTTTTATGCGACAGATGCTCCTCTCTTAACCTGGAGAACGCCAGATATAACGGTTGAACCGCGAGATAGGGTTGCAATACTTCGACATTATCCTGAAACGCGATAGCTTCATCGCGCTCCATATGTTGCGAAACACTATAATTAACCACGACAGGATCAGCGACGATAAAGTTTATTCTGCCTTTTTGCAGTTTTTTAATATTGGTCCAGTCGTCAACAGCAGGGTTGGTGTGAAAATATCCCTCTTCCATCAAGGCATCAAATTCCGGTGAATTTTCATATCCGGCAACAACACCGATAGTTTGGTTTTTAAGGCTAAGCAAATCACCATTAAAGTCAAAAGCATGATCTTTGCGCTTGATCAGCGCGACATTCCCGCCGGAAAACGGCTCCGATAAGAGCAGTAGTTCGTCCCGATTCTTAGCGGGAAAGATATCTGAAGGTGCATTCGGTGCGATAGCATATTCAGGGTACAAGATATCTACCGAGCCTCTTTCAGCCATGGCTACAGCACGCTTCCATGGAACAAAATAACTGTGCACCTGATAATCAAGCTGCAAAAAAATACCAACAACCAGTTGCTGTACCCATCCTTGCCCACAGGCATTTTCTCCAATGTAAGGTAGCCAGTCCAGCGTTGCCATAGTAATGCGTTTTTCCGCATCGGCATTAAACACCCAGGCACCCCGTGCATTTTGGTAGCCCTGATATTCAATCATCTCACCATCGCGCTCAATTTCTACAATCGTGGCTAACGCTAAGCCCGGGCTGCTGACCAACAGCACCAAACAACAATGAATAATGTAGAAAGTTGGCAATCTCATTCGCTTTCCCGTTTCCCCTGTCAATAGAGATAATTCTAGTCAACTTTCAAGGTATCGTGGTTTTATGACTAAAATAAGATACCGGTGGCAAATTATCCTGCGAACAAGACTTTTTACCCAGGTGGCAGCCAGTCTTCCTGACGAAATCGCTCAGCCAGAAAATCAACCAACACTCTGACGCGATGAGACAAGTGTTTGCGGTGCGGATACAGTGCATAAACACCGTATTGATAAGCTTCATATTGTTCAAATAACGGGACGATTGTATTGCATCTGATATCTTCTTTAATCACATACATTGGGCACAAGCCTATCCCCAGGCCGGATAACACCATACGTCGCATGGAACCGGGAGAGTTGGCTTCAAAGTTTCCCCTTACATCGACTTTGAATACCCGTTTGTTTTCCAAAAATCGCCAGCTGCGACCTTGTCTGAGGTTATGATCTACAAAACAATTATGGTGTGCTAATTGTTCAGGGTGAGCCGGCCTGCCATAGCGTTGAAGGTATTCAGGGGCTGCACACACCACGATGCGCATCGCGCTTAACTTACGGGCAATCATTGTTGAATCCGGCAACTCACCAATTCTCAATGCCATGTCAAACCCCTCTTCGACCAGAGAAACACGGCGGTTAGACAGGTCGATATCGACACTGATACCCGGATATAACACCAAAAAGTCCCGGATTGCCGGCACCAGATGCAGTTCACCAAACGACGTAGGCGCTGAAATACGGATACGCCCTTTGGGAGCGCTGTGAGTCACTTTTATTGCTGATTCAAGCTCATCAATTTGCTCGAGTAAATCAACACATTTTTCCAGGTAAGCGGTGCCGGTATCATTCAGCGTCACTTTACGGGTAGTGCGATTAAATAACTGTATCCCCAGTTCGTCTTCCAGCGCCTTTACATACTTACTCACCGTCTGAACTGCAATATTGAGTTCGTTGGCTGCTCTGGTGAAGCTGCCATTGCGCGCCACTACCGAAAACACCCGCATTAATTCAATCTTGTCCATAACTGCCCTTTATCCACATTTTATGGATTGTGTTTTGTTGTTTAGCTAATTTATCTCCAATACACATAAATTTAAACTCTGTTCTACATTGACAACACAGAGAGATTTATGATGAAAATTTATGATTTTGAATTGTCGGGCCATGCTCACAGAGCAAGACTGTTAGCCAGTTTGCTAAACCTTAATGTTGAACTTATCTCGGTGGACCTTGCTAACCGGGCTCATAAACAACCAGATTATTTGGCTAAAAACCCGTTTGGACAAGTACCGGTATTAGAAGATGGTAACAGGGTAGTTGCAGATTCAAACGCCATATTGGTGTACCTCGCAACTCAATATGACCAGGACCGTTCATGGTATCCAGATACACCTGAACTGATGGCGCAAATTCAGGTTTGGCTTTCAAAAGCAGCCAATGAATTAGTACATGGTCCGGCAGCAGCACGCCTTGTCACTGTATTTGGTGCGCCACTGGATCACGGCAGTACATTAGACAAAGCAAGTGCGTTACTTTCCATTATGGAGCAACATTTAACCGGTCGAAATTGGTTAGTCGGGGAAAATCGAACCATCGCGGATATCGCGCTCTACAGTTATACAGCCCATGCCCCGGAAGGCGGTGTTGATTTGTCTGGATTTCCGCAAGTCTGCGCCTGGCTGTCAAGAGTGGAACAATTGCCCGGATTTGTCGCTATGCCGACAACTGAAACAGATGCAAAGAAAGCGCTGTAATTAACCAATGATACCGCAGTGAATGTAAAGTCAGTAGCAAAATTCAGTTCTACAACAATGCTTTGCTGCTGACCTGACATTTAAAATAACTGCGGCACAGACAAAGTAAGCAAAAATGCCAAAGGACTCTCTAATGACCACCTATCCATTGTTTCACCACGGTGAAATCAGCGTTCAGGAAAAGCTGGGTGTTGCAGAATCAGTTGCCCGTACCAGTGAAAGAATGATACGGGATCATATGCCAGAACAGCACCGACTGTTTTATCAAACACTGCCAATGGTATTTCTGGGGCACCAGGATATCGATGGTCAGGTATGGGCTTCGGTACTCTGTAACCAGCCCGGATTTATGCGAACGCCCTCGGATAAAAAGGTGGTTTTAAATGCAACTCCGCTAGCAGGAGATCCATTAGCAGAATCCCTGACGCTGTTTAATGAGTCAATGATGGCTGAATTTCCGGTTGGCTTACTGGGTATCGAGCTGGAGACCAAAAGGCGGAATCGGCTATCAGCGATGGTATCCGACATCAGTAACAACCAAATTAGCCTGAATGTTCTGCAAACTTTTGGCAACTGTCCGCAGTATATTCACACGCGCACCAGGCAAGCGGCCCCGGTAAAAACCCAGGCAGTACCATACCGGTTTAATAAGTTTGATGGCGAGATAAATCGGGTTATTGAGCAAGCAGATACGTTTTTCGTAGCCAGCTCAGCCGGGCGATCCATTCAAAACGGCGTGGCCTACGGTGCGGATGTCTCACATCGGGGCGGTGTCCCCGGGTTTGTTCGAACAGAAGACAACACGACCTTGTTGATTCCCGACTTTAGCGGCAACAAGGTGTTTAATACCCTGGGAAATTTTCAAATCAACCCTGCGGCAGGACTTTTGTTTATCGATTTTGCCTCCGGCGATGTACTCACTATGACCGGAAACGCAGAAATATTATGGGAACACCCACTGCTACCGTATTTTGACGGTGCAGAGCGATTCTGGCGATTTAATCTTGCAACCGGATTATTGATAAAGCAGGCTTTTCCCTGGCGCTTCACGCTGGAAAATCATTCACCCAATAATTTATCGACGGGTACCTGGCAACAAGCGGAATCCGCTGCAACAGTTAATGAAAAAGCTGAGTGAGCCGCCTGGCTCACTCAGATACAGCTTAGAAGAAGGTGTAAACCAAAGTGGCTGCTGTTTCTGTATCCAGATTATCAACACCGTCATCAACTTCAGAGTTGTGCTTTAAGATAATTGAAAACTTCATAGAAAGCGCATCGGCAATCTTGGCCGAAACAGAGGTTTCTGACTTAGATTTAGTGTTTTCGCTACCGACTTCCGTGCTCACCTTTTGCTTAAAGTTTGCTGAGTTGGAAATCTTCCATGAATAGTCAAACGCACCCCGGACGATAAAGCCACTGGCGTCTTCACCATCCACCTTTTCTGCGAAGGAATAACCCGGACCGATACTGTAGGTCAGCTTTTGTGTTGAAGACTCAAAAAATACACTACTCCAACCGGCGGCTACCGTTGCCTGATAATCAAAGCTGGTAAATCTGTCATCTTCGTAGGAACCGAAGGCAAACAAGCGGTTTTGCGGGTTATCCAGTTTATAGTTACCCTGCGCTGACAAGAAATAACGCTGAGCGGAAGTCTGGCTTTCATCCTCACCCAGATCGTTTTCCACTTCCTCTTCTTTGTACAGACCTTCGATTAGGTATTCATTACTCCACATTTCCATTTCATGGCTGGCACTCAGGCGCCCTTTTACCGACGTAGTTTCTGTATTACCAGTAGTAAAAATAAGGCCTAGTTCCCCGTCCAGGGTAAAGGCTTTTTGCTCGTCATCATTGGCGTGTGCATAGCCACAGGCAGCCATCGCAGCGACTAATAATAGTTTTTTCATTGTGTTTACTCTTTTAAAAAACGAAAGGGAACGTTCAATGTTCCCTACAGAAGATTAATTTTCAGTTTTATGTAGATATACATCCATTTGTGGGTACGGGATGGTGATGTCGTTTTCATCCAGTTTAATTTTTATATTTTCAATCAGGTGCCAATAAACTGGCCAGTAATCAGGTGTTTTTACCCAGGGGCGTACAATCAGATTAACCGAAGAATCTGCCAACTCACTCACGGCAATAGTCCAGGCCGGATCTTTCAGTACCCGCTCATCACTGGCCACTAACTCTTCGATAACCGATTTGGCTTTGCGAATATCTGCGTCGTAGCTGATACCAATAAGCAAATCCACTCTTCGCGTTTCCTGCGTCGAAAAATTGGTAATGGCATTTCCGGTAATAGACGAGTTCGGCACAATAACAATTTTGTTGTCTGGCGTTTTAAGTTTGGTGGCAAACAACTTAATTTCCATGACGGTGCCCATACGATTGCCCACTTCAACAAAATCACCCGCTTTGAAAGGACGCAGAACGACAATCAATACACCCGACGCGAAATTGGACAATGACCCCTGTAGCGCCAGACCAATCGCTAAACCTGCCGCACCGATCACGGCAACCAGCGAGGTTGTGTCGATACCCAACTGCGACATTGAAGCAATTAAGACGGCCAATAACCCGATAACATAGATAATGCTACCAGCGAAACTAACAACGGCAGCATCTACCTGTTTTTTGGCAAGCGCTTTTTTCACCAGGTTTACAACGGTCTTTGCGATAAAGTTACCGACGACAAGGATAACCAGTGCAAGGCCTATTTTTATGCCCCAGGCCATCAATACTTCTTGTTGTATTTCCATACTTTCTCCCAATTGTTTTGTATTTTCTCGTGTTCCAGCGGCCATTATCCATAAGATTTTTTAAATTCAAATTAAACTTTTGACTAATTGTTATAAATAGTACCGATAAATTTAAAAGAATCACTTAACAGCTGTGCACTGTTTGTTTACTCTTGCACACCTGCAAGGAGTAAAAATGCCAAATGAAAACAATTGAAAAGTCCAATAAACTCAACAATGTATGCTACGACATTCGTGGCCCCATTTTGAGTGAAGCCAAACGATTAGAGGATGAAGGTCACCGTATATTAAAACTCAATATCGGTAACCCCGCCCCGTTTGGTTTTGAAGCACCTGAGGATATCCTCAAAGACGTTATTCACAACCTGCCCAGCTCGCAAGGTTATGCAGATGCTAACGGACTTTATGCCGCCCGCGTGGCAGTGATGCAATACTACCAACAACGCAATATTAAAAATATCGCCATAGAAGATGTGTTTATCGGCAATGGTGTCAGCGAATTGATAGTGATGGCCATGCAGGCATTGCTTAACAGCGGTGATGAAGTGTTGTTGCCTTCTCCGGATTACCCGCTTTGGACTGCTGCTGTAAGCCTGAGTTCAGGGACGCCGGTACACTACCGCTGCGATGAAAAATCCAACTGGTTTCCGGACATCGAAGATATCCGCGCCAAAATAACCAGTAACACTAAAGCTATCGTAATCATCAACCCAAACAATCCAACGGGTGCGGTTTACAGTAAAGACCTGCTTTTGGAGATCATTGAACTGGCAAGGCAACACGGGTTGATGATATTCAGTGATGAGATTTACGACAAAATTGTTTACGACCGTGCCAAGCACATCTCCATCGCCAGTTTGGCAGATGATATCTTTTTTGCGACCTTTAGCGGGTTATCAAAAAATTACCGGGTAGCCGGTTTTCGCGCCGGATGGTTGTTTCTGAGTGGTAATAAGCGCCTTGGACGCGGGTACATTGAAGGCTTAAATATTCTTTCGTCTATGCGTATGTGTGCCAATGTACCCAGTCAACATGCCATACAAACCGCTCTGGGAGGCTATCAGAGTATTAATGAATTAATAGCTGAGGGGGGACGATTGCGGACTCAGCGAGATATCGCTTTTAAAATGCTAAACGATATTCCTGGCATCAAATGCGTAAAACCCAAAGGTGCTATGTATTGTTTTGCCAAAGTGGATGAAAAGAAATTTCAGATCCGCGACGATGAACGGATGATCCTGGATTTATTGCGGCAACAAAAAGTACTGTTAGTCCATGGTAGTGCCTTTAATTTCTTTGAAGGTATCTACTTCCGACTGGTATTTTTGCCCCATCAGGATCAACTGGTGCCCGCGATAGACGGTATCAGAGAGTTCTTTTCCACTTACATACAGGATTAAATAGTTATATGCATACAAAAAGCCACTTTTTCGCACACATGGCCAGAATGAAACTCATCCAACGCTGGCCGTTAATGCGCAATGTTCATCAGGAAAATGTGCAGGAGCATAGTCTGCAGGTAGCGATGGTGGCACACGCTTTGGCACTGATCAAAAACCGTTATTATGACGGCCAGGTAGACCCAAACCGGGTAGCGACCATCGCACTTTTTCACGACGTATCAGAAGTACTAACCGGGGATTTACCCAACCCGGTCAAGTATTTCAACAACGCCATAAAAGAAGAATATAAAAAGATTGAAAAAATAGCCGAACAGCGCCTGATTGATATGGCACCGGAAGAATTCCGGGAAGACTATGCGGCATTAATTGACCAGCAACACCACAGCAGCGAAGAAGCATTTTTAGTCAAAGCCGCAGACGTGATTTGTGCTTACCTGAAAACGCTGGAAGAGCTGGCTGCAGGCAATAAAGAATTTAAACTGGCCAAAAAACGTATGGATCAAACCCTTAAAGATTATCACTCGCCGGAAGTTGAGTATTTTCTGGAAGCGTACGTGCCCAGTTTTTTACTTAGTCTGGATGAAATCACACTGGAACTGGAATAACTCACGCCATTGCACGTGACTAATTTCCCGCCAATAATATCCAATCCCCCTCTTGACCCGCTTGTTACAGCACAGTAACGTAAACAAAAACGCAAGAGGGTTTGGATTGGACAATCAATGGCTTGAGAGACGGTTTGATAACCGTACTGTGCGCGAAGGAGATCACCGCACGCCGTTTCAACGAGATAAAGCTCGAATTCTACATTCCGCAGCCTTTCGTCGACTGCAATCAAAAACTCAGGTATTGGGCATTGGTATTGGAGACTTCTATCGCACCCGTCTGACCCACTCGCTGGAAGCATCACAAATCGGACAAGGCATTGCAGCACAACTTCAGATGAAGTATCCACAGCTTATGTCTGAGCTGGCGCTGGACCCAATCTTAATAGAAGCACTTTGTCTGGCCCATGACATCGGGCACCCTCCCTTCGGTCATGGTGGCGAAGTAGCGCTCAATTATATGATGCACAAACACGGCGGCTTTGAAGGTAATGGACAAACATTTCGCATTGTTACCCGGCTGGAACCTTATACGGCTGAGCACGGCATGGATCTGTCCCGCAGAACCTTACTGGGCCTGGTTAAATATCCTGCCACTATTGCACAACTTCAGGGCAGCTATCCAACCGATAACCTGAAAGATTTTCGCAGTGTAAAAGCAGGCGACTGGCATCCTCCTAAAGGGCTTTATGATGATGATAGTGCTGCTTTAGAGTGGATGCTTGATGTGCTCAGCAGCGAAGACAAACGCTTATTGCAACAGAGCAAAGAAAGCAAAAGCCCTAATTCTCACCAAAAAACTCAGTTCAAATCGTTTGATTGCTCGATTATGGAATTGGCCGACGACATCGCCTACAGCATTCATGATCTGGAAGATGCCATTGTGATGGGTATCGTCAACCAAAGCGCTTTTGAAAAAGAACTGGTGGGACCCATCATGGCGATTCAAGGCGCCACCTGGTTAAACGAGCAGCTTCCCAGATTAAGTGATCTGTTGTTTAGCGAGCACCCACATGAGCGCAAAAATGCTATTGGTGCCCTGGTTAACGCGTTTATTACCAAAATTGAGGTAACGCAAACCCATGAGTCTTTTGCTGAGCCCCTGTTGAAATACAACGCCAGCTTTCCTGAAGAGTTTGAGCAGGCCCTTGGCGTCTTTAAAAAGTTTGTGTTTCAAAGGGTCATCAAAAAATCAGAAATTCAGCAGTTGGAATACAAAGGGCAACTGGTGGTTATGGAATTGTTTAATGCTTTTGCATCAGATCCTGAGCGGCTGTTACCAGAAAATACCCAGAAAAGATGGTATAAGGCCAAAGAGCGCGGTGCTGAAACACGGGTGATTGCCGACTATATTTCCGGCATGACAGATGAATTTGCATCAAGAATGCATGGCAATTTGTTTTTACCTAAAATGCAAGGTATCAATCACGGCCAATTTTACTAAACTTAATGGAGCGTGTTGACCTTTGCAAGGGGCAAAAAGCGCTAATAATCCGCTGTTTGTTAAAGATATTTCAAAATCGGCGGATGAATATAAAGAACAACATGGTTTACCTATTATGGCTGAAGCAGAAAGACAACAAGACGTAGAATTTGAAGATGCATTCTTCAATGATGCAGGCGATGACAACGAGTCACCCGAATTCAGCCTTGAAGACGATAATGACTCAGATATTGGTGATGAGTTTAGCCTTGAAGAATCTGACGTTCTGGACGACGACATTAAGCAGGAAGTCAAGCAGGACATCACGCAAATAGCCGAGTCACCCGAGCAGGATGCCCCTGAAAGTTCAGCAACACCAAAAACATCCCGCCAGTCTGTTGCCTCCAGTTACTCTGATGACATCCTCAGTGATGCGCAAGCCGAGGATACTCAAAAAACCAGTGACAACGCCGGGCAAAACACAGACGATGAGTTTGAAGAATTCGAATATTCAACTGACATTGATATCAATCACTCAGCGGGACTGTTGCATTCACAGCAAGCTCATCAGTTAGAAATGTCTCTGTTAGAGCGCATAGACGATCTCATACAGGTGCTGGAAAAAAGAGCCAAAGGCAGCACACCTGAGCAGTTGCCACACAAGCAATTTGCCACCGGAATCCACTATATCAAACACGAGAAAAATCATTATCTTGGCGCAAAGTGGCTACGCAAAGCGGCAATGCAAGGACATGGCAAAGCACAACTATATTTGGGAATGTTGTTTCTACAGGGCAATGGTGTACCAAAAAGTCTTTTTCATGCCTATGCCTGGTTTAGTCTGGCAGTATGTCAGAACATTGATGAAGCTGTTGATGCCCGTAAAAAGCTGGAACGCCATTTAACCGCCAAAGATATCAATGCAGCGTTGAAATACGCCGCCGATATTCTGGATAAAATTCACTCGCCATTATAAATTTTTACCATCTTCAGAGATTTTTTTAAGCCAAAGCGGGTCTCATACGTAAACAGCTAACCTGTAAACCGAGCAGCGTTTGAATATGGCAAAACTAAAAACAGTAGATCAACCACTAACAGAAAACGACGTCACCAGCGAATCTCTGTTTAAGAACCGACGTAACATTCTGAAATCCATGGGCTTTGTTGGTGCCGGTGCGCTACTGACAACACCGCAAAGTAGCACTGCATTTAGTTTGTTTGGCGATGATCCGCAATTTCAGACAAGGGCATTACCCCACAAGAAAAACAGCAATTATATTGCATCGGATGCCATAACATCAGAAGCAAAAGCGACCTCTTACAATAATTTTTACGAATTTGGCACAGGTAAAGACGACCCTAAAGACAACGCTCAGGGGCTGACCGTAGATCCCTGGTCACTTATCGTCGACGGTGAAGTCGAAAAACCCCTGAAACTTGATTATGACGCCCTGTATAACAGCTTTGATATCGAGGAGCGCATCTATCGATTTCGTTGCGTAGAAGCCTGGTCTATGGTTATTCCCTGGCTGGGCTTTCCATTACATAAATTACTGAACAAAGCTCTGCCAACATCCAAAGCCCGCTATGTTGCCTTTGAAACCCTGTACAGACCGGAAGAAATGCCAGGGCAGAAAAGCCGTTTTGTGGGAGGAGGTATTGATTACCCCTATGTAGAAGGTTTGCGTCTGGATGAAGCAATGCACCCGTTAACACTTATGTCGGTTGGACTGTATGGCAAAACCTTGCCACCGCAAAACGGTGCCCCGATACGCCTGGTTGTCCCCTGGAAGTATGGCTTTAAAAGTATCAAGTCGGTGGTCAGAATTCGATTAACGTCAACCCAACCGGCAAACACCTGGAACATACTGCAACCTCGTGAATATGGCTTCTATGCGAATGTTAATCCAAAGGTATCACACCCGCGATGGTCGCAGGCGACAGAACGGCGGTTAGGAAGTGGTGGATTGTTAGGCAGTCAACGAATCGCCACAAAAGCATTTAATGGTTACAGCGAAGTTGCATCATTGTACAAAGATCTGGATTTGAGTAAGTATTTTTAGAAGAATGATATTACGCGTAACACCTAAAAGTATTGTACAGCATAAGATTGTCATACATGTCACTAACCTGGCGTTTATCTTGACCTGGTACTATTGGGCTTTTACCGATGCGCTGGGTGCAGACCCGGTGAAGGCCTTAATTCACTTTACCGGTATGGGGGCCATTAACCTACTGTTACTGACGCTATTGGTTTCGCCAATAGCCAGATTTACGCGCCAGCCACAATGGATAAAAATTAGGCGTTTACTGGGTTTATATAGCTTTACCTGGGCAGTGCTACACCTTTCAAACTACGTTGTTTTTGATCTGCAGTTGGCCTTTGATACCTTGCTGGAAGACATTATTAAGCGCCCCTACATCACTGTAGGATTTAGCGCCTTTCTGATTCTGACATCGCTGGCCGTTACTTCACCCAGAGCAATGCAACGCACTTTGGGTAAACGATGGCAAAAACTACACAATCTAATCTATCCCGCCAGTTTGTTGGTGATCCTCCATTTCATCTGGTCTGTGAAATCATTTGATCCAGAGCCAATACTATATGCATTGCTTTTACTTTTGATGTTAAGCACTCGATTCAAAGTGGTACAACAACGCCTATTCAGCAAATCAGGTGACCGGCAAAAATAATCCTGGCCGACACCATGCTATCCAACGACTATTCCCCATGTTCAAACTTTATGCAAATTTAACTTGACTGGATTGAAATACAGTATTACTGTTTTCCTATACAGTGTTTTATACAGGTATTTGTTATGTTTTTAATCGAGTCGAACAACGCTCCACAGAGCACCAGCTTATCTGAATCTATTGATGTGCAGGTCAGTCAGCCAAAACACTCAGCCAGAAGTGCTAATGCTAATACCCATTATCAGTTTGATGAAATGGCAAAATTACGGGCGCTGTTTCTGGGTCTTATCCGACAAAAGCGCTGGATATACTTCCTCAACGATGAAATTAAACTCAGGGCGGCACATTTACCCGTACTACAGGTCAAATTAAAAGAGCACCATTGCCAGTTTGAGTCATTGCAACGCATTATATTATCTGGTCATTGCAGTGCTGTTGTGGTTGAAAAAAATAAGCTGTCGGAAGCCCAGTTTGAATATGTTCAGAATTTGAGTCACAGAAACAAAGTACAGGTGATCTTGTTGGAAAACATCCGTGACAATGAGACACTGCATTGATTTAAATTGCCGGATATATCAATGCAAAACTGTTTCTGTTGTAGTGGGGAAAAAATTGAGTTGTGTTGTGGACCATTCCTCAACGGAAAACGAACGCCACAAAATGCTGAACAGTTGATGCGCTCCCGGTTTTCAGCTTATTGCACTAAAAACTACCAGTATATTCTGGAAACCTACGGTAACGAGCAACGCATAAAGTTGAACATTGAGGGCCTCAGTAGTGCCGCCGAAAACACCCATTGGATTGGCTTAAAGGTGCTTAACTTTACAGCGATATCAGACAACTTCGCCCAGGTAGAATTTATCGCATTTTATAATGAGGCAGGCACGGTATACCAAATGCACGAGATTTCTGATTTTGAGTTGCAGGACAGTCAGTGGAAATATACAACCGGCCAGATGCAAAGTGACTCAGGCAAGATTAAATTATCCAGAAATGCGCCCTGTCCCTGCACCAGCGGGAAAAAGTTCAAACAGTGTTGTCTGAATAAAGTCAGTTGAGCTAATCGAGTCCTTTCTCCCTGACTTCTCTAACCGTATCGTAAAGTAGTGTTTCATCTACCTGTATATTTTCACTCTGCAATCCTTTTATTTTCAGTTGTGTAAACATATCGCAGTTTGACGTTACATCATCCGGGATTCGTTTAACATCGTTATACAGGGATAAAGGCGTGGGATGCATATAGGCCAGCAACTTTGCCGAAGGTAGGTCGTTGCGCTGAATAGCCCCTGCAAACTCCTGTTGCCATAAATAGTGTTGTTTCTCTGTTTTGAGCGGAACTTCGGGATAGAAATTAAATTTTTCTATTGGGATTAAGCCTACCGGCTTGTCTTCCGTCTCCCCTTCGACTTTCAGTCTTTGCGTTATATCCTGCTGCATCATGGACAGTAACAAGGCAAAGTCACTTTGCGATCCGTGACGCAGCGCCCGGCCAAGTCCGGTCTTAAACTCGGTCTGCCTGATTTCCGGATTTACGGTTGTTTTTTGGTTATTGTCCATCACACAAAACTGAAACTCTTCAACGCCTTGTTATCGGCAAAATAGGGATAAATCTTTAAAAACAAAACTTATTATGACGAAATGTTTACAGCAGCAATTTTTCTGCTAATATACGCCGCTCTTTTGGAGGGGTTCCCGAGTGGCCAAAGGGATCAGACTGTAAATCTGACGGCTCCGCCTTCGCTGGTTCGAATCCAGCCCCCTCCACCACCTTTATCTTAATTGTCTGATATCACACACAGATTTGCCCACTTAGCACATCGGAATACAAACCCGGCAGTTAACTGGTGCTCACGCCTTATTTTTGAATAATTGCCCGAAAAAACAACAACATTGGTGGTTTTCCTTGCTTTTGACGCAGTTCTCATTCATTTTTAAGGACTACATTCTGAATTAGCACTTTCGCTTGTAATGCCCAAATTAAATCTGACAGACAAGAGAGTTATTATCGTTGACGACCAACGACCTTTTTTGCTCATGTTAAAGGGGATTATCTCTAAATTGGGTGTGCGCTCCTTGCGGATCGTGCAAAGCGCAGAGGGGGCAATCGCAGACTGCAAAAAGGAAAAGTTTGATGTTGTCATCGCAGATCTGCACCTGGGCACCAACAAAAAGAATGGTTACCAGTTAATTGAACAACTCAGAATTCAAAAACTCACCCGTGCCGACACCGTCTATATGATGGTAAGTGGCGACAGCCACCGTCCGATAGTGCTGGGCAGTATAGAGCGCAACCCGGACGATTACATCATCAAACCCTTTTCTCAGGCACAACTCCTTAACAGGCTGGCTAAAGCTTTCGAAAAAAAACAGGCCCTGCGCAGTATCCACCTGGAAGTTCACAAACAAAACTGGGAAGGTGCCATTGTAGCCTGCAAAACCTTGTTAGAAACCGCCACAAAATACCGCCAGAGCATCATATTATTGATGACTGAATTATACTGGCGAGTCGATGACTTTGATGCCGCCCACCAACTGTTACAGGAAGTATTGGAACAGAAAAACCTGCCCTGGGCACAAGTCGCCATGGCCAGAACCAAATTATTAATGGGTGACTATGAAGAAAGCATTAAACTGGCCAGACAAATAGTGTCAGCCAGACTTTTAGCCCTTGAGGGGCATGATATTCTGGCGCAAAGTTATATGGCGCTGGAAAGATACACCGATGCCATGGCCCAGATACGGCTCGCTTTAGATATGTCTCCCTACTCTATTAACCGCCAGTATTTAGGTGCGGCCATTGGTCGTATCAATCAGGATTATGAATTCGCCAAACAATGTTGCAAAGAACTGTTTGAGCAAAGTAAACGCTCTGTGCACAGGGATCTGGCGCACATGTGTAACTTTGTGCGCTCAATTATTGATGTGGCTGAAAATGCCGATGACAAAGGCAAAAAGAATAAATACCAGCAAGAAGCCATGCTGACACTGCAACGTCTGCGCTCTGATGAACTGGTGATCCGTTCTGGCGATGAATTCAGCTTCGACGCATTTGCCAACTTAATCACTGGCCGAATCAATTCATTAGATGGAAAATCCGTTGAAGCCAAAAACAACCTGAGCGCAGCTCAAAAAGAGATCGAACAAAAATTTGAAGCAATGCCAATGGTATTAGCGCCAGACACCATCAGTTTATTGGTAAAGGTTGGCGAATTCGATCAGGCAAAAATACTCACTGACGACCTGCGAGCCAGTGATTACAGATTAGATGACAACATTGAGTATATGTTGGAACAAGTAGGTAAAGAAATAGAATCCCAAAGCGGCAAATTTGAGCACTATAATCAGAAAGGTCTGGACTGCTTCAACGGAGGCAAATACCAGGCAGCCTTTGAGGCCTTCGGTCACGCATTAAAGTACTCACAAGTTAATGCCGACGTGGCACTCAATTTACTAAATTGTTCGACACGTTTGATGGAACAAACAACAAAACCGGATTTGGTAACTATCGTAGAATCAAAAAAGACCATCAAAATACTTGAAGGCATCGCACTCAGTGCACAACAGTCCACTGAATTTTTAAAACTAAAATCTGACCTGAGTCAGTACATGGAACTAAAATGAAAAATATTCTGCTTGCCGGCCTGGCAACATCATTGCTACAAGGTTGCATCGTTCTGGAAAACAAACCCTGTGAGGATATTCTGGAAGTTAAGCGCCAGGAAAAAATGTGTCAAACCTTGCGTAAACAAATGAACGACAAAAGCCACCCTCAGGCGGCCTTAACCGCAAAACAACGCTATGAAGAAGCCTGTGTGGACTTGCGCTATTACCGGGATGATTACGATACTATTTGTCATAGTGACGAGCGCCCGGTAGGAAAACAGTAAAGCCTATTTAGCTTTTTTTCTGCCCAGCGCTGTGAGCATTGAACCAGCTACAACCATAAACGCCCCCACATATGCCGTTTTAGTGAGATCAGAATAGTCAAAAAATGTCGGGTATAGAGCTACCGCGGCGCTGGTACTTAAAATGGTAAATATCGGCGCCAGGGCGATCACCGCACTGACTTTTGAGGCTTCCCAAATAGACATGGCCTTGGTAAAGCTGCCATAAGCGATCAACGTATTTACACAGCAAAAAAGTAAAGCCAGTCCACTTAACCAGGTCAAGGCAAAAAGATCGCTGAGTGTTGACATAGGCAACAACATCAAAGCACCGAAACCATAAAAAATAAGGGTCATCTGTCTGGCCGTAAAATGAGTTAACAAGCTCTTCTGCAACAACGCATACACGGCCCAGGTGATTGCCGCGAACAACATCAACAATACGCCAACGGTGTACCCTGTTGAGCCACTAAACAGCAATTGCCATTTATTGTCGAAGAAAAACACAAACCCCGAAAGCAATAACAAGGTTCCCAACAGTTGCAAACGCGTAAAGCTTTCTTTGAAAAACCAGAAGCCCCCCAGCATCAACAAAAAAGGCGCGATCTGAATGATAACCTGCGCCGATTCCGGGTGCAGATATTCAAGGCTTTTAACATATCCGACATAGTTTGCAGACAATGCCAGCCCAGCCAGAATCACCAGTGCGCCACGACGCTGTTCAAACTGTCGTTTTATTGGCCATTGTTTACGCCAGCTAATCATTGCAGCAACAAATGCAAAGGCAAAAACAAAGCGATAAAAACTGACTGTAATGGGGTCCATTGTTTGCAATGCCAGTAACATAAAAGCCGGCAAGACACCCCACATCACCGCGGTCAGCAGTGACAAAGCAAATCCAAACAGAGGACGATATTCCATGGCAAATGAGAGATAAAGAATCGGGACGCGAAGTGTACTCTTATCGCTCTTTCTGAACCAGTTGTTTTAGGTATCTTCTGTTAGCTCATTGAGGTCTTCGATATAACCATCAATTTTTCTGAATAGTCGTAGCTTTTGTTTTTCCGTCAGTATGGCATTAACGTCTGCAATCAGCTGCGCAAACACCTGGCGATTGTGTTGTGCATTTTGCTGGTAAATGGCGTGTTGAAACTGTTCCGGCGCATTTAGCAAAGCGCTAAATTCTTCGACAAACAGCGGGTTTTCAGCTCTGTTGACTAACAGCGCTTGCGCGTTTTTTTGTACTTCCCTTTTATACCTGATCCATTCAACGCGATTAGAAATCACCTTGCTGGCAGCGTCGCTTACAAGCATTTTCTGCGCCTCGGTTAATCGGCCAAAATAATCACTTAACCTGTCGATATATTGCTCTTCAAATAGTTGCTGTTGTTCCTGTTCATCCATTGCCAGGCGTTCTTGCTCATCGTCAACATTCTTCTCTTCTAACGCTGCAAATAAGGACGCTATCTGAGCATCACTGAGTTGCACCGCTAATGCTGCAATATCTGGTGTCAGTCTTTGCCTTAACCTCTGCCAATGCCCTCTGGCCTGCTCGAAATGCTGTTGCACTTGCTGCGCAGTCATCGCTTCGCCTTGTAACTGCAATTTTATTGCTTGCAATTGCTCGGTGTAATGCCGGAGTTCGTTTTCCCGATGCCAACTGTGCCAGTTGGCAAACTGAGCATCGAAAAGCCCCTTCTGGCTTTTATTGAGATCAACGTAATCGTCCAGATACCAGTGAATAAGCCAGTCCAGATTATTGTAGGCAAATTGAGAGCTACAGGCTGTAAGTAGGAGTGATAGGCATAGCGCTGTCAACTTTTTCATAGCGTTGAATCCCGTTGCTAAGGTTTTTTCAGTCTACACCTGAAAAGACGGATATTGAGAAAAAAACACGCTTTCTTACAAGAATCTTTTTCCCAAAAATTTCAGTACAAAGACTACATTATGGGTTGTTCATCGCCTTTTATTAGCTGAAATCTTCGTTCGGGATTAATTTGGGTTGTCATTTTCCTACATATCGCCATATAGTTTTGATACTAAACACAAAGATTGTTTGTTAATGCCTATGAAAAGAATTGCTGTTCTGACCTCCGGTGGCGATGCACCTGGTATGAATGCCTGTATCCGAGCCATCGTGCTCACCGCAGAACATTTCGATATACAGGTAGTCGGATTTCGACATGGATATTACGGTTTACTGGATAGTGAACACGTAGAGCTAACGCCTGAAATGGTATCTAACATTATCCAAAATGGTGGTACCTTGCTGCACAGCGCAAGGTGTCCGGAGTTTAAAACTGAACAATCGGCGCTCAAAGCCGCTAACAACCTGGAAGCACTCGGTATCGATGCCTTGTTGGTAATTGGTGGTGATGGTTCTTTTCACGGTGCCCATCACCTGCAACAACACTGGGCTAAACCAGTAATAGGCTTACCTGGCACTATTGATAACGATATTTATGGTACGGATGCCACCATAGGTTATTTTACTGCAATAGAAACGGCACTGGATGCCATAGACAAAATCCGGGATACCGCAGACGCATTTGAGCGGGTATTCCTGATCGAGGTTATGGGCCGCCATGCCGGATTCATTGGCTTAAGTGCATCCATCAGCTCTGGGGCTGACCAGGTATTGCTGCCGGAAATCAACAATGATAACGAAGCAGCCTTCAAAAACCTGGTGGCGCGAATCGAAACCACCCGAAAGAAAAAAGGCCAATGCAGCTACATCGTTGTTGTTGCTGAAAACCTCTGGCCAGGTGGTGTTACGGCACTGGCGAGTAAAATCAATGATGAATTAGATATCGAAAGTCGCCCTGTTGTGCTGGGCCACATTCAGCGCGGCGGCTCCCCTTCCCCACAAGATCGTATCCTGGCAACCAAATTGGGCGCCTATGCGGTTGAGTGTGCAATTGCTGGTAAGTCAGGCATCATGGTGGGCGAGCAAAATCAGCAACTGGTGGAAGTGCCGTTGCCAGACACCTGGAACAACCAAAAGCCCTTAGATCCGTATCTGGTGAAGATTCAGACCGAATTTTTTGACATTCTGGAATAAAAAAGCCGCTCTGCTGAGCGGCAAACAATGTTCTGAAGGGAACAAGAACAATGGATTAAATGACGTTAATTTCGGGCGATTTCCGTGGTTTCCTGATATCTGACGGTTTGCCCGGCACGCAGTCTCTCTGCGCCGCGCACTACAACATTGTCGTCATTGCGAATATCACCAAACACTTCCACTCTTTCTCCCATACCAACACCGGTTCTTACCGGCACCTGATGCGCTTTGTTTTCATCATCGATGATAAATACAAACGTCCCGGCCTGTCTTAGCACCAAAGCATCGCGTTTTACAGTAATCGCTTCGTGGGCATCACTGTGTGGTAGTGCAACTCTGACTGCGCTGCCAATGGGGAAATCACCGGGTTTTAACGCTACGCGAATTTCCATCATGCGAGAACCAGAATTACCCACAGGCACAATAGTCCGGATAGTTTCGCTTTTTTCGCTGATCCGATTTTTAACTAGTACTTCCTGACCGCGGGTAATAAAAGGGGATGCTGATAACGGGGCGCGAATACTGGCTTCAATATTTTGCGTATCCACCACTCTTAACATATCAGCGCCTACCGAAGTGTATTCCCCGGGTGTTTGAATACGCTCTACGACCATAGCATCAAAAGGCGCTTTTACATTAGTCTGCGCCAGTCGGTACTCGGTTTGTCTTTTATTAATGCGTGATTGTTGAATTTCCTGGCGCGCCACTTCCAGTTCAGAAATGATTTCATCCAGTTCATCACGGGAAGAATTGTTGAGCTGCGCCATTTTACCCACCCGTTCCTGCTTGCGCTCCAGTAAGGCCACCCGAGATTCCCATTTGGCAATATCAGCAATGTTCTGTTCAAGTTGCAATTGCAGTAATTCATCATCCAGTCGGGCCAGTACCTGGCCTTTTTGCACCCGTTCTCCCACGTCTGCCATCCACTCAATTCTGCCGCCAACTTCAGAGGCAATATTAGAATCGGAACGACTCATCACCGTGCCGGGCACCCAAATTTGCTCAGACACCATTTCAGTTATTACGTCATCTACTTCTACCAGCGCCGGAGGCGGCCCCTGGTTTTCTTCCTGCGCTAAAGCCAATGATGACAACGTCATTAGTGCGGGAATTGCGATACGAATTAAAGTCTTCATCATGCCTGTCCTGTAAAATTAGTGTTTGTCGTTAAGTTTTTGATTCTTTGCATTGTGTAATACACCTCCGCCGGTCAGGTTTGGCACCTGCGAGGGTTTCCCCACAGACAGTTGCAGCAAGGTGGGTAATAAAATCAGGGTAAATATGGTGCTGACTGTCATACCACCAACAATTACCGCCGCCATACCGCGATAAATAACACTGCCGGCACCGGGTATAAGTAACAGAGGCAACATGCCAAAAATCGAGGTCAGAGTGCTCATGAAAATCGGCCGAAGGCGCAGCGACAAAGCCTGCTCTACTGCGTCCCGACGGCACAATCCGTCTTCTTTTTCAGCCAGTCGTGTTTGATGGACTAACAAGATAGCGTTATTAACAACTAATCCCAGGGTAATGATAAAGCCAATCATGGTTAACAGATCCAAAGGCTGAAACGTCACCAGATTGAGTAACTGCATGGCAATCACGCCGCCCACGGTCGCCAGAGGAATACTGAGAACAACCATCAGGCTGTCTTTAGGGGATTTGAACAAGCCCGCCATTAAGATAAACAACAGCGCCATTGCAAACAGGAAGTTTTGACTCATGGTGGAAACCACATTGTTCAGACTGCTGGCTGAGCCGCCGTAGGCAATTGAGCCATCTGTTGGCATCGCCGCCAGTATTTGTGGCTCCACCTGCGCTTTGACAATGTCCATTGCCTCTTCCAATGACATATTATCTGGCGGATTTAGTGACAAGGTTAAGGTACGGCGACGGTCTATGCGCTGAATTTGGCTGGGGCCGACAGTGCGTCTGACTTCGGCCAATTCACCCAATTGTACCATTTCACCAGAAGGCGTCATGATAGGCACCACAGCTAACTCTTCCGGTGTAGCCCATTGTTCTGAGCGAAAGATAATATTCATGCGCTTTATGCCATCAAAGTACTCGCCCACGTATAGGCCATCGCCCATCGTGCGCACTATGTTGGCCAGGCTTGGTCTGTCGTATCCCACTTCCATCATGCGAGAATCGTTGGGAATCAGGCTAATTTGAGGCTCTGTTTGCTCAAGCGCCGGATTCGCCTGTACATTAGCCCCAGGAAAGGTTTCTTCCAGTAAGTCCATACCGATCACGGCAGCGGCTGCCATACCATCGGTATCTGTTGATTGCAGTCGAATATCGATACTTCTGCCATTGCCGAAACCACCAAACAGATTGCCCTGCATAGCAAAGGCACGCGTGTCTGGTAAGTCTTTCAATATTTCTTCGCGCATCAGGGTTTCCAGCTCTTTAACTTTGCTTTGATCCTTGGCTCGTGCGCCAATAGTGCCACCATTTGGCCAGGTGATGATGTAGTAATTTTTTAAGGCGGGCTGCTTTTCACCATCCATATAGGGCTGCAAGCGCTTTACCACCAAATCCATGACTTCTTTTTCTACAAACTCACTACTGGCACCTTGCGGAAAGTTAAAAAATGCATCGATGGCGTCGCGTTTTACCGGTGGCAGATAATCTAACTTAGGCAACAACATCACAGTGGCAGTGACAGGTAGTACCATCAATACTGCAACAATCGTTAATCGCTTTTTGTTGTTAGATGTTGCGCCCATCACGCTGCGGGTTATTTTGTTCCAAACTGGTTTTAGTCTGTCTTCCGGCATTTCTTTGTTTAACCATCGACTAGCGGCTACAGGTAAGATGGAAATTGCCACAACAAACGATATCACCACGGCAATGGCTATGGTCAGCGCTAAATCAGCAAACAACTGGCCAGCCACATCTTTCAGGAAAATGACCGGAATAAAAATCGCTACGGTGGTTGCCGTTGACGCCATCAGAGCACCAAACACTTGCTTTGTGGCCTTTTCAGCTGCTTCAGTACTATTGGCCATTTCTCGTTTATGCCGAACAATGTTTTCCAGCACGACGATGGCAGCATCCAACACCATACCAACAGCAAATGCCAAGCCTGCTAAAGATATAACGTTAAGAGAGCGACCGGTTATTTGCAGAACCACAAAGGTACTCAACAAACAAATGGGAATCGACAAAGCGACAATTAACGTGGCCCGGCGCTGACGCATAAACCACCACAGTATTGCCACCGCTAAGAAGACACCCATCACTAAATTACTGCTTACCAGATTTATCGCCCGATAGATAAACACCGATGCATCAAAAGATTGCACCATGGTAAGTTGTTGCGGGTTCAACATATTGGTGTTGATGTCGTTAACCTTATCTTTGACTTCCAGCAACGTGGCCAGCACATTGGCATTATTCTCCCGGTCAATGCGGATGGAAATAGCCGGGTTGCCATTTTGAATACTGACGTAATTCTCATCACCACCCTGGATGCGAATTTCAGCAATGTCATTGAGCTTGATGGGACTGCCATTGCGCCATTCCAGAATCATTTCGCCCATTTGCTGGGGCTGATACTTGCCTTCAAAGCGCAATGTGTATTTGCGACGCCCGACTTCGACAAAGCCACCGGAAACATCATTAGCCGATCCTAACAATCGGGAAATGTTGGTAATATCAACGCCCAGCTCAGCAGCGCGATAAGGGTCAAACACGATCTGAAACTCTTCTTCGCTTCCCCGACCTGATTGCATTTGAGCGCGAGAAACTCCGGGAATGGCTTCCAGTTGTGGCCGGATACTTTCATCAAAGTAGTTAATAAACTCTTTGATATCTTTATTGTTGCCGGGCAATTTTTGCAAAAAGAAATAAGTCAGAGCAGGTTGGCCCCCGCCGCCACCTAACATGATGTTGGGTGACAATGCATCTCTGGGCAGTGGTGGAATGCGGTTCATTCGGCTGATGACTTCAATTAGCGTTTTTTGCATATCGGTTTCGAGGCCAAATTCCAGGTTTATCCAGGCATTCCCCTGATTGGCAAACGTCGACATGGTTCTCATACCGGGTAAACCTTGCAACACCTCTTCCTGGGGCTCCAGGATTTCTGATTCAATTTCCTGAGGTGCAGCCGCACGCCATGAGGTCTGAATACTGATTCTGGGACGTTCAATGTCCGGGAACAGTTGCACGGGGAGCTCCGATAAACTAAATAATCCCAGAAAGGTAATGATACCCACGACGATAGCCACGCCGGAGGCATTTTTTAATGCTGCTTTGGTAATATCCATTGTTGTCCCGGATTTGTTATTTTATTGTTGCAACTATAGGTCGAACAAAAAAAGAAAAAAGTTTAAATCCGTTAGCCGTCGATTTATCACGATAAACAGCAAATGTCGTGAAAGATGTTACAAAGCGTGTTTTTTGACACATTTGCAACACACTGCAACTTAAGCCTTAAATGCCATTAAAAACAGCAACTTACTAAAGTTAACAGGTCATTCGGAACAGACGGCAGATGAACTCAATAGTGTTGTCGTAAAATTTTACGACCATCAAAGAAATCAGAATCTAATAAAAATTAGGTGGGAGATTGACCTGAGGAAGTTGCAGGAACCTGCAAATAGCTAATATTGTCCTGTAACGTTCTGCCACTAATGTCGATGATGGCAGCTTACCTATCCATTGAATGAGACCCGGGACGGTGGTTTTATTGAGAGCATACAGCTGCGGTCAACATTAACCGCCTGATTCCTTTATGCGCACATCCCTTTAACGTTCAGCGCTAACCGCGAATACCACTCTTTGCCCGAAGTATTGAGTACGAATGAGCACCTACCACTCAGGCATTGATCATTTCTTTGACTTTATCGCGGTGACTGCGACTCACTTTTAATTCGGTGCCATTGTGCAGCACTAAATGGTATTCACCGCTGATATGGCTGATCAGTTTATTGACGTAATTGATGTTTACTATGGCACTGCGATGCACGCGAACGAAGCGACGCGGATCGAGATCGTCGATTAGCTCTTTCATGGTCCGACGCATAATATGGGTTCCATCCTGAGCATGGACACACATATAGTCGCCTGCCGCGTCAATCCATTGAATTTCCTCTACGGACACTCGGGTAACTTCAGAGCCGTCCTTAATAGCCAGCACTGTCGGGTATGGATTTGCCGAGATGGGTTCGCCTTCGGCTAACTTGCGCAGGATATCTTCGCAATCATCGCCGGTGAAATCAGCGATTAAACTTGCCAGCTTGTGTTTATGCACCCCTTCCTGTGCCTGGCTAAGAGTCTCTTCTACCTTTTGTAGTGCCTCTTTTAAACGTTTGTCGTCAACAGGCTTTAACACGTAATCCAGGGCGTGAATATCAAACGCTTTGATTGCGTAGCTATCAAAGGCAGTAACAAAGATGATTAGCGGTAAAGGCTGACCGGTATCCCTGAGTTTATTGATTACCTGAAATCCATTGAGCCCGGGCATCTGAATATCCAAAAACACCAGGTCTGGTTTTAATTGGGGGATCTCGTCAACGGCGATATTCCCGCTGGCACACTGCCCGATGACCTCAACATTATCAAATGCACCTAGTCGAATCGCTAACCCTTTCCTGGCCAGCGGTTCATCATCCACAATTACTGCTTTAATTTTTTTATCCATTGTCTACTAATTCGTAAGGTATTCTGATACTGACTTTAATTCCGGTAGGGTCGTTATGCGACACCACAAATGAATAATCTTGCCCATATAATGAGTGTAATCGTTCCTGAATATTGGTCAATCCCACGCCATTGGTACGATGCAACTGACCATTCACGATATCGGCGCCGGGCCCGTTATCAGCCACTTCCAATAATAAATCCCGGCCAAACAATCGAGTGGCTATACAAATTTCACCCCCCTGCTCCATTTTGGAGATGGCGTATTTGATGGCGTTTTCCACTAGCGGTTGTAATATCAGGCTGGGTACCAGGGCTTTACTGGTATCTTCATCAACCTTCCACTGCACGTCAAGCCGCTCATCAAAGCGTACCTTTTCAATATCAAGATACAAACTCAGTGCCTGAACTTCCTGTTCCAGAGGGACTTTTTTAATCGGATCTTTATCCAGAGAATAACGTAAGAAGTCGCTTAATCGGCTGACCATTTCTTCAGCTGTTTTGTTTTCCTTAACCAATATCAACGTAGAAATCGCATTCAAGGTATTAAACAAAAAATGTGGGTTGAGCTGATAACGCAACATTTTAATATGTGCCTGGTGGGCCATTGCGTTGGATTTCAGCGCATTTTGCTTCTCTTTTTGCAGCAACTGATAGTTTTTAATACCGAAATACAATCCCGTCCAGCACATCAGTATAAAGAAGGAGTTCAGGCTGCCATTCAAATAATAATACCAGTCCTCGGGACGATACCCATGCTTATAAATCTCCCAAAAGTGTACATTTTTCATCACCTGCCATAGCAAAGACACCACAAAGCAGGATACCAGCACAGACAATAAAATTTGCCAGGGTTGCAGCTTGGCAACCTTTTGATAAACATAGCGCAGAGGAATACTAATCAGGCAACCAGCAATAGCGTTCAGGAAAATGACAAAGATCCAAACAGTTCGCATGTCATGTAAGAACGACCCGATATAATAAACCAGAGCAAAGCCAGCCCAGCCACCAACGTGCAGTGTCCAGAACAAGCGCTCTCTGTCTTCAAATAGTTTATGCCAGTTAACCAAATGACAATTCCAATGATGATTTGAGGGAAATTATACGACATCCCAATGCAATGCGTTTGCTACTTGTCCTGCAACAAACGCTATTGGTCGCATAATTTGAAAGAAAGGTGAATTTAATACGAAATATTAAGTCTTTTCAACCAGTGTACCCACCACCATGCAGGCCCCACCAGTAAAAATTGTAGATCTTTGAAAAATGACGGTTTTTTACCTTCAATATGATGCCCGACAAACTGTAATATCCACATTACAACAAACAGTACCAAACTAAATTGCAGTACATTGATACCCTGTTGATACATGGCCTCTATACTCAAAAAAACCGCCATGGTCATCAGTGTCATTGCGGCCCCGATAGGCCCGGATAAGCGAAAGTAGTAATAGAGTGTGGGTATCGCCAGAATATGTGCAAAAGTAATATCCATTGCAGCTAAAAATTCTGGCACTGGCACTAACCACACCAGCGCTATAGTAACCCAAAATATCGCCGGAACGGCAATACCATGGATCAAGATATTGGTTCGATTTTGATGACTTTCTCCGTACTCACTGAGTAAGGCATCTATCTGTCGGTGATGAATTTGCTGAATCATGATTTGTTAATTTTTTGTTATAATCCAGCGTCAGCATAAATTATGTCTGGTTTTTGAGCAACTGCTGTTTTATTGGCTGACCATTAACCGCTCCAGTAATGCTTCGGTGTAATGATTCTTTTCCTCGAAGCGCAAACCGTAATAAAAATACAGTTCATCCATACGCACATTCATTACTTCCGAACGAAACTTGAAATCCTCCTGATTACCGGGCGCACTAATAGTCAGCATGATTTGCTTATCTTCAATCTTTTCCCGGCCTTTGCGGGTAACACCAACCCGGCAACCGCTGCCAGAAATATCCAGAATCATGCCTTCACCAAGACGACTTTTATGTTCATCAGATATTTTCGATTGCACAGCATTGAGTTCACAGGGCACCCGAATTTGGGTTCTTTTTTCTGCCCGTAACCCCTGCACCTGCACCGCTTCCGGAAAGTTTACCCAGACTGCATGGATAGGCGACATGGTAATCGCCTTAACTTTGGCTTTAAAGGCCACGATTTCTCCACTGTCTTCCAGCACCAGGCGCACAATGACCTGCCCGTCAACATATAATCCATCGCGCAATGGACCGTATTTTTTTTCATCCGGGAATTTGAAAATCAATGTTTTTCGGCCATCCGCCCCGATAAACTCAGAGCGAACGCGTTTGACTGTGTTGGGAAAGCTGAGCTGAAAATCCACCGGTAAGCCGGGTTTCAGTGAGCGCAGTTTATTCACATCCGCGCTGGAAAGTTTTTGTCTGGAAGCCAAAATCGCCATAGGCGTAACATTACTCTTTTTGTTTATCGGGTTGTCGGCTTGCTTATCGGCAGCTTGCCGTTTCGCCTAAGCACAAACTATGCGATATTTACCCGGGTGTCTCAATATCAAATTGGACCCTGCGGGTTATTATCGTTATATTTTAGCTGCCCTCAGTGCATCTTTCCCCCAAAAAGTGACGTCAAATTTTCAGGAAATTATGAAAGCAAGCAATTCAAAATTACATTATCAACTTAGTATAGACGCTATTTCTAAACACACGTTTAATGTGGAGATCCACATTGACTCAGCAGACTTTGACGAACTAAACCTGACTCTCCCCTGTTGGATCCCAGGCAGTTACATGGTGCGGGATTTTGCCAAAAACCTGCTCACCATCAGCGCCTGCAACGAGCACAACCAGGCACTGCCTGTGACACAGTTGGACAAGCAAAGCTGGCAGGTAAGCCAATGCCAGGCAAAAACCATCATTCGCTACCAGGTTTATGCCTTTGATCTTTCTATACGGGCAGCATTTTTAGACACAGAATATGGCTTTGCCAACGGTACCAGTGTGTTTCTGAAAGTACAGGAACTGCATAAACAGGCGAGTACGGTGGCGATCCTGGCTGACAACCTGTTACCTAACTGGCGCACTTTTACCGCCATGACACAGCTGGACGTAAACGACACAGGTATCGGGCTATATCGTGTCAATGATTATGCGGACTTAATAGAACACCCAATATTATTTGCTGACGCAGATGTGTTGGAGTTTGAAGTAGAAGGCATCAATTTTCAGATGGTATTAGCCGGGGGGCACAATGCTGATCTGCCACGCATAAAATCAGATCTGGAAAAAATATGTCAGCACCATCTCAATTTATTCAGTAGCGATATTAACATTAAACACTACCTGTTTATGACATTGCTTTCTGAATCAGATTTTGGCGGTTTAGAGCATACCCACTCCACGGCATTATTATTTAGCCGCAATGAACTACCGACAGTAGCTGAGCAACATACCATGACCGATGGTTATCGTTCATTTCTGGGCCTATGTAGCCACGAACTGTTTCACACCTGGCATGTTAAACGAATTAAGCCCAAAGTGTACCTGACACCGGATCTTTCCAAAGAGTGTTATTCAGAGCAGTTATGGATATATGAAGGCTTTACTTCTTATTACGACGATTTCAGTCTGTTGCGCTCACAGATTATTAATCAGGAAAGCTACCTGGAGTTATTAGGGCAAACCTTAACGCGTTTGTATCGCACAGAAGGTCGAAAAGTTCAAACCGTGACACAGTCCAGCTTTGAAGCCTGGACTAAATTCTACAAACAGGATGAAAATGCCATCAATGGCATCGTTTCTTATTACATCAAAGGCGCGGTAATTGCCCTGTGTCTGGACTTGCTCATCAAACGAGAAAGCCAACATAAACAGAGTCTGGATGATGTTATGCAGGCCCTGTGGCAGGACTTCGGCAAACCGTTATCCGGAACAGACAACCAGGTAATACATGAATTACTGCGCGACAAACTGCATCTGGACCTGAGCGAGTTTTTAGATAAAGCGCTTTACAGTACCGATGAGTTACCATGGCAGGAGCTGCTGGCCAGTTTTGGCATAACGTCACATTTTCGCGCCCGCAATAACCTAAAGGATATCGGTGGTAAAAAAGGCGCGTATGATAGCAACGCCGTTGATCTTGGCATGCATTACAGCAGTGATTCTTCCGGTATTACGGTGCAACAGGTAAGTAACGGACGCGCAGCGCAACATGCGGGCCTGCAAAAAGGTGATCGCATTGTGGCACTGAATCAGTGGGATTTAAAAGGTAAAACTCTTGAAACTGAACTGGCCAAATATCCACTGGAGACAAGTGTTGAACTTACCTTGTTCAGACGTGGCCGACTATTGCAGGTGTCGCTACAGATTCAGGCTGCCGAGAAAGATACAATCTACCTCACCATCGACGATCCGGTTATGGCCCGCCGTTGGTTAGGAGAATAACCTTAGGGCGCCATAGTGGGTACGAGAAGTTGCGGATCAACGCGCTTTTCGTACCAGTTCATTCGCCAATCTAAATGGGGGCCAGTCACTCTTCCGGTATCACCAATCTCTCCGATAAGTTGCCCCTGTTTAACACGTTGTCCCACCTCGACATGACCCTTGTGTAAGTGCAAAAACGTAGAAGAAACACCATAACCATGATCAATAATTAAGGTGCCTCCCGAATAATACATATCCGGAACAAACAAGGTAACTAAACCATCTGCCGGGGCATATACCGGCTGCCCTACCGGTCCGGCCACATCTACTCCGTAGTGGGGCCGTTTTGGCTCACCATTTAATACTCTGCGACTACCATAAACACCGGAGATTGGGCCTTTAGCGGGCCAGATAAAGTCTTGTGCAAAGGCGGTATCTGCTTCAATACGGTCCCGCGCCTTACGCACCATTTGGGCATCTTGTCGGATACGCGTTAGGGTTGATTCAGGAGGCGTCACCATTTTAGGTGGTAAACCATCAATGTGCTGCTCCTGATAGAGGCGTTTATCAATTACCAGTGCCTGCTTTTGTTCAGTACCGTCAGGTAAGCGCCAGGTTAATTGCCAGTTTAATTTGTCATCCCGGGAAAATCCCAGAGCAAACTCCCCTGTCGCGGCCAGGGTAATTTCCCGGTCGTCTAACCAAAGCTGACTACCTGCGGGAAGTTTACCGCGTAACAAACTGCCTTGCTGTTTTTCACCGCGTAACTCCAACGCCTGAACCTGACTTAAAAATAAGCACATTAAGAAAGCAGTCAGGCCCTTACGCATATGCGATTGCTCCTTTGCCAACGCCTTCAAAAGCCACAACTTCAACTGAGGTATTGGGAGTCAGAGCGGCCTGCTCGTTGGCCAGATATTGCGCCAGACACTCCACCGTGGAATCAGTGTCCACAATCTCTGACTCAGCTTTAGGAATGATCAGTTCAAACTCGCCTTGCGATGATTCATAGGCAAAACAGTAATAATCGCCATGCGGTGCAATTTTTTGCAACGACTCAGACAATTGGCTCGCGGCTACAATATCTTCAGTTGTGCCGATATAAATATCGCTCCACCGGTTAGCCCAGTATCTCTGCCATTTTTCATCGAACTGACCATCCAGTTTCACTAATATTTTGGAGCGGTGACCATGAGCAATGCGTTGACAATTGCCATCGTGCTTTTTTAGCCCGTGGGTGTAGTGATAAAAGGCACCATCAATAACCTCAGTTCGCAGTGATAACGTAATATCGTCAACGTTTTCAGGTAAGTGGGTGGCAATAATCTCTTTTAAATACTGACTCACTGACTCCATCGTCACTTCTTCAGCATATATAAAGGCATACGCTTCAGGTGGGCAGCTTAATGCGATTTCTTTTTCCGGTCGAACGAAGTTTACAATGACATTATCATTGCGGTGGTCATTGCCTAACTTCACAAAAGCATGTTCTGCGGGTACCAACAGTTTGTGATCGACATATTCGTCAATCAGATATTTTAGTTCTTTTTTCACTTTTCCGAAGTCAAGCACCATGCTTTCTTCGTTTAATGCGCCATTGAGCACAACATCGACGATCCAACTCTCTCCCACCATGCCTCTTTTCGGGCACAAATAGGAAAAGTCCATAACAGTCAGATCGTTTACAAATAAATGCATTCTTGTTTCATTACCTTATGACAATTGCAATTTCAGCGTTTAGTTTAACACCTTTTAAAAGCAGAGCCTCAAACCAACTTAAAATTGTTTCAAAAACTATGAATTATACCCATTCCATCAAATACTTGCTCAACTCAGTGGGAACTGAAACCCATTTTCAACGTGGCGCTGAATCCAGTGCTGAGTGATTCGTACTTTACCGGGCTGGTATCAGTCCTTCCACTTGTTCAGTTGGTCTTTCAGGTTAGGTGGAATACCTTTGATGACCAACGTATCGGATTCTGGCTGATAAACCACCCTTTCTCCCAACAGTTTTCGCTCAAAACTCAAACTGACGCCACCGCCAGCCCCGGTGAACTTGCTCAGTGTTTTGATTGAGGTTTTATCACCCTGAAAGGCACTTTCTAAATTTTCTTCTGATTGTTGGGAAAAAGCGTGAAAATCCTGGGTTTGATCCGCCATTGCCAGAGTTTTGGCCACATCTTCCACCACAATATCTTCACCCGATTCAATTTGGGATTTGTAATAAGTGGCCAATTCTTCGCGCTTTTGTTGTTTTTCTTCCGGCGCAAACTGTTCGACGTCCATGAACTGCTCGACTTTTTCCAGCAACAATTTGTTTTGCTGCTTGATATCCACTTCTTCTGCACAACCCAGGAACATCAAAAAGAAGTCTGAAATTTTTCGCCCGGCCCGGCCTTTTATAAAACTCACATAACGGTTTAATTCTGGCGTAGTTTGATACTGAGATAAATCAATTCTGGCTGCCAGTTGCATTTTGGCTAAATCAAGGTGGTTTGATACGGTTAAATTGAGTTGCGGATTAATTTCTACGTGCTCTTTGGTGTCCAACAGGGCCACCATTAAATAATCGGTGGCCAGATACTGATATTGAGTAACCACAATAAAGCCACTCTCCGGCGTGCCGGTTTCTATCATCGCACTAACCAGTTTATCGCATATCTGCACTGAAAACGGTAAAAAACCCGTGTCTCCGGCGATCAAACCTGCCAGCAAGTCTTTAAAACTCTGAGCTTCCTCGTCGTCTGGCTGTACAAATCCGCCAATACCTTTAACCGGTTTATTGTTATAACTTTGGCTGAGCTGTTGCACGAACAACTCAATATCAGCGCCGACGTCAAACAGATCGTCTCTGGCCCTGACACTGAGCTTTTCGCCATCATTGATGAGTTGATGAACGACAAAGTGATTTATTATTGCTGACATGAAAATCCCGGGAAATGCATCGATTAAACAATTGTATCTATGTCGGTGGACGCAGAATAACAAAGCATGTTGCTGTCACCTGACATAAAATGTGCGTTAAGTTGTGTGCCTGTGGTTAACACAGACCGACCTGGTTTTGCTGATACCCGACATTCTGTTATTCAGAGTTCAGGTTACAACAAAAATGCGTTACCATTTTACACAAGCTATATTCCGGATGTATACATGCCACAACAATCAAAATACTCAAACGAACAATTTGAGGCGCTTTTTAGCGACATTTTAATCGCTCTTGAAAAACATAACCCATCACCCGATCTGGCTATGATGGTACTGGGCAATAGCCTGACACACGTTCTGCAAACCCAGGTTTCACAGGAGATAAGGGGCGATATGGCAGAAAAGTTTTGCCAGGTGTTATTAAGTAGCGTAAAAAAGTAACAGCAGAATAACGATAACGAAATTACAAGTTCATGATCCTTACGGAAACGCCAAAACGGCAATTAGTCAGTAAGCTGGTAACCTGGGGCCACTGGTTTACCTTATGCAACATTATTGTTGCCATCTGTATCGCCGGTATTTACCTGTTTAGCAGCGCCCTTCCCGAAACCGCTTTAGGTTTGTTTTACCTCATCGCCAATTGGTTTAGTCATATCGGCTTTTTGACCTTTTTTGGGTTTGTGATTTTCATGTTGCCCCTTTGTTACCTGCTCCCCAATAGTCGATTTTTAAGAGCCTGGGGATCAACTGTCGCGGCATTTGGTCTGGCATTTTTGGCCTTTGATGCCCTGCTGTATACCCGCCACGGTTTGCACTTTAGCCCTTATTCTGCAGAGTTTATTCGCCAGCAGACTGATACCGTGCTGGCCGGGTTGAAGTTTCATCAAATCATATTTTTATTAGTGTCATTTTTTGCCTGGTTGTTGTTTCAGCTTTTAGTGGCTAACTCCTTGTGGCAACGCATCGAGCGCCTGCAAAAACTGAAAATTGGCTTACCAATTAGTTTTGGTTTTGTGACCCTGTTTATGTTTAGTCATATTGTCCACGTTTGGGCTGATGCGAACCTTTATCAACCGGTTGTTAAACAAGATAATATGTTCCCGTTATCCTACCCGGCAACCGCTAAAACCCTGCTGTCTAAATATGGTTTGTTGGACATCGAGCAATACCGCACTAAAAAAACACTGCAGTTTAACAATCAGTTTGAGCGTATTAGTTATCCCAAAAGCTCGCTGTTTTGCGCCACGAATCCCGATAAAAAGGCAGTACTCATTCTGGTGGATGACGCCCTCGAAACACACATTGAGCGCTCCTCGCCCGTATTTGGCAAGATGTTGCCACAGCACTTTGATCTCTCAACCTCTAAAATTGCCGGTATAAAAACAGCGCTTTATGGATTACCCGAAGTGTTCCACGCGAACCTCTCGAATAAGTCCCCCATTTTACTGCAGTTGATTACAGCGTCAGGCCAGCAGGTATTTTCTTACAGTGCTGATGACACTGTTGCAGCCTTTTTTACGCAACACAATACTGTCCCAGTACAAACTCAATCAGAGTCAGGTGAGATACCAGCTGCTGTTAACAATGGGCTGTATATACTGCATGTCAATGCCTCGCAGGCTGAGCAATGGATACAGGAAAATAATGGTTCAACGCCCTTTCTGATGACTTATTTAAACCCGGACACTCGTGTCCCTGCTTATACCAATTTACCGGTTACTATCAGCAACGAGTTAACTTCGCATCAGGATATTGCGGCCACCCTGATCAATTATATGGGTTGTGCCATTCAGGATAATTTGCATTCCACCGGTGAAAATTTGCTGAGCGGAGCCCGAAACTGGATCGTGAGTAATCAGCAAAATAAAATTATTATTTTGCACAATCAATTAAGGACAGAAGTTGACCCTTCCGGGAATTACCAACTGTATAACCTGGACGGCTCCCCGCAGAACAATGTTGAACTGAATATTCCATTGTTAGGACAAGCGATTAAGTTGTTGAGTAGTTTTAGTCAGGCGAAATAAAATTTCTTACTTTTCAGTGAAATAAATTTCGTTACAATACAAGAATTGGTTGCTAATATCAAAGCTGATCAGGTGAAGGAAATTCAGTACCGTGGTCTTAGGCCGTAGATTTATTTATTCATTATTTTTGTGTTGGGCAACCTCAACCCCGTTAGCGGCGAGAGAGTCGTTGGCAGTGGTTTATCCTGAAGTGCCCTCCCCGGCAAACTTAGTGTTTGAAGAAATCATTGCCGGCATTCAATCTGCTCATCCCAATAAATTAATGATAAAAGCGATTCAAAACTCAGAATCGCCTGACGAATCACTGGCATGGGTAAATGAAAACCAGCCTGAAATGCTCATAGCGTTGGGTAAACGCGGCTACCGAATAGCCAAATATATTTACAAAGACCGTCCTGTTGCGATTGGAGCTTTACCTATCAGGCCCAATGGCATTTCCGGTATCTCATTACTGGCCGATCCCGGCATTATTTTCGATTCATTAATAAACCTCGCACCAGATATAAAAACCATCAATGTGGTTTATTCTCCCGGCAGTCGCTGGTTAATTGCAATCGCCGCAGAACAGGCTCAGGCAAAGGGTTTAACCTTTAATCACGTTGAAGTGAAAAATATTAAAGATGCCATTAGCACCTATGATAAATTGCTCGAGAACATTAACCCCCGCACTGATGCTGTCTGGTTACCGGTTGATAAGATCACTGCACACGAACAAGTTATACTGCCCAATTTGTTAGAAAAATCCTGGGAACAGAACCTGGTATTATTCTCCAGCAAGCCTGCCCATGCCAAAAGAGGGGCGCTGTTCTCTGTGTTCCCGGACAACGAGGCATTGGGACAACAGTTAGTCAAAATGGTCACGGATATCTTAGTATCAAAAAATGACGCAGGAGTCATACCACTACAAAATATGAAACTGGCCGTTAATTTGAGAACGGCCGCGCATCTGGGTTTTGATTACAAATCCCAGCAAAAACAACAATTTCACCTCACCTTCCCACAGTAGCGCTTTATGAACGACGTGCAAGAACACAGCAAACTCAGAGCCGCAGTGGGCAGAACCAAAGACTCACTCAGCATCAGACGGCAATTATTAGCCTATATCGTTGCCGGTGTTTTTGTATTGTTGGTGCTATTTAGCATAACCATTAGCTGGTTAGCCGGTAAAGAAACCAGCGAACTGACAGTTAACAATGCACAACAGGTTGCCAGGGCGCTGGCGCAACAATCGGTACTGGCACTGTTAACCGAGTCCGAAGAAAACGCCGATACCGCATTGGATCAGGTGATGTCGTTTCCCGATGTTGCCGGAGCCGGCCTGGTGACACTCGAAGGTGAAATATTTGGATGGCGCGGCGATGCCAGGGGTGAAAACTACTTCCGAAAGTTCAACTGGCAGGAAACCCGCAATTACCTTATCCTGGAAGAAGACGATGACAATTGGTTTGTTGCGTCTGCGGTTATTCTCACTGATAACGAAGGTGACAGCGAAACTGAGCTGTTCGAATCCACTGAAGAAAAGCTGGGCTACGCCATCTTATCCTTTAGTAAAGAAACCCTTACCCAGATTAACCGCGATATTATTTTAACTATTGCGATTACGGGCGGTATCGCCGTCATTGGCCTGATTCTGATAGTCGGCGGCGCTATCCAACGTCAGCTCACCCCGTTGCAGGCGTTATCAGAAGTCATGTCACATAACCATGAGACCGGAGAGCACCGCTTAGCCAAAGTACATGGCGCAAAAGAGATTGAGCAGATGGCCAATTCATTTAACGCGATGATGCTAACGCTGGACGAGCAGGACGAGCGGTTGAGGAATCAACGCGACCAGTTAGAAGCCGAAGTTAAAATACGCACGGCCGAACTGACCGTGGCCCGAGATGCGGCATTAACCAGCAGTCGTCATAAATCTGAATTCTTAGCCAATATGACCCACGAACTACGGACGCCAATTCAGTCAATAATCGGTTACGTTGATCTGGCCAAGGAAGAAGCGGAAAATGAAGGACAGTTCGACATGGCCTCGGATCTGGATAAGGTCACACGCAATGCCGACAGGTTATTAGGCATGATCAACTGCCTGTTAGATTTATCAAAAATTGAAGCCGGCCGCATGGAGTTAAACCTCTCCAGCACCTACCTGAAAGATTTACTGCAAAATTTAGCGGAAGCCACTGCGCCACTGTTCCCTCGCAATAACAATAAGTATTTACTCGATAACCACGCCGGTAATCCAATCCTACGCATTGACAGTGAAAAAGTCCTGCAAGTGCTGATAAACCTGGTGTCTAACGCTTGTAAGTTCACTGAAAACGGTACAGTCACACTGCGTGTTGAAAGCCATTCTGGTCACTTGATTTTTAACGTCATTGATACCGGCATGGGAATACCGGCGAATCAACTTGCCAGGATATTTGATCAATTTCAACAGGTCGAAAGCGGTGATACTCGACGTTATGGCGGCACGGGGTTAGGTTTGGCGATATCCAAACAGTTTTGTGAGCTCATGGCCGCAAAGATAAAAGTGGAAAGTATTGAGGGGCAAGGTAGTTGCTTTACCGTTAAGCTTCCTATCAGCTAATTACAGTATTTCCACAACATTAGCTACCTTTACCTAAAGCTGTTCATTCAGCTATCACACAAGCATCAATGTAATTTAATACACATTTGACTAATCCCTGTGCAAGTTTTGCAAATTAATCATAACTTCATAAAAGTTTTACACTGCAATGACTTGTTAAAACCCAAATAGCTAATACAATCAAAGATATAATAAATAGAGCAAGCTCTGATAATAAAACCACATCTGCACTAATACGCGGACACAAACTATGAAAAGAACACTACTCACGACCTGTGTGTTATTGGCCATTTACGGCCAGTCATCAGCAATTTTTGCGGCCTCCCCCATGCTGCAGGAAAGTGACATCAACGACGATTATCTGGAAGATGATTTTGGTGATGATCAGTTTGGTGACTTTTATGGTAGTGAAGAATTTATCAGCATTGCGACAGGCACCCAGCAAGCTATTGAAAAAGCACCTGCAGTAGCATCAGTGATTACTGCAGAACAAATTCGACAAAGCGGCGCCAGAAATCTTATTGATGCTCTCAAAATGGTACCAGGTCTTAATATTAGTCGCAGTAGTCAGGCTATGGGGCCAAAATTTAATTTTAGAGGGATAACCTCAACCTTTGGCCCGCAGACTCTGGTCATGCTCAATGGTGTACCAACAAAAAGTGTTATGCGTGGCGACAATCATGTTGTGTGGGGCGAATTCCCGATCAACAGCATATCCAGAGTCGAAATTATCCGGGGTCCGGGTTCGGCACTATATGGTGCGGATGCTTTTGCCGGGGTAATCAATATCATTACGCACACAGCTGAAGAACTGCAACAAAGTGAAGTTGGTGTCGGCATTGGTAGCTACAGCGCCCAAAATGGCTGGTTTAAATCCGGATTTGAAAAGGAAGCATTAAAAGTCGGTGTCTCAATGGAATATCTCCGTTCAGATGGCTCCGACAAAATCATAGAGGTCGATGCGCAGACGCCACTGGATGCACTGGCAGAGCAGCTTTTTGGATTAGCCCCAGTATCACAAGCACCAGGCAGCACCAATTTGGGCTTTACGGCTTTTGATGCATTTTTAAATGCTGAATATCATGGGTTTGACTTTGGGATAAGCTTTCAGGACAGATCAGATGTTGGTACTGGACAGGGAATTTCTGAAGCCCTTGATCCAAACGGCAAGTTTGGTAGCAAAAAGCTTATGGTGGATCTCAAACACGAAACAGCGAGAATGAGTAATGAATGGAAGATTTCCAGCCATTTCAATTACTATCGTTCGTCTCAGGAAGTAGAAGAAAACCTGAATCTGCTGCCTCCCGGTACCTTATTTGGTGCTTTCCCTGACGGTATTATTGGTAATCCAGGCTGGAAAGAGGACACCACAACGTTTGAAATCAGAGCGGATTATGCAGGTTGGGCTGATCACCATGTAACCATAGGTGCGGGTTACACAATTCAGGACTTGTATGAGGTGACCGAAAGTAAGAACTTTCTTCCTGATCTGACACCACATCCGGACGGTTTGGTGGATGTATCAGATACAGACGATGTATTCATATCTGAATATGACCGAAACAATGAATATATTTTAGTTCAGGATATCTGGCAAATTGCGCCAGATTGGGAGCTGACAACCGGTTTAAGATACGATGACTTTTCTGATTTTGGTTCAACGGTAAACCCCCGGCTAGCGCTGGTGTGGTCCAGTAGCCTTAAGTCAACGACAAAGTTTTTGTATGGTCGGGCTTTCAGAGCACCAAGTTTTGCCGAGATACTTACGGAGAACAACCCCGTGGCACTCGGCAACCCGGATGTACAACCGGAAACGATAGATTCGTTAGAGATTGCATACAGCTATCGCCACAATGATAAACACACCACCTCTGTTAATATTTTTCATTACAAAATCGAAGATTTTATCACATTTGTCCCGGATGAATTTGCACCAACTGCAACTGCTCAGAATGTCGGCGAAAGAACAGGCTACGGCCTGGAAGCCGAAACCGGCTTTGAATTGCACAGTGATGTGTCATTTAAAGCCAGTTATTCCTATGTAAAAGCTGAGGACGACCTGGTAAATGATGATGTGGGAGATTACCCCAATCATCAATTAAAAGCGGAACTGTTGTGGCAACTAAACCCCAATTGGAGTTTGTTTGTGACTTCAGCAGTTATTGGTGAGAGGGAACGAACACACTTTGATCAGCGAGATGCATTGGATGGATACACAGACGTGGGATTTAATCTAATCTATCAAAACAACACAGGATGGTTGCTTTCTTTTAGCGCTGATAATCTGTTGGACGAAGATATATACGAACCCAGCACCGGCCCCAGTGCGGAAGGTGGTGATATAAACCTGCCCGGAGATTTGCCGCAATCAGGAGTTCAGTTCAACCTGAAAATCACTAAATCGCTTTAAATTACCAGGGCCTGGGGGAAACCCCGGTATACTCTACTCTGTCGCATCGGACTGGTAAAAAGGCACCTTCTACATCCTGTTTTGCTTCGATATAACAGGGCGGCATGCCGGCCACAAAGCACAATGTCATGTACATATGAAATGACTCCGCATCAAAACCAAGATCGGCCCCTAAAGCAGCATAGAGCGCGGCAACATTCATATTGATGTGTTTCTTTGCCTTTAACAGAATAGCCACTTTGATTGCCAGGTTAAAATGCTCCAGAGAATTGATTGGGTTTTCTTTAACAAACTTGATTAGATGAGGAACCCGTTCATCGGTACTGGCAAGCGGCCTGCCATAACCGAAAATAACCTTGTGTTGCTTCAGCTCTGCGTCAACAAAATCAGCCAACTCACCACCATCACTGACGTAGCTATTTGCCCTTTTGAAAAAATCAATAGCCACTTTAAAGGGTTTTCCGCCGAATATTGCCGCTTCACAACTTGCAATGCCTGCCGCTAACGCCAAAGGAGGTGTAGTTCTGGCAGTCCCCGCCAATGCGGTAATGTGATTTGGCCAGATTGATTTGTCCGGGTAACTGGTACTGACCCAGATAAAATTAAGCAGTTTGACCTCCGATTCAGAAAATTGTCTGCCGGTAATGCCATAAGCAAACAGCTCGATCCAGGACAAGTTTTTTAAATCATGATGCAGGTCTTTGCCACGGTACACAACACGCTGACTCAAATAGCTGCGCCCCATTTCAGTGACAATTTTGTTTTCATGCGAAAACAGGTCGGCAATGCTCATGGTAAGATCTCCGACACATCGGGTAAAGGTCCAACTTCGCCGGGATCATTACGCAACTCTATTTGCTGTCCAAAAAATGGAAATTGTTTCCAGCCCTGTTGTTTTGCTTCCAGCGAATGAACAGCGGCGCCCGGTAATCGTAACATTAAACTACAAAGTTCGGCTTTATCAGGTGAAAAGCCCAAATGGTAAAAACAGGCTGCAACAACAAAATTCATGCCTAGCGCCATTCCAAGCGTATTTTCAAAATTTTCAAGGTTTTGTTTCAGCCAGGAAATGGCTGGATATTTGTTCCAGAGTCCTCGCAACGCTAAAAAATCGAGGGTATTTTTGGAGGCTTGCTGAGCATGAGGCAGAAAACCCGGTGGATGCTCAAACTTCTCCCATATATCTTCCCTGCTTCGCTCTGTATTTGGCGCGTTTAAAGCGATGATCCATTTATCGTAATCTAAATCAAATCGAACAAACCAACTTACCAGTTGCTGTAACTCATGACTTCCCTGGTAATTGCCGGAGGCAACCGCTAAAAATGACATCAAATTTGCGGCGGCTGGTGCTCCACCCACGCCACTGTTCATGGCAGCTCTTATTGCCAAATCACGTGGCCCTGAATTTGCTATCGCAACAGCCATACAGTCAAACAGGTACAGCTGATCAGGTTCCGGCTTATGTCCCAAAAACAAGGTCAGAATATATTCTGAAAAACTTGCCTGCCCCAACATTTCGCCATAAACATCATAACCATGGCAATAGCTTTTTTGGGCCAAAAACGCATTATCAGGTGACGCCTCATCACGCCATATTGCTGTTTTGAATTTTGGGATGTTGTCCACACTAACCTCCGGGTGTGGCGGAACCACCGTTTACTGCAATCCCTTTAACTCTGTCACCCATTGGAGGCACTTCGTTTTTATCCACCCGAACGTCTATCAACGTGGGACCGTCTTTGCTGAATAAGCGTGGGTAATCAATACTTTCCAGTTCTTCGACGGTATTGATAACAATACCCTCTACCCCAACCGATTCGGCCATCATGGCAAAGTTGACTTCACCCAGTTCAAAACCTACCTGTTCAGCACCGCCTAAACGTTGACCATGCATAACCATGCCAAGTACAGAATCATTCAGTACCAAAAACACGATGGGTAATTTCATTTGTTTGGCAACAGTGATCTCTTGTGCACTCATCAGGTAGCTACCGTCACCAGTAATACACACATGCGGCTTCAATGGGCCATCCACCCGGTTACCACCGGCAGATCCTACAACAGCGCCAATTGCCCACGCCATGGCACCAAGCCCCATGGCGATGTGCAACTTGCCATCGTGTTCTTTGCGTTGATAATACTGAATCGACCATGACCAAGCATTGCCGGCATCCACAAAGACACGAGTCTCTGCAGGCAGCTCACGGCTTAAGTGAGTAAATAAACGCTGAGGTTTGATCGGATTGTCATCACTTAAACACTTGTCTTCATCAAACAACGATGTAGCACAACCGTTAATATTCAGGCGGTCCGGCTGTGGTAAGCCTTCCCATTCTTTATTCCAGTAACGCTGCGCCCGATTCAACTTTTCATTTACGATGCGGAAAATTGTCGGGAGATGACCACAAACGTGCAGTCTGGCCATGTGTGAACGGGTAAAATGTTCAATACGGGAATCCACATGGATCAGTTTTTCATTCATCAGTTCACTGGCCCAGCCACGGGTTCCCAGTTCACCTAATGCGGCACCGATTGCAATAACTAAATCAAGTTTGTTGTGATCCTGCAGGAGTTCTTTAGCACTTTCATGGCCAGCAAAACCAAAAACGCCCCGATATAAAGGGTGCGATTCGTCAACCCAGCGCTTACCCATGGGTCCAGTTACGAATGGGGCATTAATCATCTCTGCAAAGCGCATAATCTCTGATGATGCATCTTTACAGCCATCACCAATAAATAACGCCACTTTATTCACGCTTTTTAGTTCGATAACCATCTGATCCATCGCACCCTGATCGGTCAAGGTATAACGGGTTCTCAGGGTTTTCTTTTCGACATTTGCTTGTTTGAGCGCGACGGTTCTGAGCACATCTGAGGGAATACTGATATGCACCGGACCGGCAGGTTCGTTACGCGCAGTCATTAAAGCAGATACCAGTTTGGTTTCTAACTGCTCGTGATGACTCACCAGGGTACTGTATTTAGTACAATGGTTAAACATACTTACCGTATCAATGGCGGCACAGGAAGAATCTTGTAAGGCTCTTTTACCAAACTTAGGTAAAGGGGTTTGGGCGGTAATCACCAGCATTGGTGTATTATCTGCGTAAGCTCCTGAAACACCGGTGATCAGATTAGTGGCACCTGGGCCAGTTGTCGCACAACAAACACCAATACGTCCGGTTTCACGCGCATAACCGTCAGCCATAAATGCCGCGCCGGATTCATGTCGGGAGACAACGGGAGCTACTCCGCCATGCCTGGCACTGACTGCCAAAGCATTGAATAAAGGTTCAATCGCCCCACCGGGCACACCATATACAAAATCAATATTCAGTTGATTGAGATAATCAACGATCATGTCTGCATACGTAAATACATCCATGTCTAAACCAGATTCCGTTTTTGAATCAGCCATAGACATAACACCACCATTTCCTGTCACTTGTTAAAGAAGCGTGTCGCCATCAATTTTTTACCTGACAGTTGTTTAGCAACAACTGCGAGGTCCATTATCAGCACCGATGAAAGAGTCATTTTTAGTCAATTAAATAAACTCATTGTTTCGGGCTATACATCGGTATCATTTTTCATCCGTTAGAAAACCGAGGCGCGTAATCTACACAAAATTTGAGCAATTTTATACCGATAATGTGATTATTTTTTCGCTAATCATCCTACCAGTAAAAATCAGGTTGATTTTCTTACCACATTTAACCTAAGCGGTATTAAAAGTTACCAGCATTGCGTTTTAGCTCGTATCGCTCTTCAATCACATCAATACCTAACGGCTTACTAATGTGATATCCCTGCAGGTAATCTACGCCCAGTCCTTGCAATTCCTGTGCGGTTTCTTCATCTTCAACGAACTCGGCAACGGTTGTTTTGTCCAGCGCTCTGGCCACTTCACAAATTGACTTCACCAATGCTTTGTCAATCGGGTTATCTTTCATATCCTTAACAAAAGAACCATCGACTTTGACACAATTTGCTGGCAGCTGTTTTAAGTAACTGAAGGTACTAAAACCCGTACCGAAATCATCAATGGAAAACTCGCAACCCAGTTCCATTAACTTCTGGATCATATCCTGGGTAGCGCCGAGATTTGTTAAACTGGCGCTCTCAGTAACTTCGAAGATAATTTGCTGCGGATTGACGTTATATTGATTGAGCTTTTCTTCCACCAATGGCAACAAACGCTCATCACTGAAAGCCTGGGCAGAAAGGTTAATGGCAACCTTTTCCAGCACGCTGTGTTTACTGATCATGCTCATGGCCTTAGAAATCACCTGATGATCCAGTAAGTTAATGTCTTCCACCCGTTCAATAGCGGGAATAAACTCGCCCGGGAAGATGAGTTTTCCGTCTATTTCGAGGCGTACCAATGCTTCAAAATAATGTACCTCGCGGGTAACCGCATCAACCACAGGTTGAAAATGTAAAATAAGTTGATCTTTAGTGATGGCTTCCTGTAGCACGTGCACCCACTGTACAGACATCTGAAAGTCTTCCGTTTCTTTGTCTGCTTTTTCAAATACGTGCACCAGGTTTCTGCCACGCTTTTTGGCAACATATAAAGCGATATCCGCCTGTTGCAAATACATTTCTGGCTCAGTCTGTTCACCGTTGATCTCGGTAGCACCAATACTACAACTGATCTTAAAAATACGTTCGCCAAACTGGTAATGACCTTGCTGTAATAAATTACAGATCTCATTCGCTATCTCGCGCGCTTCGTTTTGATTGGTACGCGGCAGAAGTAAAGCAAACTCATCCCCCCCTACCCGACAAAACACATCCGCTTCACGCTTTACAGACGAAATGGCACCGGCGACTTCTTTTAAGATGATATCTCCCTGGTGGTGCCCCTGAGTATCATTGATCACTTTAAAATGATCTAAATCCAGATAAAGTAAAGCGTGTACTACCCCCTGCTTTTTCGCAGTTTCGGCCAGACGATTCAATTCGGTATCAAAATAATGGCGGTTATACAGGTTAGTCAGGGTGTCATGTGAGGCCAAATGGCTCAGTTGCATTTCCGCTTTTTTGCGGTCATCAATGTTGTCCAGGTTTACCGTTACACCCGAGACCTTGCCCTGTTGATATAAATCGTTGAACTGCACCTCAACCCATATTGCATCTCCGGGCTTAGTTTCTAACTGAAACTCAATGCGTTTCGCTGTGGCAGTTCCATCCAGCATCTGACTCAAATTGTGCTGCACATATTGCCGCGTATTGCCATCATCGCCATAAGCAAAATCCGCTAATGACTTGCCCATAGTATCTTCTTTGGAATAACCGGTTAGCAACACCCAGGCTTTATTGATAAATTTGATATAACCATCGCTGTCCAACTCCATAACCACAGTGGACAGGTGATTTAATAAACGGGTATGAGCCTCTGACAGCTGTCGAAACTGCTCTTCTCGACGTTTGATGGTCATAACCTTGTCTTCAAACTGACTATTGCTGACCAGATAATTTTCGCGTTGGGCAGCAATGGCGATAACCCTGCGTAACTGCTCCCCTTTAAAGGGCTTCGAAATAAAATCCACAGCGCCGTCAATTAACAGTTGCTCCGCAAGATCCGTACTGCCATGAGCGGTCATAATGACCACTGCCTGCTGAGCATTAACAGCCAGTATATGTTTGAGGACTTCCCCTCCTGACATCTCAGGTAATTGCACATCAAGCAAAACAATATCGAATTTGTCTGCTTTGTACTTTTCTACACCCAGAGTTCCTGTGTAGGCCACTTGTACCCGATAATTGTTATTCAGTAAACGGGAGGCTAATTCTGCGATATCCGGATCATCTTCCACCACCAGTACAGACATTCTGTTGTCCAACGGTTCATTGCTATCCGAAAAGGTCATTACCAGTTCTGGCAGCGTGTCCAGGTGTTCAGCCGCCAGTACATGGTTGATGGTAAATGCCGTCGCCGTAGTTTTGGCAATATGTTCGCAATAGGTATCGGTGATCAGAATGTAGGGGGTATCTGATGGTACTTTAAACAAATTAGCCCGTACCATTCGAACCAGTCGCCAGGCATCCATTTGCCCGATGAATGTATCTGAAATAATCAGATCAACGGGTTGCTGTTTCAGCATGGAAACTGCACTACTGGAATCCTGAACATGGATTACATTCACATTCCGTTCGGAGAGTAAATCAGTAACTGATTGCTGTCGCACCAGGTTCTCGGTTATCAGCAATACTGAAATGGATATCGCCATTCTTTTCCCTAAAATAAGAGGTATTCTGCACACACAGGCATTTTAATTCCTCATACTACCTGGATTAACAGGAAACTAAAATACTCATTCTGTCTAACTGCTTAAATTCTGACATGTAGCAGTGAAGGTGCCACTGCATCTGCCAGTTCTCCTGAGACACCGGTCTGATTGTGTGAGATTAATATGCACTTTTTAACACCCGCGGCCTTACCGGCTATCATATCGGTAATTTTATCCCCAATCATAACAGACTGACTAAGCTCAATGTTGAGTTCATCAGCCGCCGTGTAAAGCATTCCGGGCTTGGGTTTGCGGCAATCGCAATCCACTTTGTATTCACCATAACCTTCCTGAGCGTGATGTGGACAATGGTAAACTGCGTCGATGTAGATGCCCTGCTGTTTAAATTCATTGAGCATAAAGTCGGTTAGTTTCTCGAAGTCAGCCTCAGAATAATATCCACGCGCAATACCAGACTGATTAGTGATGATGACCAGTTTATAACCCATGGAAATAAAGCGGCGGCAAGCGGGGAAAACGCCGTCAAAAAACTGAAAATCACTGATACGAAAGGTATAGCCGTGATCCTCATTGATAACGCCATCACGGTCTAAAAATACCGCCTTATGTTTGTCGGTCTGAATGGACATAGAAAAGGTATAATTTTTTACTTGCTGATAAGGATACCCAATAGATAACGTTTGGCTACTATCCTTTGGTATGAGAGCGCACGTTTGCTGAAGAAACGTGCGATTAGGTAAAATTAAATCGCGGTTTAAACGCGAGTACCACCATCCAGCTCAATGACACGGCCGGTAAAGTAGTCATTTTTAAAAATAAACTTAGCGGTTTGTCCCAACTCTTCTACTTTCGCAAGGCGTCGTAAAGGCACGGTCTTCAGAAACATCTCCATCATTTCCGGGCGCATCTGGCGTGCCATATCGGTATCCACTAAGCCGGGCGCAATACAGGCTGCACGAATGCCAAAACGAGCCAGTTCTTTTGCCCAGGTGACGGTCATAGTCGCTACAGCTGCTTTAGAAGCAGAATAGTTTGTTTGGCCCATGTTTCCGGCACGGGAAACTGAAGAGACATTAATGATCACGCCTTCACAACCCAGATCCACCATTTTAGCCGCGGCTTCACGAGCACATAAAAACGTACCGGTTACATTGACGTCTAAAACAGACTGAAACTGCTCTAATGGCATTTTCTTTTGAACTTTACCGTCTTTGACTTTTAGCAACATACCATCACGCATGATACCGGCACTGTTGACCAAACCATTTAATTGTTTGAAGTCTGCCGCAATGCGCTCAAACACCGCTTCCACTTCCTGTTCGTTAGTCACATTGACCACATAAGGACGGGCAGTAATGCCTTTTTCTGAAAGCTCGGCAACAGCCTGATTCAGGCTGTCTTCTTTCATATCCAACAGAGCGATATGGGCTCCTTCATCCGCCAAAATATCGGCCATTGCACGGCCTAAACCCTGCGCAGCGCCTGTAATTGCAATGACTTTATCTTTTAAATTCATGATCTCAGTTTGCCTTTTTAATGTTTGGTTTGACCCAACAACTGAAAAATACTGGAGAAATCTTTGTTCCCCTGCCCCTGGGCACTCAAAATCTGGTAAAGGTTTTGCGCCAATGCCCCCATAGGAGTCATCGACTGACTCTGGTTAGCGGCTTCCATTGCCAGTCCCAGATCTTTTTTCATCAAATCCACCATAAATCCACCTTCGTAGCCTTTGGAAGAAGGCACATTAGGCAATACATCAGGACAAGGGTTATACAGTTCTAACGTCCAGTTGCGCCCTGAGCTTTGCAACATAATGTCAGACAAGACTTTCGGATCCAAGCCGTGCTTGATCCCCATCTGCAATGCTTCTGAGGTTCCTGTCATTAAAATAGCTAACAGCATGTTATTACAGATTTTAGCTACCTGACCGGCACCAATATCACCGGCATGGAAGATGTTTTTGCCCATCGCCTCTAACACAGGCTTAGCTTTGTTGAAGTGCTCGTCACTGCCACCCACGATAAAGGTGAGTGTGCCACCCTGAGCACCTGCTACACCACCGGAGACGGGAGCGTCAACAAAACTGATATCCAGAGAAGTTAAATGCTCGCCCACCACTTTAGCTGAGGCCGCATCTATGGTGCTGGAGTCAATTACCATGGCGCCTTTTTTAATATGGGCACTGATCCCCTGCTCAGAAACAAACAGCGATTTTACGTGTTTGCCCGCGGGTAGCATGCTGATCACAAAATCCACATCTGTGACTACATCCGCTGCAGAGTCCGCCTTATGTGCGCCTTTATCAACCACTTTGGCGACATTCTCGGGTACCAGGTCAAAGACCTTAACATTGTGACCCGCTTTCACCAGGTTGGCGGCCATAGGGCCACCCATGTTACCTAAACCAATAAATCCTATGCTTGCCATTATTATGCGACTCCTAAATTAGCCAATGGATGGCTTTGCTCAGTCCAGTTACCCGTAAAAAACGAAGCGATAAACTCATCCGGGATCATATCCTGTGATGGGTAGAGCCAATTGGGTGCTCCATCCTTATCAATCAGCAAAGCTCTGACCCCTTCCTGAAACTCCCCTGCTGACCCGCAGCGACAGGCCATAATCAATTCCATACGAAAACAGTCAGCTAAAGAGAGTTGCTTACCTCTTTGCAACTGTTCCCATACCAGACGTTGAGTGACCGGAGAGCCATTGACTAAGGTTTTAGCGGCGCGGTTTAGCCACTTTTCATCTGACTCGAGCCACTTGCTCACCTCAGCCACAACCTCAGTCAAGGATGTCTGCGCCATAGCGCTCTGGATCTGCGGCTCAAACTGAGCGATGTTAGAGGCAGGTAATTTGTCTTCTGATACTGAGTTCAGTTCAGTCAATACCAGGTTAAGCCCATCGGCAATTGCAGCAAATTCCGCACTTGCCAATTTATCCATAAAAGCATCAACACTTGTATCGGCAACAGCAAAATCTGCCATACCGATTAATCTGGCATCAGCAGCGTTGATCTGTACACCGGTCAACCCTAAAAACAGGCCTATATTGTCTTTAAGCTGATTCAGGAAGTAGCTTCCGCCCACATCAGGGAATAATCCGATGGTGATCTCCGGCATGGCCAGACGGGTTGTTTCGGTCACTACCTTGTGACTGGCACCGGAAAACAAACCAATGCCACCGCCCATGATGAAACCGTTACCCCACACAACAACTGGCTTGCTGTAGGTATGGATTAAAAAGTCCAGTTGATACTCTTCAGTAAAAAAGGTCTCAACAGAACCAGGGGTTTTGTTAGGTTCAGCCTGCATTGCCTTGTATAAAGACACCACATCACCACCGGCGCAAAATGCCTTTTCACCGGCACCGCTTAACACCACCGCCGCTATTTCTTCGTCGGCTTGCCAGCTTTGCAGTTGTCTAGTCAACAACTGCACCATTTCCAGATTCAGGGCATTGAGTGCCTTGGGTAAATTAAGCTGTGCATGTCCAAGCTGTTGACCGTTTTTAAGCGCGACGGTTGAAAATAAAACTGGCGCTTCGCTCATTTTATTCTCCTTATTTTTAGAGTAATTCGCCGGCACCTTCTGCCAGAACCCGACGGCCCACAATCAGACGCATGATTTCGTTTGTACCTTCCAGGATTTGGTGTACACGTACATCGCGCACATGACGCTCAAGCGGGTACTCCTGAATGTAACCATAACCACCGTGAATTTGCAGGGCTTCGTCACACACTTTAAAACCAATGTCAGTAGCGAAGCGTTTCGCCATCGCACAATACGCCGTCATTTCCGGATCATTATTGTCCAGTTTAAAGGCTGCCAGACGCACCATCTGACGTGCAGCAACCAGTTCCGTGGTCATGTCGGCAATTTTAAACTGTAGTGCCTGAAATGCCGCCAGAGGTTTACCAAACTGAGAGCGCTCCTGCATATAGTTTTTGGCTGTATTCAGGGCTTGCTGTGCAGTACCAATAGAGCAGGTGGCGATATTAATACGACCGCCATCCAGACCTTTCATAGCAAAAGTAAAGCCCTGACCTTCGTCACCCAATAAATTAGTGACCGGGATGCGCACATTTTCAAAGGTTACAAGACGTGTAGGCTGGGCATTCCAGCCCATTTTTTCTTCGGCTTTGCCATAAATGATACCTTCAGCATCAGCGGGTACAACCACTGCAGAAATGCCTTTAGGGCCAGCTTCACCGGTACGTACCATAACCACCATGACGTCGGTTTCACCGGCGCCAGAGATAAACATCTTGGAGCCGTTGATCACATACTCATCACCTTCGCGTTTTGCGGATGTACGCAAGGAAGCGGCATCACTGCCCGAACCCGGTTCGGTTAGACAGTAAGACGCCAGTTTTTCACCTGTCACCAGTGCTTCGCACCATTCATTTTTAATAGCGTCAGTGCCCCAGGTGGCAATCATCCAGGAGGCCATATTGTGAATAGTCATCATGGCCGTAGTCGCAGTACAGCCCATTGCCAGCTGTTCAAAAATAATGGATGAATCTAAACGAGACAGTCCAAGACCACCGACTTCTTCCGGAGCATACAGGCCGCAAAAACCCAGTTCGCCCGCTTTTTGAATCACTTCTTTAGGAAAGTAGTGCTCTTTATCCCATTTAGCCGCATTCGGCGCTAATTCCTGCTCAGCAAACTGTCTGGCAGTATCAGCAAACGCAATTTGATCTTCAGTCAGATTAAAGTTCACATCTCACTCCTTTATTAACGCAAGTGAATGGTCATATTCGGACCGGTAGGAATATCATCTTCAAACCAACGAGAGGTAATCGTTTTGGTTTCGGTGTAGAAACGTACTGCCTGCTTACCATAGGCATGCAAATCACCGAAGAATGAGTTTTTCCAGCCAGTGAAGGAGAAGAAAGGGAGTGGCACAGGAATGGGGACATTGATGCCTACCTGACCTACCTCAATTTCGTGTTGGTATTTACGTGCAGCAGCGCCGCTGGCAGTAAAGATGGAGGTACCGTTGCCATAAGGATTGGCATTAACCAGTGCGATAGCTTCTTCCAGTGTGTCCACACACATGCAGCACAATACCGGACCAAAAATCTCTTCCTGATAAATGCTCATTTCACGCGTAACATTGCTGAACAAAGTTGGACCAATCCAGTTACCGGACTCGTATCCTTCAACAGTGCATACTGAGCCATCTACTAAGCAGGTAGCGCCCTGCTCTTTACCTTTTTGGATATGGGCTAAAACGCGCTCTTTGGCTGCCGGGCTGATCACCGGACCAAATGCCGCTGACTCATCATCCCACAGGCCGGGTTTTACGTCGTTGAACAGTGGTACCAATTCATCAATCCATTCCTGTGCACTACCGACAAATACTGCAACAGAAATCGCCATACAACGTTGCCCCGCAGCGCCCACTGATGAGCCTACCAGGTTATTCAGAACCTGAGCTTTGTTGGCATCAGGCATGATCACGCTATGGTTTTTAGCACCGGCAAAACACTGTGCGCGTTTCATATTTTCGGTAGCCGTTTTATAAATATATTGACCTACCGGCACAGAACCGACAAACGACACGGCTTTAATGTCCTGATGGTGTAACAATCCATCAACAGTCGATTTATCACCGTGCAGAACATTTAATACGCCTTTAGGTGCACCGGCTTGCATGAAAAGCTCAGCCAGTTTCATCGGCGTCATGGGGTCCTGCTCAGATGGCTTAAGTACAAAAGTATTACCCGCCGCGATAGCCATCGGGAACATCCACAAGGGGATCATAGCCGGAAAGTTAAAAGGAGTAATACCGGCGCAAACACCCAAAGGTTGGATATAGCTGTAGGTGTCGATACCACGGGCAACGTTTTCTACTGTTTCACCCATCATCAGAGCCGGCATATTAATGGCTTGCTCTACGACTTCAATGCCACGCCAGACATCACCTTTTGCATCTGCGAAGGTTTTACCGGTTTCCTGGCTCAGGATTTTGGCAATTTCGTCGTGGTTTTCTTTTAACAATGCCTGGTAACGCATCATCACACGGGCACGCTCAGAAACAGGCGTTTCGCGCCAGGTTTCAAAGGCGGCTTTGGCTGCAGCAACAGCCTTTTCCACTTCCATGGCTTCCGCCACAGGTGCCAGGGCAATAGTTTCATTGTTGGCAGGGTTGGTTACATCGATAGTTTTTGTGCTTTGAGAGGCGACGAATTCGCCGTCAATTAACAAGGGAACGGTTTGCATAGGGTACAAGCTCTTTTGTTAATGTTAAGAAATTGTAGCGACTTTAGCAGAGTTTTAACCTTTACGTTAACGTCAATTTAAAAAATATCCTCCGCCAAAGTGACAACCAGAGCTTACACTCCTGATTGAAAACCCGTCGGCACAGAAGATTGGCGAATTAAACATTGAGAAAAACCGAGTAATTATTTGCGCATTCAGACTTTCTTACATAAGGTTAAGCAATAGGCAGATTATTAGGAGAGTGATATGAACAGACCGCGTGGAGATCAAATAAGTCATCATCGTACCTACGAAACGTCCAGTGATCGCCGGGACAATGCTAACCGAACTCATGGTCAGCAGCGTACCCGCTCAGGGTCAGTTGAAATAAGACGTCGTTCAGGCTCGGTGGACCATTTTCATTATCACGAGAATCGCAATACAACCGGGTTTATGGTCAGCAGAGGGACTCATACCGACAGACATGGCACAGTGACACATGGGCGCAGAAATGTAGACTCATCCTATAACCCATAAAAAACAGGCGTCAGGTCAACGGCTGGGAAGTGTCTAGGCTAATAGTGGCGATTCAATGTCAGGGTTTACACTTGAGAAAAGCACTACACAAGCTGCCAGGTATTCTGTGTCAGCACAACTCACGTCGTAATCGAGTTGACTCTCCCCTAAATGTTGCAAGATAAAATATCCCTGAGTAAATTTAGTCAAAATTTGTCGGTTATAGAATTGCCACACATCTAATAGTGGCATATGCTTAACACGGAATAGAAAAATAATAGGGAAATCACTCATGACTGCAAAACAAGGCAGCCTGACGATTGCCGGATGCGGCCTGCATCCTGGCCATATGACACTTGAAACCGAAAGCTTAATTAAAAATGCTGAAAAGGTGTTATTAGTGGCCCCAAATCCGCTCTCTATTCAGCACATTATCAGCCTGAATAACACCACCGAACACCTGGGTAAATACTACAACGAAGAAGGCATTTCCCGCCCTGACATTTATAAAAAAATGGCCATGCACATTATTGATCTGGTGCGCAATGGTGTTCAGGTTGTTACCGTGTTTTATGGCCACCCAGGCGTGTTTGTCACCTCCACCCGGCTGGCCAGCAATGTCTTAAAAAATGAAGGTTACCCGGTAAAAATGTTGCCGGGCATCGCTGCTGATGCCTGCCTCTATGCAGACCTTGACCTGGACCCTGCAGATACGGGCTGCCAATCTTACGAAGCAACACGCTTTTTATTAACCAGGCGAACTCCGGATACGAGCGCCGCATTAATACTGTGGCAATTGGGATTAACCGGCGAGCACACTAATGATCATTTTAAACCTGGCGAGCAGGGACTAAAGGCTCTCAGTCGATTATTGGCTGAGTATTATCCAGCGAGTCATAAAGTATGTGTTTATGAAGCTCCTACCCTGCCGGGGTTTGCGCCACGTATAGATTGGATGACCATCGAAAAGTTGGCTACTGCTGATGTCAATACCATCAGTACCTTGTACGTACCAGCAGGTAGTGAACCCACGTTTGCCGAAGACCGCCTGGCCTGGTTGGGTTTAACCGAAGCAGACATTGAACATTGGGAAGAATACGAAGAGTTCGAAGATTGAGCCAGTTATGCAGTATGGCTTTTTAACTTGTTAGCAAATGCGCAAACAAGAAACTAAAACGAAGGTAAAAAGAGGAACGTAAAATGGATAATTTAAGCCGTTTTTATATTGACTTGGCCACTGACACTAGCAAAGCTGATTCATTTTTTCATGCGTCTGAAGCAGAGAAAATGCAAATTTTAGAGAGCGCCGGAATTGCGGACTCATCGAAATTAGTGGCTGCGGATCAAAGCGAAATCAGACATTTAATGATGAACGCATTGTCTAACTCAACGGGTTCGTGGAATGGATTAGATAATAATGCTGATAATAACGATAATAAAAACAATATCGGAAAATTAGGACTGCACAATAGAAAGCAATTTCATTAGTCATCCAGTGCGTCGTTTCTTCTCAAAACAAAGCTATGAATTGTTGCTCATTGTTTTTATATGGGCGCAATCATTTTTTGCACTGAGCTATCAAGAAACGACGCAATTATCTGAAATACAAAATGAACAATATATAGAGTCAGTACAAACGGTAGAAAACCTCGCTCGCAAAAACCCTCAAAAGGCAGCGTCAATAGCTCTAGAGACTTTACTCAAATTTGAGCCCAACTTATCCCCGGAAAACCATGGTCGTATATTAAATGGTTTGTCTTACGCCCTTTCTTTTATGGGTGATTACCAGGAATCTATGACTCGCGCTAAAGAATCGGAGCAACATGCAATTCGGTTCGGGTTAAGTGATATATTGGCTCGTTCCAATATGCTTCAGGGAAATATTCTGCAGACAATCGGTGAATACGATCAAGCGATAAAGCAATACCACAATGCAGTAGCACACTATATGGGTAGCGGTAACATTTTATATGAGGGTTACTGTTACAACAATATGGCTAACACGTATCAAAATGCAGGCTTGTTTCAATCTGCATATGAATACTATCAAAAATACAAAAATATAAATAATGATGGAAGTGTCAATAAAGGAATTGGAGATGTGCTGCTTAAAATGGGAAGGTTTGAAGAAGCATTTGGAAGTTTCGAAGTTGCATTAGAACAATATAGGAACGAGCAAGATGTTTTGGGCCTAATGCTGACCAGAAATAGCTTAGGAGATGCCTTTTTAAAATCTGAACAACCCTTAAAAGCTCTTTCCAGTTACACAGAAGCTTACACCATCGCGCAGAGAAATGGATATGAATACTCCATTGACTATTCCATGAAAGGAATTGCCGAATCCAATTTGCATCTCGGAAATTTTATAAAAGCGCACGAGTGGATAGATAAGGCATTATCGCTCACAGAAGCTGCACATAATAAAGACTCGGTTATTCCATTACTTGAGCTCAAAGCAGATATTTATGAGGCACAAGGCGATGTGCTAAACGCTTTCAATCTAATCAAGACATCCAAACAAAAAAAGGAAGAACTAGAACTGGAAAAAAGCTCGATACAACTCGTCGTTATGCAAGCGCTTTATGAAAGCGAAGCTAAAGCAGCAGAAATTGCCGAGTTGGAAGAACAAAATAAAATTCTACAGTTAGAAGGAGCCGTTGAGAAAGAGCGCTCTCAACAGACGCAGTTTATTGCTTTTACACTTGTCTGCGCATTGTTAACTCTGGCCTTTTGGATCTTTACGGTTTCCCGCGAAAAACAACGTCTGGCAAAGGTATCTGCTGAATTAGAAAAGGCTAAGGTACAGGCTGAAACGGCGACTCACACTAAATCAGCGTTTCTGGCAAATATGAGCCATGAGATTCGCACCCCACTGACATCCATTATTGGTTATGCCGACAGCATCTTGCAGGGAGATATCCCAGAAAAAGAAGAACACAGGGTCATTAAAATTATCTGCGAAAATGGCAACCACCTGCTCAATGTTATCAGCGACATTTTGGATTTTACCAAAATAGAAGCAAACAAACTGGAATTCGAAAGTATAGCCACACCGCTAATCCCACTGCTTGCACAGATAGAATCAGTAACCGGAAAACGGGCGCGCGACAAAGGCTTAAGCTTTGATTTGCATTTTCGTTATCCTTTACCCAGTGCCATTATTACTGACCCCACTCGTCTGCGGCAAATTCTGTTTAACCTCACCAACAATGCCCTTAAGTTTACCGATAAAGGCAGTATAAATGTGTCTGTAAAATCGCTGGAAAACCAGTTACTGATTGGTGTCAGGGACACCGGCATTGGTATTAGCAAGGCCAATCAACAGGCTCTTTTTCAACCTTTCCAGCAGGCAGATGGTTCCATTAACCGTCGCTTTGGTGGTTCCGGTTTAGGTTTATCTATCTCCCGTCATCTGGCGCAAGGATTGGGCGGCGATTTAACTGTATCCAGCGAAGAAGGCAAAGGTTCAGAATTTGTGGTTGCGATTAATCTACAACCTGCGCCCGATTGTCGCTGGATAACCTCAGGTGAAGAAGCGCGCGTTGTTACCCAAACCGTTGAGGCACAAAAACAAACACTACCCAAATTTAATAAGGCCAAAGTATTGCTGGCAGAAGATCACCCAAACAACCGCGAACTCATCCGCTTAATGTTGTCCCGAATGGGCCTTATGGTGACAGATGTTGAAAATGGTCTTCTGGCCTGCAACGCCGCATTAAAAGAACAATTTGATTTGGTGTTTTTAGATATTCAGATGCCGGTAATGGATGGTGGTCAGGCGCTAAAGCAAATCAAAAAGGCGCATCCGGACACCCCGGTGATAGCCCTGACGGCGAATAACATGAAGCATGAGGTTGAACAATACATGCGCGAAGGGTTTACGGCACACTTACCCAAACCACTCCCCAGAGAAGACCTGATTGCCCTGTTAGAACACTATCTTGCAGACTTTTTGATTACACCTGAAACTAAGACGACGACAAGTGACATGCAGGCTTTGCCGGTGCCCAAAGGTGCTACGCCGCTGGCGGGACAAGAAGAGGATATGGTAAAGCTCATTGCCAGCTATGCGTCGCAGCTCAATCAGGAGGTGGAACAGGCCGTCATGTTTTGGCAGGCTGAAAACTGGCCTGCATTATCTGAACTTGCACACACAGTAAAAGGTTCGGCCGCTAACTTCGGTTTTGCCAATATTGGTGAGCATTTTAATCAAATAGAGCAGCAACTAAAAACCCGTCAATACCCTCAGGTCAGTCAGTTAATTAATCAGGCTCTGGGGGATATCCCCCTGTGTCAGGATAGTTGTCGCCTCAGTTTTTCGTATTGTTAGACAGGGGGTGGATGACAGGTTTGAGTGA
>NZ_JBVTQY010000022.1:0-81283 GCF_055755215.1 Planctobacterium sp. R6
TTGTGGAACTTAATCCGGAGAGCAAAAAAGAAGCAGCTTAACGGCTTAGGCGACAACTACCTTGAAAAACGCCGAAACCAACAATTTGTTTTACCCGGCAACCCGCAAAAAGCTGGAAAAAGTCAGCAAAGCCAAACTGATTGAAATTCTGAGGGAACTCAAGTCTGACTTTAACGAAGGTGAAGATTCTGATCTGATCCCGCGCTGCTGGCACCCTCAGGATTTTTTCTCTTTCACCCGGACTCAAAACCTGTGGAATAAGGTCAACTCAGTTAAAAACTAACGCTATTTCAGACTCAGACTGAATTTGTAAAGATCGTTTTTCTTAAGGTGATAATGCTCTGCAACAATCGCTGCCGCCTTTTTAGCGGGCAACTCCGCTAATAAGGCCTGCATTAGTTGCACCGCTTCTGCCGGCAAATCACCTTCTTGCTTTTTAGCCGGTGCCAGCAACAATACAAATTCACCTTTTTCCCGTTGAGCCTCTTCTTCTAACCAGGCTACCGCCTGTTGCGCTGTTCCTTTGAAGAACTGCTCAAAGCTCTTGGTGAGTTCCTTGGCAATCACCAGTTGACGGTCTGCTTCCAACACCTCGTTGATGTGCAGCAACGTATCTTTTATGCGGCGTGGAGCTTCATAAAATATTGACGTACATGCGCTGCCCTGTACCGCTTTGAACGCATTTTCTCTGGCCTGATGTTTAACCGGTAAAAAACCTAAAAACTGAAAGGCATCGGTAGGTAGTCCGGATGCGCACAAAGCGGTGATCACGGCGCAGGCCCCCGGGATCGGCGTTACCCGGAGTCCGGCATCACGACAGGCGTTAACCAGCGGATAGCCAGGATCACTTATTAAGGGTGTTCCGGCATCAGATATCAACGCAATATCAAGACCAGACTGCAATTGTTCAATCAACCAAGATTTTTTTTGCACTTCATTGTGTTCATGCAATGCAATCATGCGTGTATCAATGGCATAATGTTGTAAAAGTCTGGCGCTATGGCGGGTATCTTCGGCAGCGATTATCGCGACATTTTGCAACACTTCGATTGCCCTGTGGGTAATATCGTTTAAATTGCCAATCGGTGTCGCGACAATGTAAAGTTGTCCATGTGTTGCCATCAAAAATGCCTGTCGTTGTAATACTGAAGTTGCATTTTAAACTATTCGCTCTATTTTGTGGTTATCTATGTTGCAAAACAAATATTTGAATCTCTTGCTTCTGGTGCTTTTATTAGCGGGATGCGGCAGTACACCGAAGAAAACCACATCGGTGCAGGCCAGCCCAACCCCAACAGAAACCCGTCATACTAACCGTTCTCCCGAAGCGTTGCTGGCCCTTGCTGAGCAGTCAGAGTCACCTGCCAGCTACCTTATCGAATTGGTTGAAACCGTGGCAAAAACACATTGCACCAAAGCCATTGATATTGCTCATTTGGTGCAAACCAGGCAATTACTGTCATCCGCACAACAGCAACAACTGGCAATTACACAATCTCAGTGTTTATTGCAAACCAGCAACTATGTTGCCACAGAAAGTATGTTAGAGAGCATTCCGGATAATTCGCCCTGGATGCAACAAAAGCACGACATGTTGTATCAGGTATACCTGGCATCAGAGCGCTGGTGGCTGGCCGCAAACTCCCTCGCCATCAGTGGGCCTTCCGATTATGCCAATGAGCTTAAGGTATGGGCCATAATGCAAAAATTGTCAGACCAGGAAATTGCAACCCACCAAAAGGAAATCAGTCGTCTCAATCCGTTGTTGCAATTACTGATTGTACAACGGCAGCTAACTCACAGTGACGAATCGGCCGACAGGCAGTTTTCCGCGTGGCAAAGTCGCTTTCCCAACCACCTTTTTGCCAGACAGCTACCTGATGATATCGCCGGGATACTCGGGCGTCCAAAAGTCAGCTTTGAGAATGTACTGGTATTATTGCCGCTCTCCGGACCAAGACAGGCACAGGGTGAAGCAATAAAAGAAGGTATTCTGGCTGCCAATTTTTCCTCCAACTTTGCAGAGCGCCAACTGGATTTTGTTGACACTCAGTCATGGACAACAGACAACCCGCCACAGCTGGATTTTACTGGCTATGATTTGGTAATTGGTCCGTTGCTGAAAGAGAATATCGATCAAATTCAAGCCCTTATTCCGGAAGGACTACCGGTACTGTTTTTAAATCGCACTGAAAACGCCTATAAACAATTGGGACAATATTATTATTCTTTGGCCCCCGAAGATGAAGCGGTGCAACTTGCTCAAAACCTGCATTTACAAGGGATCAGGCAACCCATGCTGATCGCATCGGAAAATGCCACTTATCAACGCATGAAATCCGCCTTTTCAGAAGAATGGCTGAAAAAAAACCTCAAGGCCCCGGTGATACTGGACTTTGTCGATAACAACGACGTCAGACAAGGCGTTAATGACACATTGGCACTGACCGACAGCAAAGCCCGCGTAGCGCAAATTCGCAATTTATTGCGACCGGAGCTTCATGCTTTCGAACGCAATCGCCGTGATATTGATGCCATTATTATTCTGGCGAATACCACCCAGACAGAGTTGATTAATCCACTAATTGAAGCCAGTACCAGCCCATTCGCAGAAATTATTCCGGTGTATGCCACATCCAGAAGTTTTAGCCGCAACCTGAGCAACAACGATTTGCGGGATTTGCGTAATTTGTACTTTATCGAAATGCCCTGGATGTTGGGAGAAGCGCAGTATAGCTGGTTGCAAAAACAAACCGACAAACTTTGGCCCGGTCGTCGCGATGCACTGCAACGCCTCTTCGCAATGGGTTATGATGCCTTTAATATGGCACCCTATTTACCTTTATTAGCGCAGTTTGAAAACCAGTCCTGGCAGGGCCTTACCGGCACCATCAGGCTCAACAACCTCAATCAAACAGAACGAACCATCAAGGCGGCGCAATTTACTGAACAAGAAGTGATTTTACTTGAAGGTGATTAGCGGCCTGAAGGCCAGACTCAATGGCATACGGGCTGAAAAATCGGCCCGCAACTATCTGATTAAGCAAGGGTTAACTTTTTGTGAGGCAAACTACCATTGCAAATGGGGAGAAATTGATCTTATTTTCCGTCATGCTGAGCAATGGGTTTTTGTTGAGGTAAAATCCAGAGCTTCCAGTGAGTTTGGTACTGCCGAAGAATTCTATACGCCTGGTAAACGAAAAAAGTTGCACAAGGCGATAATGCACTGGTTAAGCAGCCAGGGGCTGAATCCTGAAATCACCAACTTCAGAATTGACTTGGTGGCGATAAACGACGACAAAGTAGATTGGTACCAATGCGTCGAATAAACGAGACATAAACAATGATCGAACAAATAAAAGCAAATTTTACCGAATCCATTCAAACTAAAATTGCAGCCGCAGAAACACTGCCGGAAGTGATCCTGACCGCCGGTGGCATTTTGGTACAGGCCCTGATGAACGGCAATAAGATCCTGTCTTGTGGAAATGGTGGCTCGGCCGGTGATGCCCAGCACTTTTCTTCCGAAATGTTGAATCGCTATGAACGCGACCGCCCTAGCCTTCCGGCAATGGCCTTAACCACCGATCCTTCTACTATCACTTCGATAGCCAATGATTACAGCTACGACGAAGTGTTTTCTAAACAGGTACGGGCACTGGGCCAGCCTGGCGATATTTTGCTGGCAATATCCACCAGTGGTAACTCCCGCAACGTAATTAAGGCGATGGAAGCTGCGGTCAGCAGAGACATGAAAATCATTGCTTTAACCGGCAAAGACGGCGGTGAAATGGCCGGATTACTGGGTGCCAATGATGTAGAGATCCGCGTTCCTTCTAACCGTACAGCACGAATTCAGGAAGTGCATTTATTAGTGATCCACAATTTGTGTGAAGTCATCGACGACAGCTTATTTCCTGCTCATCACGACGAATAACCAAAATTAAAGAGGCGATTAATGAAAAAAGTTCTGTTGCTACTCGGTTCTGTTTGGCTGCTGTCTGGCTGTGCTGCCGTGCTGGTGGGCGGTGCTGCGGTGAGTACCATTACCGTCAATGAAGACCCCCGTTCTCTGGGGGCACAAATTGACGATACAACGTATGCCACGAAGATCAGAAGCGCCCTTTCCGAAACGCCGGCAATAGAAAAGAACGCCAATGTGAATGTGCACGTATACAATGGTGCAGTGTTGCTCACAGGGCAAGCACAAAACAACAATATTAAAGCTGAAGCAGAGCGTGTTGCCGCCGCGGCAGCTGACATTGTCACCGTGCACAACCAGATCCGAATCGCCAACTCAACGGCGGTTTCCACACAGGCTCACGACGTCTGGCTGTCGTCTAAGGTACGCGCCAGTTTACTGGCTAATAAACAAGTCAATTCATTAAAAATCGACGTGGTGGTGGAAGACTCCGAAGTCTTTTTAATGGGTATAGTGACCGAAGCAGAAGCACAAAGGGCCATTGATGAGGTCAGAAATATCAGTGGCGTCACCAAAGTTTTTAGTGCTTTTGAGATTAACTAGTCTTTGGGGGACTCTGCTTCCCCCATGTGCCTTTGGCACTTGAGTCCATAAGACCTAAAGGCCAAATAAGCACATCGAACACAACACCGGTTGGTTGCCTTACAAATTTAACATGGGTGTCAGCTTTAACATTCTCGCTTCCCTCAACCGAATAATTCACTTCACCGCTTCTCAACGCCGGCGTACTCTATTCGTCACATGGCAAGATGCAAAATTTATATGGATTGAGATTGTTAAAAAGTGAAGCTGAAAATGAACATTCTTAATGTTTTTAAGAGTAAAGTCACATCACTACTCAGTGAGTGTGAACAAAGTGCCAGTGAAAAACTGATTGAGCTTGCGACATTTTTTTATAAAGTCGACCAACGTGTTTCTCTGGAAGAGCAAAATTACATGGATGAACTCTTAGAAACCATAGAGTGGAAATCTTCTGTGAATATAGAGTCATACCAAACCAGTTGTATTGCCAATATAAACGGCATCACTGGAATGTCTGAAGATCAGATATATGCTTACCTTTCGAACCTTATACATGAAATATCTGAGCATGGAGCTGTAGCCAAAGCCCAAACCTTGGCAAAGGAAATATCTGACGCAGACGGTGAAATCGCAGACGATGAAGTGAAGTATTTAGACCTGGTTATGTCTTACAAGTAACCCTGCAAAAAAATCAAATGGGCCATGCTCTCTGAAATGCGATTTTCAGATTTCAGCGAAACTGTGTCAGCACTCCCATGCACGGACAATCCAGTAGGTCGGGTTTTAACCCGGATGCAGAGACGGAAGTTATACTTTTTGTCGGATTGAAGTCCGGACCAACAAATTTGGGATTCGCCCCTCAGAAAAATCACATCAGATCACTGAAGTTTACTGTTCGCACCAAACACCCACTTGCCATGCGCATTTATTGTGCGCATAATTTATATTAAGTTAGTCAAATTTGGTATATCCCTATGCGGCAAAAAATCTCTTGTAATACCACTATCAATCGTAACCTTTTAAATGAAGCCAAAAGTCTTGATATTAAACTTTCAGAAGTCTTTGAGAATGCGCTGTCGCTAGCCGTAGCCAAAAAACGAAAAGAAAGATGGCTGGCGGAGAACTCTGACGCAATCACTCAACACAATGACGAAATTAAAAGATCAGGTACATTTTCAGAAATGATTGGGCAGTTAGATGATTGAGCAATTTGCAGTTTGTTCTTATTCATCTTCACTTGTGGTTGTTCTCACAAACACTGTTTTTAATGACGTCGAAAGCATCTTAATTGCCCCCATAAAATCTTCACAAAGCAGACACCTGGTCAAGGATTTACAAATACCTTGCAGACTAGATAATCATGACTACTTTGTTGATTTGTTGGATATTGCAACAGTGTCGAAGCGACTTCTCAAAACCCGTGAAGATACAGAGCTTTCTCATCTTAGAAATTCCATCAAAGCAGGTATAGACCTCTTAATTGATGGGTTTTAGCTAACCTGTGTCAGCACTCCCATGCACGGACAATCCTGTAGATCGGGTTTTAACCCGGATGCAGAGACGGAAGTTATACTTTTTGTCGGACTGAAGTCCGGACCTATAAATTTGGGGTTCGCCCCTCAGAAAAATCACATCAGATCACTGAAGTTTGCTTTTTGCAATACTGCTACACAAGACGGCATAAAGATAAAGACCTGAAATCTAAAACAGCATTCCTAATGCCCTCACACTCAGCCACAGCAATATTGCGCAAGTAAGCATAAATAACAACTCCAGTAGCCTGACAAGCCCAGTTACCAGCTTAAGCTTTATCTTTTGCCAGAATGTCTGGGGGGTATTAACCCCCTGTAAGAAACGGTGTCCTTGCAAGGTAAAGGCAATGGATGCACTCCAGGCAAACAGCATAACCAGAGGCAGTAGCCAGGACTGATAGTCATTCCCGGCCAACAATAGCACATAGAGTACGCTTAAAAAGGTCAGCAGGGCAGTAACGGTAAACAGTGATTGCAGCGGCAACAGGGCCATTAAGAGGCGTCTCAGGGTGGTCATTAGAGTCTCCGGCAACAGTAGCGCAAAAATAAAAGGCGCCGCAGGCGCCTTTGATAATTATTTTACCACTTTCAACGTGGGCCGTCCTCTTGGCGGCTTTGGTGGATCATCGTCGTTACCGTCAGAATCCCCCTCTTCCAGCACGCTTTTTAATGAATCCAGCTCAGTGTCGGCGGAGTCAGTTTGACCGTGTTTCTCTTCTCTTGGAAACATGGTGCCGGCACCATTCTCTCTGGCATAAATAGCCAACACTGCACTTGCAGGCACCACTAGGTGCCTGGGCACTCCAGAAAATCGGGCATCAAATTCAATGTCCACATCACCTATCAGTAAATTACCACAGGCCGACGGCGAAACATTGAGTACGATTTGTCCGTCTTTGACGTACTCATCAGGCACGATCACACCTTTAAAAGTTGCATCTACCACCAGATGAGGCGTCAAATTGTTATCCACTATCCATTCGTAGTAAGCACGTATCAGATAGGGACGGTTTGATGTCATATTCACTGTCGTTTTACCATTCAAGCATTAAAGTGGATTGTGAATTTCACGTTCCTGATCAGTCAGGGATGCCTTGAATGATTCACGTTCGAAAACGCGATTCATGTAGTTTTTCACTTCGCGGCTGCCGTTGCCATTGAGCTCAATACCCAATGCCGGCAAACGCCACAACAGCGGAGCAAGATAGCAGTCCACCAGACTGAATTCTTCACTCATGAAGTAAGGCTGCTCTGCGAACAGTGGTGCCAATGCCAAAATAGACTCGCGTAACTCATTGCGATGCGCCTGAACGTCGCCTTCGCCTTTCATAATCTTTGCCGCTACGGTGTACCAGTCATTTTCAATACGGTGCATCATCAGACGGCTCTGACCGCGAGATACCGGGTAAACTGGCATCAATGGCGGGTGAGGAAAACGCTCATCCAGATATTCCATTATGATATGCGCAGTATAGAGCACCAATTCTCTGTCGATGAGGGTTGGTACCGTGCCATAAGGGTTCAGTTGTAATAAATCTTCTGGCAGATTGTTAGGATCTGCATACCCGATTTCAACCGCAACACCTTTTTCCGCAAGTACAATACGCACCTGGTGACTGTAAATATCCAGGGTGTCCGAAAACAACGTCATAATAGAACGTTTGTTAGTGGCTACCGCCATTCATTATCCTCCACAAAACTCAATCTGTTCACTGCCCGGCTTATTAGGCGGCCAGTATTATGAGACGCTAACTCTCAAAACTAAACACAAAAAGGGGCAGCGTTGCCCCTTTTTTATTCTACACGATTTGAAGCAAGATTAATGCACTTCTCTCCAATAATCTTTCTTCAGCAGGTAAACAAATACGAACAGTACCAAAATAAATACCAGGACCCATTTACCAATAGCTTTGCGCTCCAGCTGCATAGGCTCCCCGGTGTAAACCAGGAAATTAACCAGATCCAGCATTGCTGCATCGTATTCAGACGGGCTCAGCTCACCTGTACCATCGCTTTTGATGCCGACGTAACGGTCCACCATTTCACCGTCAACCATACGCTTTTCGGTGGTTTTAGACGGTGTACCTTGTAACTCCTGCAATACATGCGGCATACCAACTTCCGGGAACACCATGTTGTTAACACCGAACGGGCGGCTTTCATCAACATAGAAAGTTCTCAGATAAGTGTACAACCAGTCTGCACCGCGTACTCGGGCAACCAGAGTTAAATCCGGAGGCGGCGCACCGAACCATTCTGCTGCCGACTCAGTGGGCATTGCAGAACGAATGTAATCAGACACTTTCTCACCCGTGAACTGTAAATGTTCCTGGCCCAGCTCTTCGGGAATGCCTAAATCGTTAAAAGTGCGTTGGTAACGCTGATACTGCATCTGGTGACAACCCAGGCAGTAGTTCATGAATAACTTAGCGCCATTTTGCAATGAGGCTTTATCTGTTAAATCATAGTCTGCGTGATCCAGCGGGTAGTTGCTGCCAGCCGCAAAGACCATCGATGGAACAGCAATCAGCGCAGCAATAAGGGTATTTTTTATGTGCTTAATCATTATTTCGTCACCCTTTCTGGTAATGGCTTGGTGTCTTCATTTTTACTGTATAACCACAGCAAACCAAAGAAGCCAAAGTACATTACAGTCGCAATCTGCGAAGCAGTAATCTTCCAGTTTTCCTGTGGCGTACCGCCCAGATAACCCAGGAAGATAAAGACAATCGCAAACACAATCAGATTCCATTTGTGCAGGCCACAACGATAGCGCCATGAACGTACTTTACCGCGGTCTATCCAGGGCAGTAATACCAACATGATAATGGCTGCAAACATAGCGATAACACCCAAAAGCTTATCAGGTACCGCTTTCAATATGGCGTAGAAAGGCGTGAAGTACCAAACCGGGAAGATATGCTCAGGCGTCTTCAGCGGGTTAGCAATTTCAAAGTTAGGATGCTCAAGGAAGTAACCGCCCATATCCGGATTAAAGAACATCACATAACTAAATGCAGCGAGGAAGAAACAGAAGGCCACCATATCTTTCAATACGATATGAGGGAAGAACGGAATCACATCCTTGGTGTAATCATAGCGATTAGTGTAGTACTCATGGATGGTAAAGTCGGTTTTCTCTTCTTCCGGTAGTGTGCCTTTTGGCTTTTTAACATCAATGCCATCCGGGTTGTTCGAGCCCACTTCGTGCAGGGCCACGATATGCAGAAATACCAGAATCACGATAACCAGCGGTAGTGCTATGACGTGCAGGGCGAAGAAACGGTTTAATGTGGCACCGGAGATAACATAATCCCCCTGAATCCAAATCACCAGATCAGGACCAATCACCGGAATAGCACCGAACAGGGATACGATAACCTGTGCGCCCCAGTAGGACATCTGACCCCAGGGCAATACATAACCCATGAAGGCTTCGGCCATTAACGCCAGATAGATAAACATACCGAACAGCCAGATCAGCTCTCGCGGTTTTTGATAAGAGCCATAAATCATGCCCCGGAACATGTGCATGTACACCACCACAAAGAATGCAGATGCACCTGTGGAGTGCATATAACGCAGCATCCAGCCGTAGTCGACTTCACGCATGATGTATTCCACTGAGGCAAAAGCGCGCTCAGCAGAAGGTTCGAAGTTCATGGTTAACCAGATACCTGTAACGATCTGATTAATTAAAACGATGGTGGCAAGAAAACCAAACACATACCAAAAATTCATATTTTTGGGTGCCGGATATTGGATCGCGTGCATATTCGCAACGCGCATCATTGGAATTCGGTATTCAATCCAGTCGAGTAAGTTTTTCCACATATTATGCTACCTCCGCTTCTGAACCGATCAATACCCGGTTGTCATCCAGAAACTGATATGGCGGTACCACCAGGTTGAGTGGCGCAGGTACGCTTTGGAAAACACGACCAGCCATATCAAACTTAGAGCCATGGCACGGGCAGAAGAAGCCCTCAGGAACACCTTCCACATATTCAGCAAAGGCACCGTCTTTCAGATGCTGTGGTGAACAACCCAGGTGAGTACAAACACCCACTAACACCAGATATTCCTCTTTCAAAGAGCGGTGACGGTTTGCGGCGAACACAGGTTGCTGTGGTTCTACGGATTCAGGATCGCGTAATTGATCCTCATGACCCGCCAGCGCATCCAAAACCTCTTGTGTGCGACGTACTATCCACACGGGCTTTGAACGCCATTCAACTCGCATAAGTTGGCCGGGTTCTAATTTACTGATGTCTACTTCCACATCGGCACCGGCTGCTTTCGCACGGGCACTCGGATTCCAGGAAGCGATAAAAGGAACGGCAGCTCCGACTGCACCAACACCACCTACCACACAGGTAGACACTGTCAGAAATCGACGCCGGCCATTATCTACGGGCGCATTGCTCATCCACTTTACTCCAGAGGTCGGATATAGTGAGTTATTGTTTTCTTGCCAGATATTTGTAAGTAAATATAAAGCTTTTCCAAGTCGGCCAAAATGATAAAAGAAAAACCACACTCAACACAAGGAATTCATGGTCAAAACAACGAATTAGTCACGATTGACAGGCTTTTTACAGGTTATCGTGAAATACCTGAAGGGATATCGGTTGGCCTAACATCGGCCTAAGTGTAGCAATAAAAAACAAAAAACCCGACATGAAGTCGGGTTTTTGACAAAAAGCGAAAAATTAACGCTTGGAGAATTGTGGACGCTTACGTGCTTTATGCAGACCCACTTTCTTACGTTCAACGCGACGAGCGTCACGAGTAACGAAGCCAGCTTTGCGCAATGCAGGACGTAAAGTTTCGTCGAATTCCATTAATGCACGAGTGATACCGTGACGGATAGCACCTGCCTGACCACTGATACCGCCACCTTTAACAGTAACGTACAGGTCAAACTTGTCGCTCATTTCAACCAGCTCAAGCGGTTGACGAACAACCATACGTGCAGTTTCACGACCAAAGAATTCATCCAGTGGACGCTTGTTAACTACGATGTTGCCAGTGCCCGCACGTAAAAATACACGTGCAGTAGAGCTTTTACGACGTCCAGTACCATAATATTGATTTACAGCCATTATCTATGCTCCTTAAATATCTAACACTGTAGGTTGTTGAGCAACATGATTATGCTCAGCACCAGCGTAAACTTTCAATTTACGGAACATTGCACGACCCAAAGGACCTCTGGGCAGCATGCCTTTAACCGCTTTTTCCAAAATCATTTCTGGCTTGTGTGCCTGTAATTTAGAGAAGTTAGTCTCTTTCAGGCCGCCTGGATAACCAGAGTGCGAGTAATACATCTTGTCTTGAGCTTTGTTACCAGTAACAGTCAGCTTCTCAACATTTACTACTACGATGTAATCGCCAGTATCCATGTGAGGAGTATACTCTGGCTTATGCTTGCCACGAAGACGACGAGCAATCTCAGTTGCTAAACGTCCTAAAGTTTTGTCTGTGGCGTCTACCACGAACCACTCACGTTTGATCGTGCTTGGTGTTGCTACAAAAGTTTTCATTAATCTTTACCCAAAAAGATTTGATTCAAAAAAATCTGTTACCTCAAACCGGATAACAGTCGCCATGCTATTGAACGGAAAACCCCTTCGAGTCGGTTCAATTTCGGCACATTCCCTGTTGCCATTAACGGGCAGGGCGCGAATTATACAGATTTTAATCGTAAAAGCACGTTTAAATTTTAAGCTTTTTTCACCTGAGCGGGCTTCTGTTGGGCGAACATGCCATTTATCTTCGAGCAGGCAAGCAAAGTGCTAACGGCTACCCGCGCCGCCTGACACAAGTCACACCAGCAATGATTTCCCTCTAAGGCAGATGCTGAGTTGCGAGATAATCATGAGATTGCATTTCCTTTAACCGGCTGATGCAACGCTTAAACTCAAATGAAAGCTGCCCCTGAGTATAAAGTTCGTCAATGGCCACCTCGGCAGAGATAATCAATTTTACATTGCGCTCATAAAACTCATCCACCATAGCGATAAAACGACGGGCGATATCATCCACCTGTTGATTCATTTGTTTGACGTTGGCCAGCAGTACCGAATGATAACAACGGCTTATCTCCATATAATCGGTTTGGCTGCGGGGGCCACCGCACAATACATCAAACTCAAACATCACCACGCCATCGGCATTGCGTTCCGCCTGAACCTGTCGCCCGGCAATGTTCAGCATCGCCTCAGTTTCACAGGATTCCGGGGCCAGTTGTCCAAAATAGTGATGCAGGTTTTTATCTGCATCATCATCCAGCGGATAATGATAAATTTCCGCCTGCTCCAGGGTGCGCAGACGATAGTCAACGCCGCTGTCAACATTGATGATTCGGGTATTCTGCTCAATCAGATCGATAGCAGGTAAAAAACGCGCCCGCTGCAGACCATTGCGGTACAACCCCTGCGGCTCAATATTGGAGGTGGCCACCAACACAATTCCCTGAGCAAACAATTCTTCCATCAGGGTGCCCAGGATCATGGCATCGGTTATGTCTGACACAAAAAATTCGTCAAAACAGATGATGTCGGTTTCGTCGGCAAACTGTTTGGCCACGATTTTAAGTGGATCGGATTTGCCCGCCAGGGTTTTCAGTTCACTGTGTACCCGGTGCATAAAACGATGAAAATGCACCCGCATTTTGCGTTCACCAGGCAAGCAGTCATAAAAGGTATCCACCAGGTAGGTTTTACCTCGCCCAACCCCGCCCCAAAAGTAAATCCCCTGGGTCGTGGGCTTGTTCATGCCTTTGCCGAAGGCCGCTTTAATTTTTACCCGCCAGGTTTTCTTTTGCTTCGGATGAGTTAATTCGTCATACAGACGTTGTAATTCTTTAACTGCATTTTCCTGCGCCGAATCATACTGAAAATCCGCAGATTTCAAATCTTGTTGATACTTTTCCAACGGCGTCATGTGCAACATATTCCGACAGTCCTGATAATGTGGTTCAGTTCAAAGGCGCCTGATTATATGCGCTTACAAATAAAAAATGCACATTAACGCACAATTTATATGCTGTTGGCAGAAGTCCGTCTTGTTGAAAGGCGCCCGCAACCGCATAATTGCGCTGGTATTTTAAAATTTGTGTTATGCTCAAATGAGTTGTTAGCGAGGTGTATTATGGATTGGTTAATCGGAATCGTATTATTAATTGCCGGTATCGGGATCGGTGTATTTATCGGAAAAACACTCTTTGAGCCAAAGCGTCCTGACGCCAATGAAGAAGCCAAAGAAAAATCAGAAAAACAGTTGATTGCCGAGCAAGCCAACATTCATATTTCCGAAACGCAGTCTGCCCTGGGGAAAATTCAGGAGCAGTGCGCAGTATTGGCCGAGCAGTTAAATCACTATCGATTAATTATTGATGAAACCACCACCGACAAAGAACTGAATCAACTGGAGTACTTTCATCAGCAAGCCACTTTGCACTTGAAAACCCAGAAGAAAGAACCCAAAAAAGAACGGAATACAGATTATCAGCCTCTGGATTACTCAGAGGGACAATCTGGCCTGTTCGCGGGTGACGCAAAAAAACATTCTGAAACATCTTAACAGCAAGGGTTTAGGAACTTAGGCGCGTCACTCAGGTCTTTATGAGAGTTATATCATCGGAGAAAATGAAACAATGAAAATGCGCATTTGGTCCGCCTGGACTCGAATCATATGCCTAAGTTTAGTGGTGGGACTATCCTCAGCCAGCCAGGCTGCCCTGCCCTTTTTAGGTGGTGACAATGACGTGCCGACACTGGCACCCATGTTGGAAAAAACCACCCCCGCTGTGGTCAGCATATCTGTTGAAGGCACACAAAAAATTCGCCAACGGGTACCTGATTTGTTCCGTTATTTTTATGGCCCTAACTCCCCCAGAGAACAGGTGCAGGAAAAACCGTTCACCGGTCTTGGCAGTGGTGTCATTATTGATGCTGAAAATGGTTACATCGTTACCAATGCTCATGTCGTCGACAATGCCGACGAAATCACCGTGTTATTGAGTGACGGTCGCGAACTGGAAGCCAAAAAGCTCGGTGAAGACAAAGACTCAGATATCGCTTTGTTAAAAGTAGAAGCCGACAAACTGATTGATATCAAACTGGCAGACTCGGATGAGCTGCGGGTTGGCGATTTTGTTGTGGCCATTGGCAACCCCTTTGGTATCGGGCAAACAGTAACATCCGGTATCGTCAGTGCTTTAAGCCGTTCTTCGGCACTGGGGATCAATGCCCTGGAAAACTATATTCAGACTGATGCCGCGATTAATCGCGGAAATTCCGGTGGTGCTCTGGTGAATCTGAAAGGCCAACTGGTGGGTATCAATACTGCCATTGTTGCCCCTACCGGCGGTAACGTGGGCATCGGATTTGCCATTCCCAGCAATATGATGAAAAGCTTAGTAGATCAACTGATCCAGTTTGGTGAAGTACGTCGCGGATTGCTGGGTATTACGGGCGGCAATGTTGACTCTGGTCTCGCTGAGGCAATGGACTTAAGCGTCAGCAAAGGGGCTTATGTCAGCCAGGTATCCCCGGATTCAGCCGCAGACAAAGGTGGCCTGAAAGCCGGTGACGTGATTGTTTCCCTGAATGGTCGCTCGGTATCCAGCTTCAGCGAATTACGCGCTAAAATCGCGACACTCGGCGCCGGGGCGACTGTTGAAATTGGGGTGATCCGCGAAGGCAAAGAAATGGACATTTCGGTAACCCTGGATGACTCTACCGAATCCAATGTCGCGGCACAGGACATTCACCCGGCATTCCAGGGCGCGACCTTTGCCGATGGTACCACGGAAGATGGTGAAGCAGGTGTCGAAGTCACAGAAGTTGAACCGCGCTCCTACGCAAACCGTTTAGGTCTGGAACAGGGCGATATTATTGTCGGTATAAACCGCAATCGCATCACCAACGTAGCAGATTTGCGCCGCTACCTGAACGATTTTGAAAGAGGGGTTCTGGCCCTGAATGTGCGTCGTGGTGAATCATCCCTGTACGTGGTCATTCGCTAACACAACATCAGCATCGCTGAGCAGTGCTAAATGCACTGCTCAAGTGCTTCCCATATTGATTCAAACTGAATCAATGCTATTCTAGGCCCCGCTACAATCGCGGGGGTTAGCTTGAAAAACTCAATTTTCTTTATCATTAAATCCATCTTACTGGGTATTGCTGTATCGATAATTTTATTGCTACTGATCCCACAATTACGCAATGGCAACCAGCTACAGATGAGCAATATCTTTCCCGGAGATATGCCTAAAAAGGTGAGTTTTGCCGAAGCAATAAATCGCTCCGCTCCAGCCGTTGTTAATATCTACAGTCAGAAAACCATTCGACGCTCCGCGTTGTTTCGCAACAATGAAGTCGAGCGCACCTCACTGGGTTCCGGCGTTATTATGAGTGATAACGGCTACATATTGACCTGTCTGCATGTTATTGCAGGGGCCGACTCCATTGAAGTCATTGTGGCTGAACAAAGCCGTATTTATGAAGCCCAGGTAATTGGCTCCGATCCCCTCACCGATTTAGCCGTGTTGAAAATCAATGCTGATAATCTGCCGGTTATTCCGCAACTGGAAGAATCCAACAAAACCCAGGTGGGTGATTTAGTGTTAGCCATTGGCAACCCTTACAATCTGGGACAAACCATCACCCAGGGTATTATCAGTGCCACCGGTCGCTCTGAGGTGAGCCAGTTAGGCATAGGCGGCCACCGCAACTTTATTCAGATGGATGCCACCCTAAACCAGGGTAATTCCGGTGGGGCCCTGGTAGACAGCAATGGTTACCTGGTAGGCATCAACAATGCCAATTACAAGATTTTAGAAGGGGGTCAACCGAAAGACGTGCCCGGTGTATTTTTTGCGGTACCGTCTCAAATGGCTCAAAAGGTGATGCGTGACATTATCAGCAAAGGCCGCGTTATCCGGGGTTATGCAGGTCTGCAAGGCAGTGATCACGAGATTGCCGGGGTGATTATTATCGGCGTGGAAAACCGCAGCCCGGCATCCAGAGCCGGTATTCAGGTGAGTGATGTATTGATCAGTGTCAATGGCGCTACAATCAACAGCGCCCTGGAAGTGCAGTCCATTGTGGCCAATACCCTACCGGGAACCACCCTGGACTTTGAAGTAAAACGCGGTGGTGAAACCATCGTTTTACCGGTCGTCATTGGCGACTTAGACAGCGTATTGCGGGCCGGTTAGTACTGGCTACAGAAATAACGAGGCACCCGAAGGTGCCTGCAATGATAAAAGGTTTTAACTGATTCGGGTAATGTCAGCCCCGAGGCCCCGGAGCTTTTTCTCTATTTTTTCATAACCGCGATCCAGGTGATAGATCCTATCCACCAGGGTTTCACCGGTTGCGGCTGTCAAACCGGCAATGATCAGGCTTGCCGAAGCACGTAAATCGGTAGCCATTACCTGGGCACCACTTAATACTGAATTGCCTTTGGTAATTGCGCTGTGTCCCTCCAGCGCAATATCTGCTCCCATGCGCTGCAATTCCGGTACGTGCATAAAACGATTCTCAAAAATTGTTTCCGTGACGGTGCCGGTGCCTTCTGCTACCGCGTTTAATGCCACAAACTGCGCCTGCATATCGGTCGGAAAGCCCGGGTGTGGAGCGGTACTGATCTGTACACTTTTAGGTTGCCTTCCCTGCATATCCAGACTGATCCAGTCTTTCCCGGTTTCAATCACAGCCCCGGTTTTGCTGAGTTTACGTAAAACCACTTCCAGACTGTCAGGCGCTGCATTCTGACACAGCACTTTGCCACGGGTAGCAGCTGCAGCGACCAGAAAGGTGCCGGTTTCAATCCGGTCTGGTAAGACTTTATGCTGGCATCCACCCAGTTGTGCACGGCCCTTAATATGGATAGTGGCCGATCCCGCTCCGGTAATTTGTGCGCCCATCGCCTGCAGACACAAGGCTAAATCGGTTATCTCAGGCTCTCTGGCCGCATTTTCGATAACGGTTTCACCCTCTGCCAGTGTGGCCGCCATCATCAGGTTTTCGGTGGCGCCAACACTGACTTTGTCCATCACAATATGCGCGCCTTGTAAACGCCCGTTCACTGTGGCCCGAATGTAACCATTGGCAACTTCAATACTGGCGCCCATTTGTTCCAGGCCTTCCAGGTGCAAATTCACCGGTCTGGCACCAATGGCACAGCCTCCAGGCAAAGACACATTGGCTTCCCCAAAGCGGGCTAACAATGGTCCCAGCACCAGGATTGAGGCCCGCATGGTTTTGACCAGATCGTACGACGCCGTGTGGTTATTTACAGAGGCCGGGTTGATATGGACATCGCCATCTTCGGCTCTGAATGCCTCAGCGCCCAGTTGCTGTAACAGTGCCAGGCTGGTATTCACATCTCGTAAAAAAGGCACATTGCTGAAAACACAGCGTTCAGTCGTCAGCAAACTGGCGAGCAGGATGGGCAGCGCCGCATTTTTCGCCCCCGAAATGGTGACCGTGCCAGATAAAGGCTGGCCGCCTTTGATGAGTAATTTATCCATGAATAATCCGGTGGGAAAAAGGTGAACGAAAGTAAAAGAGGAATTAACTCAGATCGGGGAACAGTAATTTTTTGTCTTTTTGCCACTGCGCCTCGGTGAAGGTTTTCATCGTCAGCGCGTGCAACTCGCCGCTGGAAATATGGCTTTGCAATGGACCATAAATCATTTGTTGTTTTTTAATCCGGCTAACACCGTCAAAACAATCGCCCACGGCTATCACCTGAAAGTGGGAACCATCACCGTCCACTTTCACAAAGCTCAGTGGTAAATTGTCTTGTAAAATCGCTTCTATCTGTTGTGGATCCATTTTATGACCTGTCTGTTTTAGTCTATTTCAAGCAGTTTATCAGCATCGCTCAGTTTACTCAGCTTTTTTAACGCATTGGGTACATTGAGCAGCTGCAGTGATTTACCCGATTTTTTCAGGTTAGCTTTGAGATTAATTAACCAGGCCAGGCCCGCCGTATCATTGTTTTCAGCGGCTGCCAGATCCAGCTTTACAACCTCGTTAAACTGGCTCAGCAACGGCACTATCTGCTTGTCTGCGCAAGGGACTGACTCGATAGTCAGGCTGCCTTCTGGTTTCAGGCAACCCTCGTGATAAGTCAGGGTAATTTTGTCGACTGATTTAAGCATCATTATCCAGTGTAATTTTTTGAGCGTTCTTTTCTTGCATAATGGCGATCACTTTTTCGATACCTTCCTGACGCAAAATCGACTCGAATTCGCTGCGCTTGCTGGACAAGACACTGATCCCTTCCGCCACCATGTCATAGGCCTTCCACTCTTTGGTTTTGCTGTTTTTGCGTACTTTGAATGCAATTTTGATGTCCGGACGCTCGGTATCTTTGACGATAGCGCGCACCGTTACCGCTTTTTTACCATCGAAATCTTTCTCCGGTTCAAAGACCACATCCTGACCTTCGTATTGCGCCAAAGCCACCGCATAAGTAGCAATCAGGTACTTGCGAAACTCTTCAAAGAAGGTCGGAATTTGCTTGCGGGGCACCGACTTAAAGTGCTTACCCAACACTTTGGCACCGGCAAATTTGTAATCGATATAGGGCAATAATTCCTCTTCAACCACAACTTTCAGCAAGTCAGGATCCTGTTGAATAGTAGCCTGTTCCGCTTTGATGCGAGAAAATGTTTTTGTCGCTACTTCTTGTAAAATTTTATAGGGATTTTCGTCTGCTATCGCGCCCAGCGAGAACATCGACAGGCATAGCAGCCATCCCAATTTTTTAAACCACATGTTATTGCCCTCAAATATCATTTTTAATCTGTATTATTCATCGTTTCGGCTGAACAGGAACTGACCGATCAGATCTTCCAGTACCAACGCAGACTTAGTATCTTCGATGAAATCGCCAGGTTTCAGGGTGTCTACACCATCAAATGAAAAACCCGGTTGAAAACCCACATATTGCTCACCCAGCAGCCCGGAGGTCAAAATCGACACCGAACTGGTATCAGGGAAATCACCATATTCCTGACTAATAACCAGTTTCACTACAGGGGTGAAATCGTCTTTATCCAGCGAAATACTGTCGACTCGACCGATGATCACACCGCCCACCTTCACCGCTGAGCGCGCTTTCAGCCCGCCAATATTGTCAAACTTGGCAAACAGCTCATACGTTTCGCCCGAGCCTTGCATACCCTGATCAGCGACTTTCAAGGCCAACATCAAAAATGCGGCTACCGCCAGCGAAACAAACAATCCAACAGCAATTTCCATTTTACGAGAATTCATTAATGAGCTCCTATTCAGTTCCGAACATTACAGCGGTTAAAACAAAATCCAGTCCCAGTACCGCAAGCGACGAGTGCACCACAGTTTGCGTTGTCGCTTTACTAATCCCTTCAGAGGTAGGAATGGAGTCATAACCATTGAATACCGCTATCCAGGTAACAACAATGGCAAACACCACGCTTTTGATGACGCCATTCATAATATCTTCATTCAGGTCCACGGCAGATTGCATGATTGACCAATAACTGCCGGCATCGACACCCAGCCAGTCAACACCAACCAGATGACCGCCTAAAATACCAATAGCACTGAAAATAAGTGCCAACATTGGCATGGTCAGAATGCCCGCCCATAATCGGGGAGCGATAACCTGACGAAGCGGGTCTACCGCCATCATTTCCAAACTGCTGAGCTGTTCTGTGGCTTTCATCAGACCGATTTCTGCCGTCAGTGCTGAACCGGCCCGCCCGGCAAACAATAGCGCCGTGACCACCGGCCCAAGTTCCCGTAACAGAGACAATGCTACCATTGGCCCCAGGCTTTCTTCGGCACCGTAATTTACCAGCACGGTATAGCCCTGCAGGCCCATCACCATGCCGATGAACAATCCAGATACCAGGATAATCAACAAGGATTGCACACCAACCACATACATTTGTTTAATGGTCAGCGGAATCGATTTCATCGGTCTTGGACGGGCGACAATGGCGCCCCAAAACATCACTGACGCACGACCTATCCGGGTTATTCCATCGATAGTATTGCGTCCGGTCCTTGCAAAAAACTCCATATTAACTCCCTAACAACGCTGAGCTGATATCGTCAACCGGATAATGGAAAGGCACCGGACCATCTGCTTCACCGCGCAAAAACTGTTGTACCAGGGCAGAATCAGAATTTTTGATCTGTTCCGGTGTCCCTTCGCCAATAACCTGCTTTTCAGCGATAATATAAATGTAATCAGCGATAGTGAGCACTTCTGTCACATCATGGGTTACCACGATACTGGTCAGGTTCAGTGCATCGTTCAAATCTTTAATTAATTTTACCAGCACGCCCATCGATATGGGATCTTGCCCGGCAAAGGGTTCGTCGTACATGATCAGGCGCGGGTCCAGCGCAATCGCGCGGGCCAACGCAGCCCGCCTTGCCATGCCGCCGGATAACTCACTGGGCAGTAATTTTTCCGCGCCGCGCAAACCCACCGCCTGCAATTTCAACAGTACAATAGTTCTGATCACATCCTCAGAAAGGTGTGAATGCTCTCTGAGCGGAAATGCCACATTGTCGAAGACCGACATTTCGGTAAACAAGGCGCCACTTTGAAACAACATACTCATATGACGGCGACATGCATACAATTGCGCCCGATTCATTCCCGGGATTGACTTACCGGCAAATAGCACATCACCGCTGTCGGGTTTGAGCTGCCCACCAATTAAACGCAACATGGTGGTTTTACCGATACCGCTCGGCCCCATAATTGCGGTGGTTTTACCCTCGGGTATAGACATACTAATATCGTGGTAAATCGTGCGATCACCCCGTTTGAATGTCAGATTTTTAATTTCGACCAGATTTTTCATAGTGTGCGATCCCGAGCGCGCCGCCCTCTCCCTTTTTCAGTCCTTTTCGGTGTTGGCTTTTTACAAATTATAGAGCAAGTTGAAACCTTATTCTGTCAGTAGCCTGTAAAGGAGTGTGTATCAGTGTGTATCCCGATACTAAGGTCGTTCAGCTCATTTTATCCGATGCCCCGATATTGGTGCTATTTTACGAAGTTTCAAGGCGGCAAAACAAAATCAAAAAGTAACAAGATATATTCTAAATTTCAGAAACAATCGATTTTCACCCGACCGGGCTTTGCCAGACAAAATTACCCGGCCTTGTCAGGTACAGTCCGCGACGATGCGGCGCAATTTTTGTGCACCCGGACTCAATAAACGCCGGTATTTGCCGAACTTACTTCAACATTGAGGTTCAAATAGTTTAAACTTTTAAAGTTGTACCCATATTAGAGTCATTCCCTTGCCACTACATTTCAAGAAGATCGATTTTTATTCATGCTGACAGACATTGCCCTTTTTATCGTTGGACTTGCACTGCTGAGCTGGAGTGCTGACAGGTTCGTTTATGGCGCTTCAGCCATGGCTAAAAACTTCGGTATTTCCCCCATGGTTATCGGGATGACCATTGTCGCCATGGGCTCATCAGCCCCGGAGATCATGGTATCAGCCACTGCATCAATGGCCGGTAACGCCGACACCGCAGTGGGCAATGCTATCGGTTCAAACATCACCAATATCGGTTTGGTATTGGGCCTTACCGCGCTGTTCAAACCCCTGATGGTCAGCTCCGGCACTATTCGTCGGGAAATGCCGATACTACTTATCGTGTCACTCACCGCGGCCTGGTTTCTGGCGGATTTGAGTTTGAGTCGCAGCGAGGGTATCGCGTTGATGATTCTGTTTTTTGTTACAATTGGCGGTCTTACCTGGCTGTCCATTCAGGCTGATCGCAAAGATCCTTATGGCACCGACACGGCTGAAGAAATTCCATCCGATGTGCCAACCCACAAAGCGATTTTCTGGGTTATGGTGGGCATGGTGTTATTGCCCATCAGCGCCGATATTATGGTGGATTCAGCGGTGAACATCGCCAGATATTTTGGCATGAGCGAACTGATGATAGGCCTGACCATCATTGCCATTGGTACCAGCCTTCCCGAGTTGGCGGCCAGTATTGCCGGTGTATTAAAAGGCGAAGATGACATGGCACTGGGTAACATTATCGGGTCTAACATCTTTAACATTTTAGCGGTAATGGCGATGCCAGGATTAATCGCACCGGGCCTAATCGATGCTGATGCTGCTAACCGGGACATTCACGTGATGCTGGTGTTCACCGTATTGCTGCTGTTATTCAGCTTTGGTTTACGTGGTGTGCGCAAAATAACCCGCTGGGAAGGTGGCATTCTGGTGGCCGGATATATCGGCTACCTCACCTTTCTGTTTGTGGCATAACCGGGTAAAAGCCTAATGAAAGTCGATACTGCACAACTGATTACCTCAGCCCAACGGGTTCTGGATATCGAGCTGGATGCGATTCAAAACCTCAGAAACGCCTTTGATGAACACTTTATCCAGGCCTGTCAGTTGCTGCTTGGTTGCAAGGGCAAAGTTGTCGTTACCGGTATGGGAAAATCCGGTCACATTGCCAATAAAATTGCGGCAACACTGGCTAGCACCGGCACACCGGCATTTTTTATGCACCCAGGAGAAGCAGGACACGGTGACCTGGGGATGCTGGGTAAGGAAGATGTGTTACTGGCGATTTCCAACTCTGGTGAAACCTCCGAAGTGGTGTCTTTGTTGCCGGTAGTCAAGCGGCTGGGTATAAAAATCATTGCGATGACCCGCTCTGCGGAATCTGCCATGGGGCGTTATGCTGATATCCACCTGTCGATTGCCGTGCCGCAGGAAGCCTGCTCCCTGGGACTGGCCCCAACATCCAGCACCAGTGTAACCCTGGTGTTAGGAGATGCGCTGGCAATCGCGTTGCTGGACGCCAAAAACTTTACTGCTGAAGAATTTGCCCTGTCGCACCCCAGTGGTTCACTGGGCAAAAAACTGTTACTCACCTTACAAGATATTATGCATACCGGTGATCGCGTTCCTACCGTCGACGCAAACAGCAGTGTGCGGGATACCCTGGTCGTTATCACTCAAAAAAGCTTAGGCCTGGCGGGCATCGTCGACGAGCAAGGCAAGCTGATTGGGGTGTTTACTGATGGCGATTTACGCCGGGTTATCGATGCCAGAAAAGACGTTCACGCCACGCTCATCAAAGATGTGATGACCAAAAACTGCTATACCGCCCGCAAAGATATGTTGGTGGCCGAAACGCTGACCCAAATGGAGAACCGCAACATCAGTGGCCTGATTGTGGTAGATGACGAGCAGCGTCCCATTGGTGCGTTAAATATGTTAGATATGGTCAAATCCGGGGTGGTTTAATGACACAAGTTGACACGCTTTACGGCCCGCTGGCCCCTCAACTGATAGAGTATATGCGTGACATCAGACTGCTGGCCTGTGATGTAGACGGGGTATTCAGCGATGGTCGCATTTATCTGGGTAACCAGGGAGAAGAGCTCAAGGCGTTTCACACCAAAGACGGCTATGGTCTGAAAGCACTGTTAGCCGCCGGTGTCGAAGTTGCCATCATAACCGGCAGAAAATCGCAGATAGTCTCTGACCGGTTTTCAGCGCTGGGGGTGCGTCATATTATCCAAGGCGAAGAGCAGAAAAAGTCTGCGTTACAAACACTGCAACACTCCCTGAATATTCCCGCGCAGCACACTGCCGCGATTGGCGATGATTTACCCGATACCGGCATGTTTGAATTAGCCCAACTAAAAGTGGCTCCCGCCGATGCGCATCCGGGCGTACTGCATTTGAGTAATTACCACACCACCACACCGGGTGGATTCGGATGTGTTCGGGAATTATGTGACCTGATATTATTCAGCAAAGGAAAACTGCAAGGTATATTGGCGAGTAGCGTATGAGTCGTATTCACATCAGTATCGGTCTGTTATTTATCGTATTGCTAACCCTCTACGTGAATATGATTGCCGATGATAATACGCCACAAACCATAGACGACACACCGGAAGCCTGGAATCCCAATTATCAGGCCCGCAATATGAAAAGTACCCTCTATAACGAATCTGGCAGCGTCAACCACGAGGTGTTTGCCTCCTCGATGGAGCACTACGATATTCTCGGCTTTACGCTGTTTGAACAACCCGAATACACCATTTACACCGATGAAACAGACTCCCCCTGGCAAATTGTTGCAAATGAGGGGACACTGTATAGTGATCAACGTATTGAACTTGAGCAAAATGTCCTTATCAAAAGTCTTAATCAGGACGACTTTGTACAAACTATCGAAACCAGCTTTGTAGAAATTGATTTGCTCAACAAAACAGCCAAATCGAATAACCCGGTCACCATCACCGGGTTGGATTTCATTATTGAAAGCAACGGCTTAACAGTTAATCTGTTGACCCGTAAACTGGAACTCAAAGACCATGTTAAAACGATTTATCAACAACCTGTTGCCCATTAGCAGTGTATTGCTCCTGCTGTCATGTCCGGCATGGGCTGGGAAAGATGACTTTAAACTTCCCATTGAGGTTGATTCAAAATCTCAGTTTGTCGATGGCAAACGCAAAACATCTGTATTCAAAGAAGATGTTAACGTGCGCCAGGGCACCCTATCCATTAATGCTGACGAAGTGAGAGTCTCGGCAGAGGATGGCAAAGGCAAAGAAATATTTGTGGCGCTTGGCAAACCCGCTGTTTATTCCCAAACTATGGATGACGGCAGTAAAATCACCGCCAAAGCTGAAGAAATTCGTTACATTGTTGAGTTTCGGACCCTGGAGCTTAATGGTGCGGCAGAACTTTATCAGGACACCAGTATGGTGAAAGGTGAAAAGATCAGCTTTAATTTAGAGAAAGAACAGTTAATCGCCGGAAGCAACGAAGCCGACGGCAGAGTGACCACTGTTTTTCAGACCGACGATAAAAATTAATCTGCAAGCGCAACCGAACAAGGAAACTCATTTAAGTGCCCACGTTATACGCGAATAATCTGGCAAAATCCTATAAAAGCCGTCAGGTGGTGCGAGATGTCAGCATTGAAGTTAGTACCGGCCAGATAGTTGGTTTACTGGGACCCAATGGGGCCGGGAAAACCACTACATTTTACATGATCGTCGGTCTCGTTCCCCTGGACAAAGGGGAGATTTTTATTGATCAGCATCAACTGACCTTGCAACCTATGCATGTGCGGGCGCGTCATGGCATCGGTTATTTGCCCCAGGAATCTTCAATTTTCAGAAAACTCAGTGTATTCCAGAATCTGATGGCCATTTTACAAATGCGCAAAGAGCTGGATAACGAGCAACGCGAAGAACTTGCCGATGAACTGCTGGATGAATTTAATTTAAATCACATTCGTCACAATCTGGGCATGAGCTTGTCTGGTGGTGAGCGTCGCAGAGTAGAGATTGCCCGCGCTCTGGCCGCCAATCCGCAATTTATTTTGCTGGACGAACCCTTCGCAGGCGTTGACCCTATTTCTGTTAATGATATAAAGAAGATTATTCACCACTTGCGGGACAGGGGGATCGGTGTACTGATCACTGACCACAATGTCAGAGAAACGCTGGATGTCTGCGAACAGGCCTATATTGTCAGTCATGGACAGGTCATTGCCGAAGGCGAACCCGAAACAGTTTTAGCAAATCAGCAAGTAAGAGATGTATACCTGGGTGAGCAATTCAGGCTATAGTAACACTAACAACAATCTAAAGATTGGGGCACAGTAACCCTGAGCTCTGGAGTCGGAAAAAACCATTTTTAATGAAGCCGTCTTTACAACTAAAATTTAGCCAACAGCTAACAATGACCCCTCAATTGCAGCAAGCAATTCGTCTGCTGCAACTGTCAACGCTTGACCTGCAACAAGAAATTCAGGATGCGTTAGACGCCAATCCATTGCTGGAAGTGGATGAAAATACCGAAGCCGGTAGCGATGAAGCGTTGGAATTACTCAAAGAACCCAAAACGGCTGAGTTGAATGGCGCCGACAGCGACAACGAATTCAGTGGTTCAGACGGCATTGACTCAAGTGATGCGCTGGAAAAGAACGACTTACCCGATGAGCTTCCGATAGACAGCACCTGGGATGAATACTACAGCGCGTCATCAGCACCCGCCTCGTCAGGTGGTGTAGGCCCGGATGACGACCAGGTGTATCAGGGTGAAACCAGTGAATCCATACAGGATCACCTGCTCTGGCAATTACACCTGACCCCGTTCAGCGAAACCGATGAAGCCATTGCTTTGGCCATCATAGATTCTATTGATGAATCCGGTTATCTCACCGTTTCGGTTGAGGAAATCCTCGAAAGCCTCGATGATGAAGAAATTGAAATCGACGAAGTGGAATGTGTCAGAAAACGCATTCAACACTTCGACCCCTTAGGTTCAGGCTCAATCACACCACAAGAGTGCTTGCTGGTGCAGTTGGGGCAATTCCCCAAAGACACTCCCTGGTTACAGGAAGCAAAATCACTGCTGTGTGACTTTTCCGATCTGTTAATGGCAAAAGATTTTCGTACCTTGATCAGAAAATCTAAATTGCGTGAAGAACAGCTCAAAGAAGTATTAAAGTTACTGCAAACCCTGAATCCGCATCCGGGCAGTACCTTAAATACCAAAGAACCAGATTATGTGATCCCCGATGTCTCGGTCATGAAAAAATCCGGACGCTGGATTGTCGAACTCAACCCCGATTCCGTGCCAAAGCTCAATATCAATCAGCAATATGCCGCCATGAGCCGGGGCAGCAGAAATAGTGCCGACGGGCAGTTTATTCGCTCGCATATGCAGGAAGCGAAGTGGTTTATCAAGAGTATCGAAAGCCGTAACGACACCCTACTCAAAGTGGCCAATTGTATTGTCCAGCAACAGCACGGCTTTTTCGAGCACGGGCCGGAAATGATGAAGCCCATGGTGCTTAACGACGTGGCTGAAATGGTGGATATGCACGAATCTACGATTTCCCGTGTGACCACACAGAAGTACATGCACACCCCGAGAGGTATCTTTGAGCTGAAGTATTTCTTCTCCAGCCATGTGGCCACAGAAAATGGTGGGGAATGCTCCTCTACCGCCATCAGGGCATTGATTAAAAAACTGGTGGCCGCTGAGAATCAGGCCAAGCCACTCAGTGATAGCAAAATTGCGCAATTGTTAGCCGATCAGGGCATTATGGTAGCCCGGCGAACCATTGCAAAATACCGGGAATCGCTCTCGATTCCTCCATCTAACCAACGTAAGAGTCTGTTATAGACTTCCCTACAAGAAGGACGACCAATTATGCAAATAAACTTATCAGGTCATCACGTCGAAATCACCGATTCTCTTCGCGATTATGTCGATACAAAATTCACTAAACTGGAACGACATTTTGATCACATAAACAATGTATATGTCATCTTAAACGTTGAAAAACTCAATCAAAAAGCAGAAGCAACCATGCACCTCGACGGTGGAGAAGTTTTTGCGACATCCGAGCACAAAGACATGTACGCTGCCATTGACTCTCTCATCGACAAGCTCGACAGGCAGGTTATTAAGCATAAAGAAAAGCTCAAGAGTCATTAGAGGAGTCTAAACGAGGATGGAAATCAAAGACATCCTTTCATCGGACTGCACGCGCTGTGCAGTCCCCATTACCAGCAAAAAACGCGCTCTGCAAATCATCAGTGTTGTTGCCAGTGAAAAACTCAGCGAACTCAATGAAGAAGACGTTCTGAACAGTCTTCTGTGCCGGGAAAAAATGGGCAGTACCGGGATCGGCAACGGCATCGCCATACCACATGGTCGTGTTGAAGGTCTGAGTAGTCCCCTGGCTATTGTACTCACCTGCTCGCCTGGTATAGAATTTGACGCAATCGACAATCAACCGGTCGATATATTTTTTGCGATTTTGGTGCCCGTTGAGCAAACAGAAGGTCACTTGCAAACCCTGGCCCGTATAGCTCAAAAACTCAGTGACAAAGAGGTCACCAAAGTAATCCGCAATTGCCATTCAGACAACGCATTATATGAAGCATTGGTATGAAATTAATTGTGATCAGTGGACGGTCCGGCTCAGGAAAGTCTGTAGTATTAAGGGCACTTGAGGATCTTGGCTACTATTGCGTAGACAATCTTCCGGTAAGTATGTTACCCACACTGACCCACGCGGTTGTCAGTGAATACGACCAGATTGCCGTCAGTATTGACGTGCGCAACTTACCTAAAGACCCAGAACAACTCACAGAGAATCTGGATTTTTTGCCCAACAAAACCGACCTGACCATTATTTATCTGGATGCCAGTGACGATATTTTGGTAAAGCGTTACAGCGAAACCAGACGCCTTCATCCCTTGTCCAAAAACAACATTTCTCTGGCTGACGCTATCGTTAAAGAGCGGGAACTTTTGGTCCCTATTTACGAACGCGCAGACCTCCACATTGATACCGATAAATTGTCGATCCATCAGTTGGCAGAACTGGTGCGAGAACGCATTCTGGGCAAGAAGTCCTCACGACTGGTCCTGGTTTTTGAATCCTTTGGCTTTAAAAACGGTATTCCGAAAGACGCCGATTACGTCTTTGACGTGCGCTTTTTGCCTAATCCACACTGGATACCGGAACTCAAACCCTATTCAGGTAAAGATGCGCCCGTTGCTCAATACCTGACAGCACAGCCCATCGTGGTGAAAGTGATCGGTCAATTTCAAAACCTGATCGAAACCTGGCTGCCGCATCTGGAGAGAAACAACCGCAGTTACGTGACCGTTGCCATAGGGTGTACCGGGGGACAACATCGCTCAGTATTCATCGCTGAAACCCTGGCGAATTATTTTTCTGTTGCTCACCCTGATGTGCAAATCAGACACCGGGATCTGGACGCGTGAATCGAGCAGAACGAACCCTAACCATCACCAATAAACTGGGCCTTCACGCCAGAGCAGCCACCGAACTGGTGAAGCTGGCCGCCTCATTTTCCGCAACCATTATGCTGCACAAAGACGGTAAAAGTGCTTCTGCAGACAGTGTTTTGGGCTTAATGATGCTGGAAGGGTCACAAAACAAACAGGTGAAGGTCATTTGCGAAGGCAATGATGCCGAGCCGGCTTTAGAGGCAGTTTCCGCATTATTCTCCGCGCGGTTTAACGAAGCTGAGTAGTGTTTCACAATATTTAAACCTGGATTGTGATTTGTTTCATTAGTAGATATCCAGCAGCCACTTATTGCTATAAACTATAATAAACGAACAATAACAATGACCTGTGTATACAGAACGCTCATCTGTAAAGGACTTTCAGGTTGTTAATGGAAATCAGTTCATCGCAAAAATAAGGAGTGTCGATAAGTGCCGGGAACACCTTATCTAAATCTAAAACATCGTGATTTAGCCGGATTCGGTACAGCTTTCTACACCCTTATATCAGCCCGCAGCAACGTTTCTCAGTATCCGCAAAGCCAGTCAGCAAAGATTGACATGGCAACATTCTCTCTTGTGCCCTCTGGTGAGGAAGCACACTGATGGAACAAAATAAGCTCGAACAGGAATACGTCACCACGCAACTGGATGCCATTAACGAAGCGCTCAGTAATGGCCTGTTTGTGCATGTGCGCAAAATGCTGCACAGCATTCCCCCCGCAGATGTCGCGTTACTTTTAGAATCCACCCCGGTTCGCAATCGTTCTTTGCTCTGGAAACTCATCGATACTGATTACCACGGCGATGTGTTAGAAGAACTGTCTGAGGATGTGCGCAACGGCATCATGCGCGAAATGGTGCCTGAAAAGCTTGCTGACGCCCTGGAAGATATGGACACCGACGACCTTGCAGAAATGCTGCACGGTCTGCCTGACAGAATGGTTCAGGATGTCCTGGAGTCCATGGACAGCATGGACAGGGCCAGAGCAGAACAAGCCTTATCCTATGGTGAAGGTACCGCCGGTTTCATTATGAACACCGACACCATTACACTGCGACCGGAAGTCAGTGTAGAAGTGATTCTGCGCTACCTGAGACTCAAGCAGGAACTGCCGGAAGATACCGACATGCTGTATGTCACCAACCGCTATGACCGGTTGATTGGGACGGTGCCTCTTACCAGCCTGATCACTGCGGCCCCGGAGATCAGTGTTGAAGAAATCATGGAAGAAGAACCAGAAGTCATCAAGGTGGATCTGGACGAAACCGAAGTAGCCAAATTGTTCGAGCGTCACAACTGGCTGTCGGCACCTGTCGTAGATGCCAATCATCAACTGGTAGGCCGTATTACCATTGATGACGTGGTTGATATCATCCGTGAAGAGGCCGAACACTCCATGATGAGTATGGCGGGTCTGGAAGATGAAGAAGATACCTTCGCTCCGGTACTCAAAAGTACGCAACGCCGCTCCATCTGGTTAGGTGTCAACCTGTTTACGGCCCTGATGGCCGCCATGGTCAGCGACCTGTTTGAAGCCACATTAAGTCAGTTGGCGGTTCTTGCCATCCTCAATACTATCGTTCCCAGCATGGGGGGTGTGGCCGGTAACCAAACCCTCACTCTGGTTATTCGAGGTATGGCACTGGGCCATGTCAGCGCCTCAAACTCTCGCTGGTTGATCAGCAAAGAACTGGCTATCGGCTTTCTCAATGGCATCATCTGGTCGGTTTTGATTGCCTCGGTTGTTGCCGTCTGGAAACAAGATTACATGTTAGGTTTGGTGATTGCGTTCGCCATGATGGTCAATATGGTTGCAGCGGGCCTGTCGGGTGTTATCCTGCCCATCGTGATGAAAAAGCTGAAAATCGACCCCGCGTTGGCGGGCAGTGTTATTCTCACCACAATTACCGATGTGGTGGGTATCTTTGCGTTTTTGGGCACCGCCACCTGGCTGTTGCTGTAGACCCGCATCCAACATGGTTTTCGAATTAAATTTCAAACCAAAACGCGCTAACTCATAACCCAAAAGTCAGAAATTACTCCTGTACTCCTGAGGTCTTGTTGTCTGTTAATTACACTACAGGAATACAATAATGATCCGTATCGTTTCTACACTGTTTGCACTTTTCTTTAGCTTAAATACTCTGGCTGGGATTGATACCCAAACCGATGACAATGGCGTGATATTGGCAGGGCATGATGCCGTGGCCTATTTCACTGACAACAAACCTGTGATGGGTAAGGCTGAATTTACTGCTGTTTACCAGGGAGCCATTTATCGGTTCAGCTCTGCTGAAAACCGCAACACCTTCAACCAAAATCCGCAGCAGTATGCCCCTGCTTACGGTGGTTATTGTTCAACCGGCACCAGCTTTGGCAAAAAATTTGAAGTCAATGGCAAGGCCTTCAAAATTGTCGACGGACAATTGTTCGTTAATAAAAACGAAGAAATTCACGCGTTTTGGTTAAAAGATGTTGCCGGCAATATTGTCAAAGCCGACAACAACTGGCCGGAAATTAAACACGTGCCCGCCGATGAACTCTGATTGCTAAGTGTCACTTTATCCCCGCCATCGAGCGGGGACAGGCAGAACCAGACTGCAGCCTGAACGCGATTGCCAGTTTGGCGAAGCCCGGGTAGTGATTAAAACGCTTTTCTCAGATAAGGTCGGTAATTGGCAGTCCAAAAATTTTCCTCTATACGCTGCCGCAATTCAGCCTCACTCAGCCCGGGCACATCCCCTTCCTGAACAACCACATTCGCGATGGCCAGCGCAATGTCTTTACTGATCGCCTGAATTTCCTGCAAAGGTGGTAGTAACCCGCCACAGCCCTGATTAACCAAAGGCGAACAACCGGCCAACGCTTTACTGGCCGCCATCAACATCGCATCCGTGATGCGCTTAGCGCCGGTACTGACCACTGCCAGACCAATTGCAGGAAACACATAACTGTTGTTGCTCTGACTAATTACGTGCTGAACCCCTTGCAGGCTGACATCATCAAACGGACTGCCCGTTGCAAGCAAGGCTGCGCCATTCGTCCAGCGCAAGACGTCTTCGGGTTGAGCTTCAGCCAGACGTGAGGGATTACTCAGCGGCAATATCACCGGTTGCGCGCAATATTGATGCATTGCTTTAATGGCAGCTTCATTGAACAAACCAGGCTGACCGCTAACGCCCAACAACATATCCGGTTGCACCGCATGCATAACATCCTGCAAACTGTGTTCCGTGTGACTCGAAAGCCCTGCCGGTAAGCCAGCATGTGCCAAACGGGCCTGAAATGGCTTCATATCAGGGGTGGACGTGGTTAGTATTCCATCCCTGTCCAGCATATAAATCTGCTGCCGTGCCTGTTCATCGGTCAGCCCTCGCTCTCTCAGACAGGCAATCCATTGTTCTGCAATTCCACAGCCTGCTGACCCTGCCCCGACAATAACAACGCGTTGCTGAGTGATATCCACTTTTTTAGCCGCACAGGCGGCAAGCATGACTGCAACAGCGACCACCGCCGTGCCCTGAATATCGTCATTGAAGCAGCAGTACTCCTGCTTATAACGCTGCAACAGCGGCGTTGCGTTATGTTGCGCAAAATCTTCAAATTGAATGAGGGCGTTGGGCCAACGTCGCTTTACGCCCTGCATAAAAGCATCCACAAATTCGTGGTATTGCTGTTCATTGATGCGGCGGTGACGACATCCCATGTACATGGGATCAGACAGTAACGCCTCATTGTTGGTGCCAACGTCCAACATCACAGGCAAGGCATACGCGGGACTGATACCACCACAGACGGTGTACAGCGATAGTTTTCCGATCGGAATACCCATGCCACCAATGCCCTGATCCCCTAATCCCAGTACCCGCTCACCATCAGTCACCACAATGATTTTGATATTGCGCTTGGTGGCATTGTGTAAAATGTCATCGATTCGATCTTGCTGATGATGGGCAATGAACAATCCCCGGGCACTACGGTAAATATCCGAGAATTGCTGGCAAGCCTCACCCACCGTTGGGGTATAGATGATCGGCATCATCAGCTCGATATGCTGTTCAACCAGACGATAAAACAAAGTTTCGTTGCTATCCTGAATATCCCGCAAAAATATATGCCGTGCCATATCCGATGTTAATTGCTGGTATTGCTTAAAGGTGCGCTCAACCTGCTGCTCTATCGATTCGTATTGAGGCGGTAACAGGCCTTCTAAATTAAAGGCAATACGCTCACTTTCGCTAAAGGCACTGCTTTTGTTAAGCAAAGGCATATCCAAAAGCGATGGCCCCGCATGGGGCAAATATAAGGGTTTTTGATTCTTATTGTGCATTCACAGTAATCTCAGGTGTTGTTGTTCAGATGCAATTGCGTGGCTCAGAAAATCAGCGGAGCCACCCACACGGCAAGTGCTGTTACCAACAGGATACTCATCAGATTGAGGATAAATCCGGCTTTCGCCATCTGCGGAATACTGATGTAACCCGAGGAAAACACGATAGCATTAGGTGGTGTTGCCACCGGCAGCATAAAGGCACAACTTGCCGCCAGTGTCACTGGTATCATCAGCATCATAGGTTCGCCTCCCATTTCCAGCGCCAACACAGCCACAACCGGCAGAAAGGTTGCCGATGTGGCGAGATTGCTGGTCAGCTCAGTCAGGAAGATCACCAGGGTGGTCGCACAGAGAACCAACACAATCATGCCAAAGGCATTCATGTTCACCAGCCCCTCGCCTAACCATTGCGCCAGACCAGAATCCGATACCGCCGCAGCCAGACTCAGGCCCCCACCAAACAAAACCAGTACCCCCCAGGGAATGGATTTCATGTCCTCCCATGCCATTAATGCACCTTCCCGTCCCTTTCCCGCAGGAACAATAAACAGTGCAACAGCGGCAAACATCGCTATTCCGGCATCGGAAAGTCCATCAATAGATAACCAGGTCGACAGCAAAGGCCGGGTCATCCACGCCAGTGCCACCAGACTAAAAATTATCCCTACCCGCCATTCTTCCTGACGGACCGGCCCCAATGCCTGGCGTTGTTTTGCCAGTTGCATACGCGCACTATCCGGGGTTACAAACGAGACCGGGTAAATCCAACGAGTTAGTGCCAGCCAGGCGATGGGGAGCAGAGTGACACTCAGTGGCACTCCGATGAGCATCCACTTTGCAAAATCCAGTTGCACATTGTAGGTCTCATTCATAAAGCCCACTAAAAAGGCATTGGGTGGTGTGCCCACCAGCGTAGACATGCCGCCAATGGTTGCGGCGTAAGCAATGCCCAGTAACAACGACAATTGAAAATGCCGCCGCTCTTTCAGCGAAAAACCGGATTGTTCTGTTTCCATGGTAGAGACGATGGACAATGCAATAGGCAGCAACATCATGGTGGTCGATGTGTTTGTCATCCACATACTCAAAATGGCACTGACAATCATAAACCCCAGAATAATGGAACGCGCAGAACGACTGACATAACTCAAAATAAAGTAGGCGATACGCTTGTGCAGGTTGGCTTTCTGCAATGCCGTCGCAATAATAAAACCTCCTAAAAACAAGTAAATCGTCGGATTAGCATAGGGGGCAGATGCCGCCTTTATAGGCAAAATATTCAGTGGCGCAAACACCACTAAAGGCAGTAACGCCGTAACGGCAACATGCACCGCTTCTGTGGACCACCAGATTGCCATCCATACACCGATCGCCGCCGTCATCCAGGCGGTATCACTCAGTCCTTCGGGGGTTGGGGAGATTGCAATTAATATAAACAGCAAAGGTCCCAACCACATGCCCAGATTTTGGTATCCGGCGCGGCCACTGGCGGCTTGCTGATTGTCTGTAATGGGTAAGTCTTGGGCCATGCTCATTACTCCTTCAGCATTTCCGGAAACAGATAATGAACGGCTCCGGGCACCATTTTAGTGCTGCTGTGACCGACACCCTGTACCACATCGATGCGCCATGGGGATTCGATATTGCGTTCTATCACGGTGTTCATGACTGTGGCGTAAAACCGCAATCCACGAGAAAACACGTTGCGTCCCTGAGCATTGGCCCGGGCACTGTTACTGAGCGCCTTGGTACGAGGCCCGGTGTCCTGATCCCCTAACATAATGGTCAGAGGTTGTTGCAACCAGACATCAACCGACTCTGGCGTATGCGCAGTACCGCCGAGTCCAAAAGGATACGGGCTTTCATCCGGCATGGTAAAAAACGCCGGGTTGGCCGCTACCGCCTGAGATACCGGCGCATTGGGGCGATTCAACATAAAGGTATGTACAAATCCGCCACCGGCAGAATGCCCGTACAACGCAAACCGGGTTTGCGCCGAGCCAAATCGGTGCACAAAGTCGTCAAATACCAACTCAGGAACCGAATAAAACTGCATGGCTTCGGGTTGCGGTTGCCCCTGGTGGTCGGTCAGCCCCCCCAGATTATATAAATACTCACTGTCACAAACCTGCAAACTACAACCAATCGCCAACACCACAAACTGGTGTTTTAACGCCAGTTCATGCCATTGATCACGGTATTCATCGGCGTTGCGTTTTGCTCCGGGAATAACCAGTAATACCGGCGTATCTTCACCGGCCCCTTGTGGAACAATAAACTCCACGTTGATTTTCCCGCCAGGCCATTGGGTAAATGAGTAATTGCCCACCTCTCGCCCCTGCCAGGGTTGCGTGGGTATCGTCGCGCAAGCGCTTTGAAAAACAGACAGCAACAACAACGCTGCCGTCATGGAAAACATTTTCATCATAATCGTTCTCTTTAATGGATTACATCCGGCGTCTGAGTGACGCCGGTTTTATGCTGTAAGGATCAGAAGCTGGCGCGTACGTCCAGATAGAAATAACGTCCATAATCCTGATGGGCATCTTCAAAGTAACCAAAGCTGGATGCCGCCAAAGGAGCGCGTTCATCCGTCAGGTTTTTCACCCCCAACCGGAAGCGTGTGTCAACTTCATGAATTTGCGCGGTGTAGTCCACGGTGGCATCAAAAGTCGTCATGGCCGGTATGTTGTAGCGGGTGCCGTCTTCCAGTGTTAGCTCTGCCTGATAAAAACTACCAATTCGGTAGGCAGAGAGCGATGCACCATAGGCATCTTTACGCCAGGTCATGCGCAGGCTGTGTTTTTCTTTTTGGTTGCCATTACGGCGCACCAGATCATCAAAGCCCATCACCGGGAAATGCGCCGGCAGTATGCCATCGGCCTGCGCCTGCACCAGTTGTTGTGCAACGCCCCCCGCTTCCTGCTCAAATTTATCCAGGAAGGAGGCATTGTAATCCAGCTTGAATCGACCAAAATCGGAGCGCAAGGTGTAGTACACACCTAAATCATGCCCTGACACGGTACGGGTATCTAAATTGGCGTACCGGTCGTCAATGTAGTTGATCTGACCCGCAGCACAGATACCTGCGGCGTTATAAAATGCCGCTTCATCGGGATCGATATCGCCGCGATTTACGGCTGAATTAAATGTCGCACCTTCACAATTTGCCGTGCCCTGTTCCAGACGGTACAGAAGGTCCAGTAAAGAATGGTTTTCCTCGCCAAGCAGACCAATGGTGTCTTTTTTCTTGATGCTCCAGTAATCCAGAGTGATCGCTAACCCTTCCAGCGGCTCAACAACAATACCCACAGAGGTGTTGTCCGATTTTTCAGGTTGCAGATCTTCGCTGCCCTGGGCTATACGTTGCAGCGAATAATTGCAATCTAATGCGTCCTGGTCAGGGTCCCCGCCATTTTCAGCCGCATACAAACACGCATAGTCAGTGCGGGTTTGGGTGCGCGCGACGATTTCTTCATTGATAGTAACCAGATTCGGGGCCCGGAAAGCTTCAGACCAGGAGCCACGCAACAACACAGGTTCAAAGGGTCGGTAACCAAAGGCCACTTTGCCTACAGTGGTATCGCCAACATCGGAAAAGTTCTCGTAACGCGCAGCCAGTTGCACATCCAGATTGTCCAAAATTGGGATCTGGAATTCAGCAAACAACGAACTGACATTGCGACTGCCTTTATTATCCGGCGTAGGACTGGAATTCACGACATCAGACACAAACGGATAGGTATCGCCATCATCATCAATAAACTGAATTGTGCCATCCAGACGTGGATCGCGATCATCTTTAAATGACTCTTCGCGCCATTCGACACCAGCAACGAAGCCTACAGCGCCGGCGGGTAATTCGAACAGATCAGCATTGGAAACTTTGAAATCAAACGTGGTTAACTCTGACTCACTTTTGCGATACACATCTATCAATGCCCGTTCGATATTGGAATCAACGCCGACAGCAAAAGGATTATAAGCGGCTGCAGTGGTATCGTTCAGCGCTTCCTGCATCAGCGTATTGGAAACACGATTGTGGGTGACATCATCTTTAGTACCTTTCGAATAGGAAACCGCGGTTTCCCAATCCCAGTTCCCCAGATAACCCCGTAATCCTTGCAGAAAACGATAGGTTTCACCCGAGTTATCAACAATACGCGGCAATTCAGCAAAGCGGTAGTTATCAATTTCCAGTGCCAGCCCCTCGCAGGGTACCCCCTCCATGACTGCCGGATTGTCCAACCTGTTGGGTGAACCACACGGTCCAAAGGGATTGTAGTAATTATCAGCCGCCACAATTAATTTAGAGGAGGAAAACGATGCTGTCGGGTGACGTCTCAGATTGGTATCGGACTTATAACCCATGATTTCAGTAAAGGCTTCCCAACCGTTTTCGAAAGTGTGATTAATATTGATGAAAACATTGGTGCGCTCCAGTTCAGAGGTCAGGTCGCGATCCAGATTCATGTTGTAACGCTCTGTGCCCTGCCCGTCTGGTGCTGCACAAAGGCCATTACCCAGCTCCCAAACACATCGGGCATCACCGGAGGGGAAAGTTTCAAATTCGCCGCTGCCATCGACCAAGCCTTCAGTGCGCAGCGGATTAGAAGCTGCCACCCGATCCATTATATCAAACTGACCATACAATGAGTTGGCACTGGTAGAATCAAACTCAGAGTGACCATACCAGGGTGAATCCGGAGATAAACGATCCGTCAGGTCAGCATTGGACCAGCGGGGATCGTCCTGTGAATTAACGCGATCTCGCTGATAATAATTGAAAATCACCCCGATATTGGTTTTGCCATCATTGATGTCTTTACCCCAATGCATGGACAGCGTTTGATCATTGCGAGGCAGGTTCTCATACTCCTGCCATTTTACCCGTACATCAAACCCGACAAAATCGTTAGGGGTAACCGTATTGACGACACCTGCGACGGCATCTGCACCATAGATAGCTGACGCTCCATCGCGCAAAACTTCTACCCGTTTAGCACCAAACACCGGGATAGTTTGAGAGTTCACAGTATTCACCGGTACAAAGCTGCCACCAACCACTTCGGTTTGATAAGCCGCGGAATTCACCATGCGACGACCATTGAGCAATACCAATGTATTACCTGTCCCGATATTTCTCAGGTTAAACGCCCCCACATCACCGCGCGCGGCATTGACACCACCGCTGATATTGCCGGCCTCATTAAAAAAGTTTTGGCCATTTTCCGGGATCAGCTGCAACAATTCATCACCGGAATCAACTCCCATGGTGGCGATATCTTCAGCGCTCAGTTGCGATACGGCTAATGCTTCACTTATTTCCGCACCTTTTATTTGCGAGCCCACCACGGCAATCTTTTCAATATCTTTGTCTTGTTCTTCAGCGGTTTGTGCGGCTACAGCCATACTCAGAGATGATGCTACCGCTAACATGCAAGTGGAGGTCAGCAAGCGGTCGTAGCGAATAACCTGGGTAATTTTATTAATCATTGTTTTACCTTAACGTTAAAAGTGTGTCCTATGGGTCTTCAGACAATGCAGCGTGGCGCTTAGGGCGAATCATCACGCATTAACATCAAAGCAACAATTGCAAAGACTTTGCCAATCCAAAAAATTGTTTTTTATTGTTGTTTTTCAATTAGTTAAATATAGAGAACTTTATTTCACCTGGCTTTTTGGGTGAACTCCCACACGTTACATTTTTGTAAATGGGTGAACATCCACCCATTACCTGCCATTAACAAATAGGAATCAGGATAACTTATAATCCCCTTTGTCCAGGCCGTGTTTGCGCATTTTGTCATAGAGGGTTTTACGGGGTAATCCCAGGTGCTGTTGTACATCGGTCAGTCGCCCTTCATTGGCCCGCAATGATTCCTGAAGTAGCTGTCTTTCATAATGGGCGACTTTTTCAACCAGTGTCAGCTTGTCATTTTCAACGCCTGGCGTCCCATCATCAAACGCCGTTTGTCCTCCCATCAGAACAAAGCGTTCTGCGGCATTGCGCAATTCCCGGATGTTTCCCGGCCAGTTGTGTTGCTGCAGGCGAAGCAGTTGCTCGTTGGTCAGGCGCGGGGCGTCCGTGTGAAAACGGGTACTGGCAATAGCGGCAAAATGTTGAAACAACAGCGATATGTCTTCTTTGCGCTCCCTTAACGGCGGTATCTCCACGTTGATCACATTGAGTCGATAGTACAGATCTTCGCGAAACTCGCCTTTTTCCACCAACTCCAGTAAATCCACTTTAGCGGCGGCGATTACCCGAATGTCCAGCTCAACCTGACGATTGGAGCCCAGCGGTTCAATCCGTCTGTCTTCCAGTACCCGCAACAGCTTTATCTGCAGTGCCATGGGCATACTTTCGATTTCATCCAGAAAAAACGTACCGCCATTGGCGTGTTCGATTTTTCCCACCCGCTTTTTCTGGGCGCTGGTAAAGGCACCAGCCTCAAACCCAAACAATTCACTTTCAATCATGGATTCGGGAATGGCACCACAATTGATTGCCACAAAATTCTCATTTTGTCGTTTGCTGTTGTAGTGCAAAAAGCGCGCAACCAGATCCTTTCCGGCACCGGTTTCGCCTTTGATCAGGACATCTGCCGGGATATCCCGTATCTGCAGAAGTATGCGCCGCAGGGCTTTTATTTTAGTGGTATGCCCTAAAATTCGCGGACCAGCACCGGCTTGCGCATCCAGTTCGTTTTTCAGTTCACGGTTTTCCAGTACCAATGCACGTTTTTCACCCGCGCGTTTGATAACGTCCAGAATGTGCTCATTGGAAAACGGCTTTTCGATAAAATCATAGGCTCCCAGGCGCATCGATTCTACCGCTGTAGAAATATCACCATGCCCGGTAAGCATCACAATGGAAAGCTCCGGATCCAGCTTTAGCGCTTCGCGCAATAACGCAACGCCATCCATTCCTGGCATATTGATATCGGAAATCAATACGCCGTTAAAGTCCGGTTCCAGTTTGCGCATGGCTTCGCGGGCGTCAGTAAACACATCAACCTTGTATCCCTCCAGCTGCAACAACTGTTGCAGCGAACGCAAAATGGTAGGTTCATCGTCAATTATATAAATAGGTAAGGTCATTGCGCTCACGCCATGCTCCTGGGCAAAATTAGAGAAAACATCGCACCGCCCTCGGGGTGCTGCTGCGCGGTTATGGTACCGTTAAAAGACTCAATAATGCGCTGAGAAATAGTTAATCCCAACCCCAACCCTCGTCCTTTAGTTGTGTAAAAAGGTTCAAACACCCGATTGGGATCACCCGGTTCAAGACCCGGACCATAATCCCGGACACTAATACGTACCTGTTGTGGCATGGCTTCCACCGTGATACTGAGTTTTACCGGCTGGCAACTTTCCTGGGCCTGCAAGCCATTGTTGATCAGGTTAACCAGAACCTGTTCCAACGGCACCGATTCAGCCATCACCTGTAAGCCAGGATCACTTTGCTGGATCTGAATTTCAGCCTGCATTTTTTGAATTTTACTCTCCAGTATCGCCAGCGAAGCACGCACGGTTTCCTGCAAATCAACCGGCCCCACCCTGCCTGCCGATTTGCGCGCAAACAGTTTGTATTGTGCGACTATCTTCGCCATCATGCGGGTCAGCTTAATAATTTCTTCGATGGTTTGTTCAATGCCATCGGTACGACCTTTTTTAAGCATCAACAGCAGCGTTTCACTGTAAGTCAGTAACGCCGTTAAGGGCTGGTTTAACTCGTGATTAATACTGGCAGACAATTCCCCCAGCAGTGCCAGTTTACCGGCCTGAATTAGCTCGTTTTGGGTTTCTTTTAAGCGTTGTTCGGTCAGGGCCTGTTTATCGATTGTATCCACCAGCGCAATGTTAGTCTGGCGCAATTCGGCTGTGCGCTTCTCTACCCGTTGTTCAAGTTGTTCATTAACCTGAGCTAACTGACGCTGGGCGATCAGATGTCGCCGCCAATACAGGCTCAGTAAAGCAATTAAAATAAACAACGCACTGGCTGCCAGCAGGGTCCACATAACCAATACAAACACCTGACTTCGGGGCGTTAATGCCAGCAAGTGCCAACCCACCTGATTCATCACTTTATAAGCCACCAGATAGCTGGTGTCGGCAACCTGATTGGGCAGCGTCACTTCGGACTGCTGTAGTAGTGACGGTAAGTCATTGTGGTCGGTTAATACGGCCAGGGGGCCTGCGCCATATTGCTTTTGACGGATCAATTCAGCTTCAACATCCGGCGCCAATGACACCAATGAAGAATAATTCCACTGCGGGTTAGAGCTGTAGAAAATGACACCGTGATTGTCGGTGAGTAAGAGTTCGAAGCCACTGTTAATATCATTGTCTTCAATCACGCTCAGCGCCACTTTGACCACCATAACACCAATGATAAGCCCGGCATCGCGCACCGGAAACGAAAAGTAATAGCCGCGTTTACCAGACACAGTACCCAAAGCAAAATAGTTTCCGTCCGTCCCTTCAATGGCCTGCTGAAAGTAGGGTCGAAATCCGTAATCATTGCCCACAAAGCTATCCGGCCCGTGCCAATTACTCGACGCAACGGTCATGCCGTTTGCCGACAAAAGGTACACTGCATCACTGGCCAGATGGGTGTTATAAGTTTGCAACAGTTGGTTGGCTTTATTCAGTGTCGCGGCAGTGGGAGCATGCAGGGCTTCGACAATGACAGGGTGCAACACCAGTACCCGCGGTAAAGTGCGGAATTTATCCAGCTCTATTCCAAGGCGACTGGCAACATCTGAAATCTGCTGGTCGGCGCGATTTTTTTCGGAAGTCACAGCAATCGAGTAAGACAGGAGCCCCACCAGGATCAAATAGCACAACCAGATAATAAATGTGATGCTTCGGAACATAACTCAGCACTCAGCCCATGCAACAGAGCGCATTGTTATAAACGTTTAACAAATAGATTACAAACAACAGAGGCGCTTTAATTGTGATTCGAAGCAACTGAGCGAGAGAAGGAGCTTGCCCGCCCCTTGCTTAAACGCGCCTCGGCTTAGTCAATGTCATTGTCCTGAGCGGCCATCCAGTCTTTCAGTTTTTGCAAATCGTGCTCATAGGCTTGTTGCAACTCTTCGACCCAATCATAGACATTTTGCCACCAGGCAGGATGATCTCCCTGCTGGATTTTATTGGCAATCTTTTGCACAGCTGACAGGCCTACAGATCCGGCCGCGCCCTTAATTTTGTGGGCATGGCTACACACTTCCGATTTTTCCTTGGCACTTAAACTCAGTTGCAGCAGTTCCAGATAATTTGGCATCATTTGCTCAAACACCGTCAGGCTGTTTTGCATCATATCGATACCTATGGTATCCAGCAGCATTTCCAGTAGTTCCATATCCAGTGCCGCATGTAAGTGCTTATCAGGGGTAACACCGGGTTCCGGCAGTGCAGCGCTGGCCTGTTGTGGCTCACTTTCAGCAAACAACTGGTTAAATACCTCAATCACCCGGCTCTTTTTAATAGGTTTAGCGATAACGTCATCCATGCCGTTATCCAGATATTCCTGACGGGTTTTAATCACGTTTGCGGTCAGTGCCACCACCCGGGTATTTTTGATCAACCCTTCTTTACACAAAATGGAAGCCACTTCGAAACCGTTCATGTCGGGCAACTGAATATCCAGCAAAATGAGATCATAATGATGATTGCGCACCTGCTCCAACGCGTCTTCGCCGGTCATGGCCACCGACACTTTTTGCCCTAATTTTTCCAACAGCGCCTTGGCCACCATAACGTTAAGTTGAATGTCTTCTACCAACAGGATATCCAGCGAGCGCGTCATCAACTGTTGCGTGCGTATGCCCTGAGAACTTACCGCCAGCGGTAACTCAACGGTAAAACAGGTACCTTCACCCAGTACGCTGTTTACTGAGATATGGCCTTTCATCATAGACACCATCTGCTGACATATCGCCAGACCAATGCCGGTGCCGGTAGCGCTTTTATGGTTGGGATGGTCCACCTGGTAATACATGGCAAAGATCTTTTCCAGTTCTTCCTGCGGTATCCCCACCCCGGTATCGGTGATCTTAAACTTCACCAGTGAAATGCCGTCCTCCGGCATCGATGCTTCGATGGTCAGACTGACATGGCCCTGCGGGGTAAACTTCACAGCATTAAACAGCAGGTTCCATAAAATCTGGCGCAGGCGGGTACCGTCTACTTCCAGAAATGGTGGAATGGGTTCGACCAGATGGGATTTAAAGCTCAGGCCTTTATCGGCCGCCAGTAATTCGATGATACTGCCCAGCTCCAGAGAAAACTCTTTCAGATTAACGGTTTTAAGCTGCAGTTCCAGTCTGTCCCGTTCGATTTTATCCAGGTCAATAATATCGTTGAAGATGTTGCCCAGGGTAATGGCACTGGCATAAATGGTACTGACCCAGTTAAATTGTTCCTTGTTGAGCTGAGTATCCCGCAGCATACGGCTCAGACCGACAATACCGTTTAGCGGCGTACGTAATTCATGGCTAATGGTGGCAATAAATGCTGTTTTATCTTTACTGGCTTTTTTCACCGCGTCGGCAGCTTGCTTGCGCTCTGTAATATCACGACCAAAGGCCAGCAAGCCTAAACGGTTGCCTTTGGGATCAAAAAACGGCACCTTGCGCATTTCATAATAGCGACGGCGACCGTCAGCAAAGCGCAACCATAGTTCTTCAGTGATACTGGCGTTACTTTCCAGTACTTCGTTGTCACTCATCACCACCTGGCGGGCAAGCTCTTCATCGTAAACCTGATGCGGTGTCAGCCCCATCAACTCTTCTTCGGTTTTACCCGTCATCTGTTCGGCAACCCGGTTGCAACCGGCAAATTTGCCTTCTTCGTTGCGGTAGTAAATCAAATCCGGCGAGGCATCAATAATAGAGCGCAGCAAGATAGAATAGCGCAGGGCCTGTTCTTCTTTTTCCGTGCGGTTGTGCATCTGGTTTTCCAGCTCAGCAAACACCCGCTCGCGGTCCAGTTGCGCCTGCTGACGGGTTTCTATTTCTTTATTGAGTTGATGAATATTATTTTGTAGCTCCTGATGCAGACGAATGTCTGCCTCCCGCATCCGCTCCATCTCGGCAACCGCAGATTGCATTTTTTGCCGGGATACTTCCAACTGTTTAACCAGGGCACTAAACACTAAAAATACCATTGGCGCCACGGTGCAGGTCAGCACAATCGCCGTGATCAAATCTTCCAGCTCGATATGCGCCCCGATAACAAAGCGAATAATAAATGAACCTATGGAAGTCACCACCAGACTAAACAGAAACAGCACCAGGGTGCTTTTGGTTGCGCCGTATTGAGAAATCCAACGGGCAGCCCTTTCCGCCCAGGAATCCAGTTGCTGGGATTGAACTTGCTCAACCGGATTGGGTTGCTGTTCTGGTTTTGACGACATACTCAACTCACTTAAATTTTTAGCCGCATCCTAGCAAGTAATTGCCTGGTCTGCCACGAGTGGAACAGCATCACTATTGTTTATTCATATAATAAACATAAATATTCTAAACTGTTCTAGCTGTAAACTTACTGTTCTATTAGCGGGTGATTTTAATAAGGTTTCCAAAAATAGAAGTTTTATCCTATTGGTAAACCCCCAAATGAAAACTTTGTCACAATAGTGTAATTTTGCAGCATGAAAACAATATTTTTATCCCACTTTCCCGTTTGTAATTTTATTACAGCAATTGATTTATTTCTGTAATACAGTTATTTTGATCAGCCCGCTTGAAAACAAATTGCATAAAGATTCGAGCCAGACTGGTATACCCCTGACGACACAAAATAAGAACATGGAAGTCGCAAAATTGAAAGAACACCAACGATAACGTTGGGTGAGAGAACATATACCCTGCCCAGTCTTAGGTTGAAGGAGTTGAGTTAATGAAACTATACAATCCCAATGACAGTCGGGATAATTGCGGCTTTGGCCTGATCGCCCATGTGAATGGCGAGCCAAGTCACCGTTTGGTGCACACCGCAATTCATGGCCTGGACCGCATGCAGCACCGTGGCGGTATCGCTGCAGATGGCAAAACCGGTGACGGTTGTGGACTTTTATTACAAAAACCTGACGCATTTTTTCAAAAAGTCGCCAAAGAGCATGGTTGGACTTTAGCAAAGAACTATGCGGTCGGAATGATTTTCCTTAGCCAGGATGACAAAAAAGCCCAGACGGCCATGGCCATCCTGGATGAAGAACTTGAAAACGAAACACTGGCGGTATTAGGTTGGCGCGAAGTCCCTACTGATCCTTCAGTACTGGGAGACCTGGCGGTTTCCTGTTTGCCAACGATTAAACAGGTGTTTGTGAATGCGCCACAAGGCTGGCGAGCTGTGGATCTTGAGCGCCGGTTATTTATGGCCCGTCGCCGCGCTGAAAAACGCCTTGCTAAAGATCAAGATTTCTATATCGCATCATTGTCAAATCTGGTGTCGATCTACAAAGGCCTGGTAATGCCGAAAGATTTACCACGTTTTTATCTGGATTTGGCTGACAAAGACATGGCATCAGCCATTTGTGTCTTCCATCAGCGCTTCTCCACCAATACCCTGCCAAAGTGGCCGTTAGCACAGCCTTTCCGCTTTTTGGCCCACAATGGTGAAATTAATACCATTCGCGGTAACCGCGACTGGGCACAGGCCAGAACCTATAAATTCCGCACGCCTTTGATCCCGGATTTAAAAGAAGCGGCACCTTTTGTAAATATGGAAGGTTCCGATTCGTCTTCGCTGGATAACATGCTGGAACTGTTTTTGGCCGGTGGTATGGATTTATTCCGCGCCATGCGCTTGCTGGTGCCACCCGCTTATCAGAACGATAAAACCATGCATGAGGACTTACGTGCTTTCTATGAGTTTAACTCCATGCACATGGAACCCTGGGATGGCCCGGCTGGTATCGTACTAACTAACGGTCGTCATGTGGCCTGTAACCTGGATCGCAACGGTTTGCGTCCGGCCCGTTATGTCATCACCAAAGACGGCTTTATTACCCTGGCCTCAGAAGTGGGTATTTGGGACTATCAACCCGCTGATGTGGTCGAAAAAGGCCGGGTTGGCCCCGGTGAAATGCTGGCGGTAGATACCCGCACCGGGAAAATCTGGCGCAGTACCGAAATTGATGAAGATTTGAAAGGCCGTCACCCATACAAAGAGTGGATTGATAGCCATATCCGTCGTTTAAAACCCATCGAAGAGTACGAAGAAACGCTGATTGGTCAGCGCACCTACAACGATGATGAACTGAACGTCTATCACAAACTGTTTAACTACTCTTATGAGGAGTTACAACAGGTGGTTAAAGTGCTGGCCAGTGATGGTCAGGAAGCTGTGGGATCCATGGGTGATGATACGCCGATGGCGGTGATGTCCTCAAAACCACGCATTATGTATGATTATTTCCGTCAGCAATTCGCGCAGGTCACCAACCCGCCTATCGATCCGCTGCGGGAAAATCACGTGATGTCTCTGGCCACCTGTATTGGTCGGGAAAAGGACGTCTTCAGTGAAACCTCCGGCTATGCCGACAGAGTATTGTTTTCTTCGCCTATTCTGACTTATACCGATTTAGTGCAGTTGAGAGAGTACGATCCGGAACACTACTATTCCGAAGTGGTGGATTTGAACTACAAGCCTGAAGAAGGTTTAAAACGCGCCATTGAACGTATCTGTGATGAAACCGAATACCTGGTGAAAACCAAAAAAGCAGTATTTGTGGTACTGTCTGATCGCAATATCAAAAAAGATCGCTTACCCATTCCCGCTGCGATGGCCGTTGGTGCAGTTCAGCGCCGCCTGGTGGACAAGTCTTTGCGCTGTGACGCAAATATTGTGGTGGAAACCGGCTCAGCCCGTGACCCTCATCATTTTGCGGTGTTGTTAGGACTTGGAGCTACTGCCGTTTATCCTTACCTTGCTTATGAAACTATCGAGCAGATGGTGGAAAAAGGCGAGATTGAATTAAGCCACATGCAGGCCTTTATGAACTTCCGCAAGGGGATCAACAAAGGGCTGTTTAAGATCATGTCGAAAATGGGGATCTCTACGGTCGCCAGTTACCGCAGTTCCAAACTGTTTGAATTAGTGGGTGTCGCTGATGAGGTCATGGAAATCTGTTTCCGTGGTGTGCCATCGCGCATTCAGGGTGCAGGCTTCAGTGATTTCGAGCAGGATTTGATGAACCTGGGCCGTGTTGCCTGGCTAAAACGCAAGCAGTTGAGTCATGGTGGATTACTGAAATACGTGCATGGCGGTGAATACCACGCCTATAATCCGGACGTGGTAACCAGTCTGCAAAAAGCGGTTAAATCCGGCGATTATGCCGATTACCAGGTGTTTGCAGATCTGGTGAATCAACGTTCACCGGCGCATTTCCGCGATTTATTAAAACTGAATACCGGCAAAGAGCCTATCTCTATTGATCAGGTGGAGCCGGCTGAAAGTCTTTATCCACGCTTTGACAGTGCGGCCATGTCTATCGGCGCATTGAGCCCGGAAGCCCACGAAGCGCTGGCGATTGCCATGAACACCCTGGGTGGACAATCCAACTCCGGAGAAGGGGGTGAAGATCCCAAGCGTTTCGGTAATTCCCGCAACTCGAAAATTAAACAGGTGGCATCAGGCCGCTTTGGGGTAACCCCACATTACCTGGTGAACGCCGATGTTATTCAGATCAAGGTGGCCCAGGGCGCAAAACCCGGTGAAGGTGGCCAGCTGCCCGGCGATAAGGTGAACAAATATATAGCGCAACTGCGTTTCTCAGTGCCAGGTGTAACACTGATATCACCACCGCCCCATCATGACATCTATTCGATTGAAGATTTAGCACAGCTGATCTTTGACTTAAAACAGGTCAATCCAAAAGCGCTGATCTCGGTAAAACTGGTATCAGAGCCAGGTGTAGGCACCATCGCAACCGGTGTTGCCAAAGCCTATGCAGACCTGATCACTGTTTCTGGTTACGACGGTGGCACCGGTGCCAGCCCACTGACTTCAGTTAAATATGCCGGTTGCCCCTGGGAGCTTGGCCTGGCTGAAACCCAGCAGGCTCTGGTAGAAAATGGTTTACGCCACAAAGTACGGGTACAAACCGACGGTGGATTAAAAACCGGTCTGGACGTGGTTAAAGCCGCGATTCTGGGCGCAGAAAGCTTCGGCTTTGGTACCGGACCTATGGTAGCGCTGGGTTGTAAGTACCTGCGTATTTGTCATTTGAACAACTGCGCCACAGGTGTTGCCACTCAGGACGAAAAACTGCGCAGCGAATACTTTATCGGTCTGCCGGAAATGGTGATGAACTACTTTAAGTTTATCGCTCAGGAAGTCAGAGAGATTCTGGCCAGTTTAGGGGTTCAGAAGCTGGACGACCTGATTGGTCGCACAGAATATCTGCAGGTACTGGACGGCGTCAACGCCAAACAGCGCAAACTGGATTTAAAACCCATGCTGGCCAAAGCGGAAGCCGGTTCGCATACGCGCCTGTTCTGTTCAGAAGTGACCAACAAGCCTCTGGATAACGGTGATATGAACCTGGCGATTCTGGCTCGCGCCGAATCTGCGGTGCAAAACAAGTCCGGTATTCAGTTGAATTTCAACATACGCAATACCGATCGCTCTGTAGGTGCGTCGTTGTCTGGCTTTATTGCCCGCCATTATGGCAACCAGGGCATGGCAGATTACCCGGTAAACATCAGCTTTAAGGGTACAGCCGGGCAAAGCTTTGGCGTATGGAATGCCGGTGGCCTGGAAATGCGCCTGGAAGGTGATGCCAACGATTATGTAGGCAAAGGCATGACCGGCGGCAAGCTGGTGATCTACCCACCCGCAGGCGTGGAATACGACCCCCACAACAGCGCCATCATTGGTAACACCTGTTTGTACGGCGCCACCGGCGGTAAATTGTTCGCCGCCGGACGTGCCGGTGAGCGTTTTGGGGTGCGTAACTCCGGGGCAATCGCGGTGGTAGAAGGTACAGGTGACAATGCCTGCGAATACATGACCGGCGGTATTGTTGCTATTTTAGGCAAGATTGGCGTGAACTTTGGTGCCGGTATGACCGGTGGCTTTGCTTATATTCTTGACGAGCAAGGCGATCTGCAAAACCGGGTAAACCAGGAACTGGTGGAAATTCTGGACATCGGTGACAAAATCATTCTGTCAGAGCATCTTCGCGGCCTGGTGGATCAACACTATGAAGAAACCGGTAGCGAACACGCACTGAAGATCCTGACTAATTTCGCGGATTATTTAGAACAGTTCAAACTGATCAAACCCAAAACCAGTGATGTGAAGAACCTGCTTGGCCATATCAGTCGCTCTACGAATGAGCTCAGAGTGCAGGCGCAGTAACGGAGTAATTTATGGCTAAGAATGTTTATCAATTTGTTGATGTAGAACGTATCGATCCGCCGAAAAAGCCGGTGCACGTGCGCCGCGCTGACTTTGGCGAGATTTACCATCCATTGTCGGCTTCCCAAACAGAGGGACAGGCCGACCGTTGTCTGGACTGCGGTAACCCTTATTGTGAATGGAAGTGCCCGGTACACAACTTTATCCCGCAATGGTTAAAGCTGGCCAACGAAGGGCGTATTCTGGAAGCCGCAGAGCTTTCCCATAAGACAAACAGCTTACCGGAAGTCTGTGGCCGTGTGTGTCCGCAAGACCGTTTGTGTGAAGGGGCCTGTACCCTGAACGATGACTTTGGTGCGGTCACCATTGGCAGTATCGAAAAATACATTACCGACACCGCCTTTAAAATGGGCTGGCGTCCGGATATGTCGGACGTGGTGCAAACCGGTAAAAAGGTCGCTATCGTTGGTGCCGGTCCTGCGGGCCTGGCCTGTGCCGACATCCTGGTGCGCAACGGTGTTAAACCCGTGGTATTCGATAAATACCCGGAAATTGGCGGTCTGCTGACCTTTGGTATCCCGTCCTTCAAACTGGAAAAAGAAGTGGTGCAATTGCGCCGCGAAATCTTTACCGAAATGGGTGTGGAGTTTGTGCTCAACACGGAAGTAGGAAAAGACGTGCAATTCCAGGACCTGATCGATAAATACGATGCGGTATTTCTGGGTATGGGCACATACAAGTATATGAAAGGCGGTTTCGACAACGAAGCGGCGCCAGGTGTATACGATGCGCTGCCCTTCCTGATTGCCAATACAAATCGCCTGATGAAGCTGGAAAAAGATCCGGCTGATTACATCAGTATGCAAGGTAAAAAAGTCGTCGTACTGGGCGGTGGTGATACCGCGATGGACTGCGTGCGAACGTCGGTACGCCAGGGCGCTGAAAGCGTTATTTGTGCCTATCGTCGTGACGAAGCCAACATGCCTGGTTCACGCCGCGAGGTTACCAATGCCCGTGAAGAGGGTGTTGATTTTCGCTTTAATTTGCAGCCGCTGGATATCGCTGTCGACGAAACCGGCAAAGCAGTGGGCGTAAAACTGGTGAAAACCCAGTTAGGTGCACCTGATGCCGCAGGTCGTCGTCGCCCTGAACCGGTAGAAGGTTCAGAGCATATTCTGGAAGCCGATGCCGTTATCGTCGCTTTCGGTTTCCAGCCCAGCCCCGCCAGTTGGTTTGCCGACTACGGTATTATTCTGGATGAAAAAGGCCGGGTACGCGCCCCATCGCAAGGCAAATACGCCTATCAAACCAGCAACCCAAAAATCTTTGCTGGCGGCGATATGGTGCGTGGCTCAGATTTAGTGGTTACTGCCATTGATGAAGGTCGCAAAGCCGCAGACGGTATTCTGGATTACCTGAATATCTAAGCGTCTCGCAATCACACATTTAAAAGGTCAGCAATGCTGGCCTTTTTTGTGTATGTACTACACGCTACCCGCTCGCTCAACCACCAGAATCCTGGCCTGCCCCTTAGGGTGAGCAACGTGTTCCGTACCTACAGAGGCAAAAAATATGTCGCCTGAATGCAGGATTGCAGACTTAATTTCGTTGTTTTCTTTGTACAACATTTCCACAACACCATCCATAACAGCAAACACTTCTTCACCGTCATTGACGTGCCATTTATAGGGTTGATCTGTCCAATGCAACCGGGTGGTAATGCCGTTCATATTAGCAATATCCTTCGCTCCCCAGGCACTATTTGCGGTGAACTCTTTACTTCTGATAACTTCCACTTTAATTCCCTACGCTTGCGATAATTCAGGGCGGATAATACCTCAATAAGGTGCGCTCCCCTAAAACCAATACGCCTTAAATACAAAAACACTCAAGGCCGGAAAGATGCCAATGTTTGAGCATCACTACCATACTCTTTGTTCAATTTAATTGCCCACAGGTGCAGTGGTTAAATACTCCCTTCACACCTATTGTATGACTCACTATCATCCCGCCATCGTTGCTGATTTGGCGTTTGATCATGCAAACGTTAATCACTAATGATGTTCAATGACCGTCAAAAGTCCTCGCTGCCCGCATCCTGATAAGGGTGATATCACTATCATCATTGCATCATTTGACCATGGCCTTAGTGCCCGTCAGTGCCGATGGCCCCTATCCATGGATCTAATTACCCATTCTCATTCAGGCTGAGATTCGTTAAAGTGGGCTGTTAACGCGCCAAGAATAACAACTCTATGCTGAAAGTCCCATGCTGACACCTACACTGTTACTGATTGCCTCGCTGTTGTATTTGCTGGTGTTATTCGGCATTGCTTTTTGGGGTGACCGAGCCAGCCGCTGGCAGAAGATAAAACCGGCTATTTACAGTCTGGGCCTGGGAGTGTACTGCACCTCCTGGTCTTTTTATGGTGTACCTGGCCAGACAGCCGAAACCGGTTGGTGGATCACGCCCACCTACACCGGGGCGATTTTAGTCTATATCCTGGCCTGGCCGCTGGTGCTGAAAGTCGCGCGAATTTGCCGCGACAACAACCTGACCTCCATGGCGGATTTTATCGCTACCCGTTATGGTCGCTCTATGCGCATCTCAGCGCTGATTAGTCTGGTGTGCGTGATTGCCATCGTGCCGTATATCAGTCTGCAAATTCGCGCCGTTGCCAACAGTGTCAATATTGTTACCGGCAACAGTGGCGCCGGTGGCAACAGCGCCTTATTCTTCACTTTGTTGTTGGCGGCCTTTGCCATTTTGTTTGGTACCCGCAGGGTTCGTACTTCTGAACACAACCCCGGCCTGATGCTGGCCATCGCGTTTGAGTCCATCATAAAATTGCTGACCTTTTTGGCCGTTGGCATCTTTGTGGTCTGGTTTATGTTTGATGGCATTGCAGATCTGACCGCTCAGAGTCAGCACCTGAGTTATCACAGCGACGAATCGGCCAGCTGGTACACCTATGTCAGCCAGACCTTTATCGGGGTACTGATGATGTTCTGTCTGCCCCGCCAATTTCACGTTTGTTTTATCGAACAAACCAGCGAAAAAGAAATGCTGCCCTCTCGCTGGTTGTTTCCGCTGTATATGCTGGCATTAAATGTATTTGCCCTGCCCATCGCATCGGCCGGTTTACTCTGGTTTCAGGATAGCCAACTGGCGCCTGACAACATTATGTTGTTATTGCCTATGGCGGCCGACAGTCAGTTTATGACCTTAGTTTCCTTTTTAGGCGGATTTGCTGCTGCCACCAGCATGGTGATCGTCAGCGCCATTGTACTCAGTATCATGGTGTCTAACGATCTGATTACCCCCTGGTTAGTAAGCCGCACGCGGCAATTGCAGGTAGCCGAACGACTAAGCCCGAAAAAGCTGATCCTGTTTCGCCGTCTCACCATTATCATCGTATTGCTTTCGGCCTGGTTGTATTACCAAATCACCCGGGACTATGGTTTGCTGGCCAATACCGGTCTGATGGCCATGACACTCGTGGCACAATGTGCTCCGGCACTGTTGTTGGGACTGTTCTGGCGCAATGCCAATGAAAAGGCCGCCCTGTACAGTATTTTGGTGGGCACCGCACTTTGGAGCTACACCCTGTTACTGCCGACGCTGTTGTTTTCCAGCGCTCCGGACAGTGAAATATTGCAGCAGGGTTTTATGGGGTTCAGTTTGTTGCTGCCAACCGCCATGTTTGGTTTGCAACTGGATTTTATCAGCCATGGTCTGGTGATCAGTTTAGGCGGTAACCTGCTTACTTTTTTCTGGCTGTGCTGGCGTCAACGCCCTCTGGTGGCCGAACAGTTGCAGGCCTCATTGTTTATCAACAACCAGGTGCGCAACGACAATCAAAAACGCGGCTACGACAACCTGAGTCTGGCCAGCATCCAAAGCTTGTTATCCCGATTTTTGGAAACCGACCGGGTACAGGAGTTTTTTCATAGCCATTATGGTGAGACTGAACCCGACTGGAATAGCACGGCCCCCAAAGTACTGTCAGATAAATTAGAACAGGAGCTGTCTGCCATTATTGGCGGTGCGTCCGCCCGGTTGGTGCTGGAATCGGCCAGCGGCAGCAACAATGTAGCGCTCAGTGAAGTGGTCGAACTGGTGGACGAAGCCAGTGAAGTGTACAAGTTTAATCGCGCCCTGCTGCAGTCCACCATACAGAACATCGACCAGGGCATCTCCGTAGTGGACAAAGAGCTGCGTATCGTGGCCTGGAATCGCGCTTATATCGATATGTTCAACTACCCGGACGGCGAAATTTACGTGGGCCGCCCGGTGGAAGAGGTAATTCAACTTAACGCGCAACGCGGCTTATTTGGTGATATTGAGAAAGGCCAGATCGACGAAGAAGTTGCCAAACGTGTCGCCTACCTGCGTTCCGGAAAACCTTACAGTTTTCGCCGTGTGCATCCCAGCAATAAAGTATTAGAAATGAAAGGCAACCCACTGCCCGGTGGTGGGTTTGTTACCACCTATACCGATATCACGGAATTTGTGGAAAACCAGAAGGCCCTGGAAGAACTCAATGTACATCTGGAAAACCGGGTTCAGCAACGTACCCAGGATCTGGAGGCGATGAATCAGCGACTGGAAGATGCAAGACAACTGGCTGTTCAGGCGAATGAGGACAAGACCCGTTATTTCGCGGCAATCAGTCACGATTTACTGCAACCCTTCAATGCCGCAACCCTGTTTAATTCCATACTAAAAGAAAAGCTGCAAACACCAGAACTGGCTGAGCTGAGCAGTAATATTCAGAACGCTTTAGAAAACGCCGAACAACTTGTTAATTCTGTACTGGAACTTACCAAGCTGGATGCCGGAGTGATCTCACCACAAGTGGAAGATGTCGATGTTTATCAACTGATCACGCCCCTGTTGGACGAGTACCGACTCATGTGTGAACAAAAAGGGCTGGTTTTTCAGGCCGCCATTTTGCATCAACTCACCCGTACCGATGCCAGATTGTTAAAGCGGGTATTGCAGAACTTACTGACCAATGCGATCCGCTATACAGAATCTGGATTCGTCAATATTGAATGCCGCATTGAAAAGCAGTTGATGATCATCGTCAAAGATTCAGGAGAGGGCATCAAGGATGAAGATAAAGCGCGTATCTTTAAAGATTTCGAACAAGCCAGCCGTCAACACACAGGCCAGGGGCTTGGGTTAGGCCTGGCCATTGCTTCCCGTATATGCCGTATCCTGGGTCATGAGCTAAGCTTTGACTCCACCTGGAAACAGGGCAGTGAATTCAGAATTACGCTGCCCTGTATTAAAGGAGACATTAATCCGGGTGAAACCCTGCAAAACAAAGCGGTGTGTAAAACCGATATGCAGGGTGTGAATGTGCTGGTCATTGATAACGAACCGGCTTTGCTGGAAGCCATGACTCTACGATTGGAAACCTGGGGATGCCTGGTGCACAGTGCCAGCAATCTCCAGGAGGCGCTGAAAGCCTGTGCGCATTTTGCCCCCGATATCATTGTGGCCGATTACCACCTGGACAATGGTGAAAATGGCATAGACGCGGTGCAACACATTCGCGCCAGTTTGGGTCAAGCAATCCCGGTAATTATTAACAGTGCCGATCATGCCGAAACCATTCGGGAAATGGCCATGGAACAGGGCTTCAGCTTTATCGCAAAACCGGTCAAGCCAGCCACGTTGAAACGCCTGTTAAAAAAAGGATTGGGCTAATCGGATAGCAAACATCAGCCCCATCCAGTTGTCTTAATCGCCAAATAAGCTATTGCGACCAGGTAATTTCAGCTAACTGATTGGTGGCCGTCTGATGAATAATCAGTCCCTGATTGCCCATCCGCATATGTCTTATAAGTCCGCTGTAAACGCCTTCTTTGCTGGGGATTTGCCAGCTTTGCATGGTTTCTGTCGCTAAATCAAAGCGCACCAGCGTTTCCGGCCTTTTGCTGGATTCATTAAACCAAATGGCACCATCGGCGTATTCAATCGCATAGGGATGGCTGTCCTCTCCACTGGGGTTGTCCCACTCTGTTATTGTGCCGGTTTTAGGATGATATCTGCCCAGTTTACCCATACCTGAATTCACATAAAACACCATATCGTCAGGCGTAATGGCCAGGCGTCGCGAGTGGCTCTTGTCTCCGGGCAATTTGATTTCCTCCAGGTGCATGGATTCGGTGTCAACTTTGATCAGGCAGTTGCTGCCGTTGCAGGATACCCAGGGGGTGCCTGATGAATCGATCTTAATGCCGTAGGGGCGCGAGCCCTGGGTTGGCAGTGTGGCCAGTTTAATATCACCGGTAGCCGGATCTAATCGCCCAATCATATTGCTGTGCTGTAAGGTAAACCAGAAAATCCCCTGCGGATCAAACTCGCCGGTGTGAGGGTCCCGGGCATTGGCATCTGGCATTCTGAACACCTTAAAAGTGCCAGATTCAGGCTCTAAATAGCCGACAGTGCCGTTTTTGTTGCCCAAAAACCAGGGAGTGAGATTTTTATCCAGTGTCACACTGTGGGGAAATGTACCGGGGGGAAGCACATACTCTTTCATCGCACCGGTTTTGGGATCCAGTCGCCCGAGTATATTTCCCCACTGCCCTACCCACCATATCACACCGTCTTTACCCTGCACCGGATCGCGGGCACGCTGTCCGAGTGTCGGAACCTGCCAATAACGATAACTCAGCTGCCTCTCACCGGGCACCTGTACAGAGGCTCGACGTTGGTTTTCAGGATATTGTTTAGCAAGATAGGCGCTTAATTCATCGGCCTGAGACTCGTTCAAGTCGACCATGTAACTCATCAGCGTTTTCCAGTGTGCCTGATTGTACCCGGCACTGTACTCCAGATTGGAAAGGCCGTGACAGGCGGTACATAGTTGCAGTTGCGCCGGTGGTTCGCTCAGCGCCGGTAAGGCCGTCAGCATCAGACCCAACCCCATCAACAGTTGACGGGACTTGCCAGCAAAATAGTTCGCAATCACCATAATCACCTCAGTTTTTGTTTCGTGGCCCGGTATTTTTTGCCTGAAGGCATAATACCAATCAGTAATAATTAAACCGCATATTAAAAAACCTTCAATTCTTGTAACTCAATGCGTAATAGTAGACATTACGCCATCGCAAAAAATTACACTCAATAATAGTTTTATATCATGCTGCACGCTATTGTCCGCTTCCTGGGGCTCCAAAGTAATGTGGTTTCGTCTGAAAAACTGGTGGCAACACTGGGGGGCGTACTGGCCATATTTTGCTGTTTTTACCTTACTCAGTTTTTTACCGGTACTGCCGGAACCGCTGCAATACTGCCCTCCATGGGTGCATCTACGGTTTTGCTGTTTGCCGTACCACACGGACAGCTGTCCACCCCCTGGGCATTGTTTGCCGGCAACCTGTTATCCGCCATTATCGGAGTAACCTGCGCACTTTTTATCCCTGCGGTTGGATTGGCTGCCGCCATCGCAGTGGCGCTGTCCATTTTAGTCATGCACCTGACCCGCAGTTTACATCCGCCTGGCGGGGCCACAGCATTAGCCGCTGTTATCGGCGGCACCAGTATTACCGAATTAGGATACTGGTACGTTATTACCCCCACACTACTTAACTGCAGTGTACTGTTTTTGGTAGCGCTGCTGTTCAACAACATCTTCAGTTGGCGCAGATACCCACAAAGCCTGATGCGTTATCAAAGTGTGGGTTATCACCCTGACACCCGTCAAATTAAAAAGCAGCATATTCACGAAGCAATAAACCGCTCAGAATTAGTGATTGATGCCAGCGATGAACAAATCAAACACATTATTGATTTGGCCGATGCCATTTTTCACGAGGAACTATTGAAAGGCTTTAATCTCGAGGCCGGCGCTTTTTATACCAATAGTCAGCCAGGCAGGAAATGGTCGGTGCGCCAGGTCATCGATCAACATGAACACCCGGAGCCAACCCGCCATCAGATCATCTATCGCATCGTTGACGGTGAAGGCAAGGGGCAGTCCGGCACGTGTTCGTTAGTGGAATTTGCAGCCTGGGCAAAAGAGAAAATGCGTCCAAAATATGAGCGTTAAAACTCAGTCACCACAGTGACGCCTGGCGATTTTGGCCTGTCCATTGTCATCAATGCATCTATAGACTCGGCTAAACTTATGGTTTTACCCAATAGTTTTTCCGGTTGCAATTTTCCAGACATAATCATCGCTAGCATAGCATCATAACGATGTGCCTGCATACCATGACTCCCTATGACTTCCAGCTCATGGGCCACAACCTTGTCCATGGGAATAGCTGTGGTGGCTTGTTCGGCCAACAAAAGTCCAACTTGTATGTGTTTTCCTAGCCTGCGCAAACTAAGGATAGAATTGTTACAAGTAATGGGATGGCCTAACGCATCAAGAGAAACATGTGCACCACCGTGAGTGTTGTGTTTAATCACTTCTGAAACTGAATCAACTTCATTGGCATTGATATTCAACACGGCCCCTAAGGAGCGCGCAAGCTTGAGTGCCTCGTCATTAATATCAACAGCTATCACATTTGCCCCAATGGCATTTGCAATCATAATAGCTGAAAGCCCGACGCCACCACATCCGTGTACAGCTACCCACTGACCAGCTGTCACTTTACCTTGGTCCACCACAGCCCGAAAGGAAGTGACAAAACGACACCCCAGACTAGCCGCAGTTGCAAAATCCATGCTTTCCGGTAAATTCACCAAATTGACATCCGCATTATCAATTGCCACATATTCAGCGAATGAACCCCAATGTGTAAATCCGGGTTGGGTTTGCTGTCCGCAGACCTGATGATTTCCTGAATGGCATTCAGAGCAATGTCCACAAGCATTAATAAAAGGGACCGTCACCCTGTCGCCGACATTGAAAGATTTCACATCCTTACCAATCTCCGCAATTATACCGGCAAACTCATGGCCTGGAACATGTGGCAACTGAATGTCTGAATCGTGTCCCATCCAGCCATGCCAGTCGCTTCTGCAGACTCCGGTTGCCTCTACTTTGATGATCACACCATGAGGCTTAACTTCAGGCTCTTTAACTGACATTAATTGAGGAAGGGCAGTAAAACTTTCATAAACAATGGCTTTCAAAACATACATCCTGATATAAGCGACAAAGCACTACTCTATCGCTTTCTCCTTGAAATTACCTTGCTTTATAGCACTATCATCCATCGAGTATTTAGCATATTCTTCCACATAGCAACACAAAAACGAAAGAACCCTTCAAATATGAATCCAGATAAAACAGACATGGCCATTCTGGCCCTTTTGCAACAAAACGGACGATTAACTAATTCGAGTATTGCCAGTGAACTGGCTTTAAGTGAAACTCCCTGTTGGCGAAGAATTAAAAAACTGGAAGACAGTGGATTAATTCAGGGTTACCAGGCAAATTTAAACCGCAAGCAATTAGGGTTTGGAGTCATGGCCTTTGTGCAACTGACCTACGTCATGCATGACGTGGAGACAACAAAGTGCTTTGAAGAAACCATATTGCGCAGTGACAATGTATTGTCCTGCCACAATACCACCGGGCAAGCTGACTTCTTGTTACAGGTGGTAGCCAAAGATTTAGAAGAATACAGCCACTTTGTTGAAAGTGTGTTGCGAAAACTACCTGGAGTATCCGCCATTAGTTCTAATATTTCATTAAGAGAACTAAAATCCACCAGCAAATTACCTGTCTTGCCGGTTCCGGTAACAAAAATCTGATATCCATGCTATAACCTGCGATTCAATATGAAATCACAATTTGCTTTGCAAAAAGGAGAAAATAATGAACATCAGGACTTTAACTTTACTTGCCTCACTGTCTTTTGCGGGCTTTACTCAGGCAGAACCCGCCAGTCAACAAAGCGTTGAAGATCTGCTTGTGGCCACCGGCGCCGCAGATCTGGGAGCACAGATGATGGCGCAAATGCTGCCAGCAATGAAACAATCCATGCCCGATGCACCGGAGGCGTTTTGGACAGAATTTCAGGCTCAGGCGGACTTCTCGGTATTAATGCAGCGCATTATCCCTATTTATCAAAAGCATCTCACTGAAGAAGATGTCGAAGCCATAAATCAATTTTACCGCAGCGAAGCAGGTCAAAGGCTGGTGAAAGTGCAGCCTCAGATCATGCAAGAGTCTATGATGGCAGGCCAAACCTGGGGACAGGAAGCCGCTCAAAAAGCCATGATGAAAGTCCAGTCTGCCGCACAGGCCGGACAATAACCCGCAAAACAATAATTAGGGGCAAGCAAACTTGCCCCCTGCCAGCATCATTTACCATTTCATCATCCAGAGACTCTCGCTCGGGCAACAACTTGAGTGGTCACTGATGAATATTAGACTAAAGTCTAACTCGTATTAGACTATAGTCTAAGTGCTTCATTTTTAAGTTCGTTTTGCTCTCAAGGTCACTAAACTTCGCCCTATCAAGACAAGGCAGTCAGCGCCTTTTTCAAAATTGTTACAGAGAGTTTAATAATGAAAAACAACCTTAAATTATCCGTTGCGATCATCGCGCTTCTTTCGTCGGGTGCAGCTTCTGCCACCTCTATAAAAACCTGTACCCTGGATTATTCAGGGGTGATGAATGCTATTGACGTAGACAATGGTGTGGTTACCGGCGTTGCAAAACTATTTGCCAAACAGTCAGCCAACGAAACTTTTACTTTGGTGGCCAAAGACGGTCAGGAATACGAGCGCTCGGGTACGATCACCACGACAGTTGATTTGACACAATTCGCAGCCGACGGAGAAAGCTGCGCTTTCGACAATCGCTTTACTCCCATCCATTCCATCAGTGACAACCGCCCATGGCGTCAATTTCAAATGCGTTTTGATAGCTATTACGACAGCAACATCATGGCCAGATACCAACACAATGGTATTGACAGCAAGCTAATGGTGGCTAACGGCTGGACCTGGGGAACCGACATGGCGGGTATCCATGTATTTGAAATGATTGACGGCGAATTTTTCCCGGTTAAATATGACATTGACCAGGGCAATGGTGAATTACCGGCTTTCAAAGCAGGTAACACCACAATGAACATGAGTGGCGATGGCGGCCTGTGGCAATACAGAGCGTCGGCGGTCAGTGAGGATGGCAGAGTCGTTGCCGGTTACGCCAAACTGGAAGAAGATGTCACCTTTGAAAATGGCTCTAAAATCAAAGATTCCGATAAGTTCGGTATGATTTGGGAGCTCGCTGAAAGCTGCAGTATCGACAGTACCAAATGTAACGGTGATGATGCCAGTCGCCTGACCAGTGGCTCCGACAGTACCAGCAATATCCGGGTGCGCTCCCTCAGTGCCAGCCAAATTACCCGTGATACCAGTGAAAAAGCCGTTTATAGCAACGGAGAAAATGTCACGATTGAAACTAGCGGTTTATCAGAAGGCCAGATCATCAGTTACGACGCAATCCCGACGGAATTCACTATTGGTTATCGCTTTTTGACAGGAGCTGAAAATGTCGGCTGCACGCTCATCGATACCGGTGGCGCATTTACCCACAACAAACTGGAACGGCACGACCCATACGTTATCTTTGGTGACGCCAACAACGGCCAAGATTATAACACGCGTGACAAGTCTGTATTGGACGAAGGTGAACTGACCTTAGCCATTGCTGTGTACAGCGACAACAACTGCGAAGGTGACCCCTTCTTCAATGACTCGGTGACAGTCACTATCAATAAAACCGATGGCACTTCTTCGCCCGGTGCACCGGCTGACGAAGCGACCACAGAAACATCCGGTGAATTCTACCTGGTAGACAGACAGGAACAGCCTTCAAACTTTGAAATGCTGAGCTTTGATGCCGACAGCACCATGTCGAGTATTTTTGGTATTAACACTATCAGTGAAGGTAAATACCTGTTGCACGGCCGTTCTGCCTCAGGCAAAGCCATGGTGGCGTTAGTAACGCTGTAAGCGATTCCAGCAGATTCAGAAAGTAAAAAGTTGCCGCCAGCAACTTTTTTTGTTTCTGGTGAAGTACCAATAGTATTTTTATCCTGACAGCCATAACCGGCAGCCAAATCATCTATAATTTCAGTTAACTTCAATAAATTGATAGCCAGGGCCTGATGAGTCGTAAACTTCGCAAGCAGCAGAAAAAGTTAAAGGCCGTCGCTCACACTGAAGCCAAGGCTGAGGAACAGTATTTTCAGACGCTGCCGGCGCATTTCAAGCCCTTATCACAGAAAAATGGCGTGACGCTGCTCAATCGGATAAACAGCAACCAGAATCCCGGTTATTACTACGACACCCGCTCTGGCAAAAATTATAAGGTCATTTATCGCTCTTACGATGGCGCTTACACGGCTGTGCGGCTAAGCCAGTCAGAACTCAAACTACTAACATGCCATTCTGATGCCGCCTCTGTGGTACAAAAGCTGGGGAAAATGGATGAAAACGCCACATTGGCGAAGCAGTGGCTGCTGCATCAACCGCTGCCTTTGATTAACAAATGTCATCAAATTCTGAGCTTCCTTAACCAGTACACAGCAAACAGCCAGGAGCATGTCACGCTCGTTTCAGAACTGGCAGACATAGCTCAAAATTTCTTTTTCTCGCCTTCTCCGGTTTCACCTGAGGTGGATTCAGCGTTTGCCAGGCAACCCGAAAAGAAAAGACCTGAGCAACTGGCCGAACAAGTCGAGCAATTAGTCACTGTCGTCTCGACACAGGAATTGGCAACCTTGCCAAAAAACCTGAGCATATTCATACAAGCTCTGGCGGCGGATTATTTAAGCAATAACAAAACGCTTCTGTTACTCAATGAGACACAAGTCGATGCATTGCTCCATATTGCCATTAAGCTGGACCCCAGGAGATTTTCTGACCTGTTGCTCTCAGGGCATTCGCCGTTGATTAGACAAGCTCTGGCGTTGCTGTTTCTATTTATCAGTGGCGCTAAAACTGACAAACCCGATGAAGAGCAGGTTAATCTGCTGCGCCATTTATATGGGAACCGGGATAAAGTTGGTAGCCACGCATTTCAGTATTGGCTGCAAAGTACACTGGAAAATCTCCAGAATGACCTCCCGGATTGTCCGACACTGACTTCGGCGTATCGGTATTATGCCCACTGGCATATCAAGGGTGTTAATCCGTTAACTCAACCGAAAAAAGCCGCCATCATCTTACCTGTAGCGATTTTTGTGGTGTGGTTCTGCGGACAATTTTACGGTGAAGAGAACGTTAAAACCGGCACATGGGCCGCTGCCAGTGTTACCAATATCCTTCTGCCTTTTGTGATGTACCTGGTGTTTCGGCTTTACAGTTGGACCCACTGGCGCTCTGCATCTTACCTGTGTATCGCCATGATCCTGTGCACTGCACTTATCGGGCACAGCAACTACTTCCAGGATTCCAAAAAGCATTTTGCCGGTGTCTATCATAAGCAGTTGTTACAAGATGGACGCAGTATCCCGACAGATGCCAACAGCGACACCCTGTTTCGGGCGTATCTCGACAGCAGGTTGCCGGACGTTTCAGGAGTACTGTTTTTCGACCATCTGCGTTTTCGGGCAATGGTGGGGACCTGGTCAGAAGAAAGAGCTTATATCTACGGCCCTTACATTGAGGTGCATCGCCAAGGGGTTAACGTCTGGTTTAACTGGGTGCTGCAACTGCTGATTATCTGGATCACCTGTGGCTTTGCCTTTATCTTTGCCAAATATCCGGCAAAAAGAAACACAGAAGAAAACACTGCTTCTAAACAAAACTAAAGCAAATATCACAGGCCAAAAATCACACCTTAAACTTACTGACCAGTTGCTGTAATTGCTCAGCTAAGCCAAGCAGTTTATGGCTGTCATTGGTGCTGAGATTTGACAGGTGTTCGGTTTCACCACTGGTTTCTGCGATTTTACTGATGCGTCGGTTAACGTCTTCACTGACCTGATGTTGCTGTTCAGAGGCTGTGGCAATCTGGGCGATCATGGCTGTCATGTTGCTGATATCTTTGGTGATCACCGCAATACCGGCACCGGCGGTTTCCACTTTATTGACGGTCAGTTGTGACTTGCTTTGCCCTCCCTGCATCACCCGGACGGCCGCGTCAGCAGTATGCTGCAGGCGCTGTATGGTTTGTTGGATTTCTTCGGTGCTCACCTGAGTGCGACTGGCCAGGGTTCTGACTTCATCCGCCACCACCGCAAATCCCCGTCCCTGCTCTCCGGCGCGGGCAGCTTCAATGGCGGCATTTAGCGCCAGCAAATTGGTTTGCTCTGCGATGCCCCTGATGACCTCCAGTACCGACACAATATCACTGACATTTTCTTCCAGTGTAGCAATAGCGCTGGCCCCACTGCTCACATCTTCGGCCAGTTCACGAACATGCTGCAAAGATTCCTGCAGTTCAGCAATAGCATGTTGGCTTTTCACTTCAGCATCTGAGGCCGAGCTGGCGGCCTGTTCAGCACTGCCTGCGATTTCAATTGCCGACGCGGCCATTTCGGTCATGGCGGTAGCCACCATGTCGGTTTCCTGATTTTGTTGTTTGACCCAGTTGTGAATTTGTTCGTTGCGCTCATCGATGAGTTTAGATGCCGCTTTTACCTGACAGGAGCAATCCAGCACCTGCTCCACAATTCCGCGTATTTTATCTACAAATTGATTAAAGCTGGCAGCCAGTTGCCCCACTTCATCCTGGCTTTTGATGTGCAATCGACGGGTTAAATCCCCCTGGCCAGTAGAGATCTCTAGCAGGTTGTCGTTCATTTCTTCCAGGGGGCGCATAATACGTTTAGCCACTACCCGCACCATAAACACCATTAAACCGCTTACTCCGACAGACACCAACAGGGCAAAACTCAAAGAACTTGCCGCCGCATTCTCAGCCTGGCCAGCAATTTGGGCCACTTCGTGATCAATATCATCAATATAGAATCCGGTGCCCACCATCCAGTTGTACTCTGGGAACCACAGGGTGTAACTCAGTTTCGGCAATGGCTGTTGTCCCTGACTTCTGGGCCAGTGGTAAAGGTAAAAGCCATCCTTGTTTTTTGCGGCGTTGATCAAGCCCTGCACTACATATTTACCGTTGGGATCTTGTACATTCCAGTAATTTTCACCTACACCCGAAAGGTTGCTACCCAGTGCCACCCGGTCGCCATTTTCTGCATAGGCAAATAAATAATTGCTGCCATCATAGGACAGTGACTGAATGTAATGCTGTACTTTTTGTCGGGCTTCATCGTGACTTAAGCTCTTGTCCGACAGAACAAACTCAATGCCACTTAAACTCAATTCAAGGTAGTTTTTCAGCTCGGCTTTTTTCAGGGACATTAGATTATTGCGGGTAGCAGAAATTTGCTCTTCAGAAGAAGACAGCAACGTCATCCAGAAGGTCAACATCAAAATGGCGCACAAAAAGACAACAGGGACCAGGGTTAACACCGTCAGTTTATTTTTCAGGCTCATCACTTATTACACGAAACTCTTTTTACTTTGCCACCTCGTCACTTTAAACATTTTTTTAACATTTGAATGCTGTACTTAAGTACCATGCCTGCATATGAAAAAGGCCGGATAAAAATCCGGCCAATAACATGCTGTTTTAAACAGGGGCCCTATGGGCAGGTGCCCAGATACCAGTTGACATCATCGTCTGAGTGCAGAGTGTTGTTACCCCAGGTAGAACCCGGCATTGCATCATCACTGCCGTTGGCAAAGTAATCCGGCACATAAATATTGCCCGTACTGTAGGCGCGACCTGCCACTTTGTGATAGTAATTGGCCGTGGTCACTTCGCTGCACTGACTACCTGAACCGCCGCCAGAACCACCGCCTGAACCGCCACCTGAGCCACCACCTGAACCACTGCAGGCTTGCAATGGCCCGGTACAGGAAGCATCATCATCCTGCCACTGACACTGCTGCCCGACAGTTATTTCGTTAAGTTTAAAGGGCGCAGTGCTGTATTCCAGATAACAGTTTGCATAGTTGGTGTAATCCAGTCTGCCAGCCGAAATGTGCTCATCAAGTGTCGCAGTTTGACCGGCGTCAACATCAAAACTGACACTTTGAGATGAAGACAGACTGGTCAGGTCGGTTGCCGTTACCTGAGCGGTATTACTGCCACCAGGCAGATTACAGGCCTCAGCACTAAAATCAGGCACGGTGACATCGGCAACCACAGTGCCGGTAGCAAAGCTGACTTCTACGGTATCCAGATTGAGATTAACGTCGGTTACTTTACCGGTAACAGTGGCACATTGCCCCTGTACAGCTACAGCAATATCAGACAAATCAGGTGCTGTCGCTGGCGGCTCAGGTCCAACTCGTACCTGACCGGTGGCCGGATCGCCTTGTTTGTTTTCATCATCAGTTGCGACAACCACCACCGTATATAATCCATCCGGCAGTGACCCACTCACCAGCGTAAATTGATTACTGCCGTTAACGTTGCCACTGAGGGTATCGTTAACCGGACCGCTGATGCTGGCACTGACATCCAGAACACTACCTTCCGCATCTGTGGCACTGCCGCTGATAGTTATCTGACTACCGCTTGCGGAAAACTGGACATTCGCCAGCACAGGACCAGCGTTTCTGTCTACCCGTTGGTTGTTGTCCAAAAAGTACTGACCCAGATAAGAGGCATAGTTAATGCTGTTACCATTGACATATGAGCCACTGGCTCCCTGGCCACCAGACCAGGAATGATCAAGATTGTCAAACCACAACATGGTCACCCGGCCATCCTGCCACTGAGTTTCCCGGGCGGTATTTGAGGGGCCTTCAGAAAGCGTATTAGTACCCGGCTGTTGACTGACGCCATACAGCTCAGCCATGCCGTCAGCATTTTGCTGGTTATAGCACAGATTAACGGTGGTATCGTTTTCGCCTTGCGCAATAGAGGCAATTTGGGTATCAAAATGACTGCCATAACTGCCACCATATTGACTGCAGCGAGCAGCTACATCTGCACTTTCACAGGGGCCAATTGCGCCACTTGAACTGGTGCCGATGCTGGGTCCGGCACTGATCCCCATGCCGGCAAATACGTCTGGTGCAAGACAAGCTGTGGTATTGGCAAATGCCGCGCCTGAGGATAATCCGGCAATATATACCTGATCGGGATCAATGTTGCGGGAACTGTCACCCGACAAAGTATTTGCCAAAGTGATCAAGTTTTTATAATCCCCGGCACTGCGAGACTTAGTGCCCTGCCAGTAAGACCAGCAGCTGAATCCCGCCTTGTTCATGGCATCTGGTACCGCAATCACTAAACCATATAGCTCAGCGGCATCTTCCAGATTGGCGGTGAGGTAAGCATCAATGGATTGGGTACAGCCATGCAATACCAGCAGCAAGCCTTTGCCATCACCGATAGCAGACGTGGTATCAGGGGTGTAAATATGGACTTTGTTAAAGCCACCAATATTGACGTTATTCTGCCAGCTCCCTGCCAGCAATGAGTTTGAAAAGAGTACAGAGGTTAAAAATAAGAGTGTGCCTGAAATGGCATTTCGGGCTAATCGTAGGGATTGCATCATTGTTGTTCCTATTGTCACAAGTTAATTGTTAACGCCAGGAATACGGGTTACACATCTAAGAAATTACTTTCCCATCCCAACGCTTTCCCTAATCTAGTGCATTTTTCGCACAATTCCGCTGGTACTTTAGTACAGTATGGCGTAGCGCCTGTGTGGGATATTAGTTGGACTAGATTTTACGGTGTTGCTCTCACTTTTTTACTACTTATCACGCTCAAGCCAATATCCTGGCTTTCTGTGGTTATGCATAACTGCAACTATGCTAATTTCTTTATTATCAATCATTTTATAAAGGATGGAAAAAGGAAAGCGGCTAAGTACAAACCGTCGATGGCAGGTTCCCATTTTTGGCCAGGCTGAAGGAAGTGAACAAATTGAGTTTATTGCTTCTTTTAACTCCTTAGTAAATTCGTCGCCCAAACCAGGTGACTGTTCCTGGTACCACCTGAAGGATTCTGTAATTTCCCTTTTAACTTCCGGATGAAAGGAAACTGATAGCATAGGTTTTAGATTAAATCCTGCTCAATATCTTCCCAGGAAACACTCTTTACCTTTCCAGACTCAAGGTCAGCACTTCTTTTTTCGGCCAGTTTAAGCCATTCAGTTTCTACGTCGCTCTCAACATTAGAGTCCATCGCCGTCAGAAGACAATGAGCTGCAAGCGCTTTCTCCTTAGTGCTGAGCTGCCCAATGTTTTCCAACATAAGTTTTAAAGCTTCAGACATTGTTTGCCTCCGGAAATCTAGAAATCAAATAATACCACTATATAGACTTTTGGCGAGATTAAAAATTCACCACATTAGTAATTCTGACTCACAGACAATTTGTATTATTACGTTGTGTATTCCAGTAAATTGCTGGGGTTCAGCAATCTATAAATACTCAACTGACATCCATAATATATTTTGCCGCTTGTAATAAGTATACCAGGACAAATTCTGAGCTTTTTTCGCACAATTCCGCTGGTACTTTAGTACAGTATGGCGTAGCGCCAGAGTGAGATATCTGTAGAACTGTCTGTCAGGCTAATTAGCTATGTAACTTTCTCCTGACTTCAGGCCACAGTGATGAAAACGGGTGTTTTTAAAGCTGATGGGCACCGTCTGGCCACAGGGAAGTTGATTATAAAGGGGCGGCAAATTAGGTCCGCATTGCTGCACATCGAAATGCAAATGAGGTCCGCCGCTTTGACCTGTATTTCCACTCAGCGCAATAACATCTCCGGTATTAACCTTATCTCCTTCTTCCACCAGCGCACCATTGTGGGTTAGATGAAAGTATCGGGCAACGCTACCGTCCTGGTGCTTAATAAATACATAATTTTCTTGTAAATCAATATTGTTGCCGTCAATAAAAGACGCTCTGACACTAACAACCACACCTTCTCTGGCGGCTACGATTTTATTGCCAATCGGCATAACGAAATCAATTGCATAAAGACCCACACCAGTATTTGATGCTCTGTGGTGGCTTAATCCGGATCATCGTCACTGTCGGACTCTGAAGGCGTTGAGTTTTCTTCGATATCAGAATGCCACTCATTGATACGGCTGATACTGCAGGACGTCCTTCTCTCAGGTTGCGCATCGGTAACAATGCGGTCTCCTGTTCCCATGCAGCCCAGGCCAGTGCGGGTAATTACGGCAATCTCAATCATGGCCCAGTCCGGGTCGCATGCCCCAATCAGGCTCACTTTATAAGTTCGGTTATTATTCAAATGCACCAGCAACGCATCACTGTCATTATCTACATTGCTCCAGCCTCTGATCGAACGGGTGTGGCAGACCTGTCGGACTTCTTCCCCGACACGCGGATCATTGTTTTTGTCATATCGGCTTTTCGCCTGCTCTGAGGAGCTGGCACACCCCGTCAGCAATGCGACGAGCGACAAATTAACTAGCATATTTACAGGTTTCATGGCCTTTCTCTCCGATAATCATGTGGCCGCATAGCATAAGCATAGCCTAACTATTCACCCTTTATCGAACTTAAACACATAAAAAATCGGTACTGATCGACAGGGTCAATGGTGATTTTAACGGGCCTCAGAAATCTATATCAAAGCCCATTACAGAGTTTCGTTTCTGAACACTAACTCCAGGCGAATTCCCGCCGGGCTGAATAAGAAAATTTGGGTAATTGCTAATTGAGGCTGAGTTTTGCTTTGAAACTCAATGTTCATCGCCTGCAACTTTTCTACAAACGCTTTTAGCCCCTGTAACTTAAAGGCCACATGATCCAGATATCCGGGTGTCTCATGAGCAACATGAACGTCACTCACTACCAGATGGACCACGGCGTTGTCCTGATGATAAAGCCAGTAACCATCACTGGCTAGCGTAGGTCTGAACCCGTCGTGTAACGAGAACAGCTCACACAGAAACTGCTTTTCCTGCTCAATCAGAGCGGCGGGCGCACTGATATTGATATGATCCAGATGCATAAGAACCTCACAAAAGAAGTGGTACTTAAGCTTACGACAATTCCGACCAGCGGTTAAGCGTGCCCAGCAAATAAAAAAGGCCGAAACTGGTGCAAATCACAGAACTCACCATCCAGAATGTCACTGAGTTTTGAGTAATGGCTGGATGACTGGTCACAAACGGCAATATCAACCCCGCCAGGCCTCTCACCAGATAGACAAGGGTAATCAGCACCAGCGCGGTTTTTAACAGAGGTAAGCGCACTATCACGCCGGCCGCAGATAATGCGTAGAGTCCCCAAACTGCGAGAATTGTGGCGATGATTAAGGTGGTGATCATGGGTTGTTTGCTGCCCATTTCTGCCATTTTCGCCATTTGCTCTCCGGCGCCAAAAAACCGATACCAGCCAGGCCCACCGAAGACGATGGCAACGTGTAACAATGAGGCGATAAAACTGCAGCAGGCAGCAATGATAAGTTGTGTTTGTCCGTTCATGGTGCTTTCCTGTCGTTAACCTTGTGCTATAAAGCAATTACACCTGACGCAATTGCTGCAGAATCAATCCGGCCTGGGTGCGGTTATTGACTTCCAGCTTCTCTAAAATAGCCGATACGTGATGTTTAACAGTGCGTTCCTGAATTTGCAATTCCCACGCAATTTGTTTGTTAAGCAGGCCGTCGGTCAGCAGTTGCAACACTTTAAATTGTGCCGGTGTCAGCTTTTCCACTTTGGCCGCCAGCTTTTTTTCTTCTGATTCGGTTTCGGTGACCTGAGATAAATCAATATCCTGCGGCAACCAGATCTCGCCGTTAGCCACCATATCCACGGCCTCTGAAATATGCCCCAACGAGGCGGATTTGGGAATGTAACCGCTGGCCCCCAGATGAATGGCCCGGGTAATAATGGCCGGATCTTCATTTCCGGAAACCATAATTACCAGGATATCTGGCCAGGTATGGCGTAACTCGGTCAGACCACTAAAGCCATCACAACCAGGCATATTCAGATCAAGAAAGATAAATTCCACTTCTGGTTGCGCAGTTAATGCGTCCCGCACTTCCGGAAAACTCTGCGCTTCGATGATCTGGCATTTCCCCAGGGATTGCAAAATTGCCTGAGTTAACGCAGCACGAAATAATGGATGGTCGTCAGCAACAATGGCTTTCACGGCATCAGGGGTAAACATAAATTCTTCATCCCCGTAATGTACTTGAAGGACTCACCAGAAACAATTCAACAGATAAAAAAGGCAGGTGCAATTGCACCTGCTCACCTATGCCAAAATCCACAGAAAAAAGACTTCTTTGCAGGCAGTGCCAAAACAATCAGGCAGCTATCGTCCCTGAGCTGTTGTGCTTTGAGGCCGAGTCAGGCACTTTGATTGTCATATTCCGGCTCTTGTGTTTTTGATGTGTGAACTGCATAAGAGCACCGTTATTACACAGCTCACACACCGCCAACTCAGTGCTTAAGTCATTACCTGAAGTTAATTTCTGTTGTCATTCGACACCACACACACTTAGAACCGGTAACCCACTGTCAACGTAACAGTACGAGGGTCACCATAATAAGCAATCAGGGTATTATCGCCGCCCAGACCTGGCGTGTACTTACTGATATCAGTAGGGTCCGTTGGATCTGGCGTTACAAACTGATAGCCACCTACCATATACTCTTCGTCAGTCAGGTTTTTAACATGTAATCCGGCAGTCCAGTCACCGCTGGCGCTGTACCAGTTCAGACTCATATTCAGCAAACCATAACCGTCCTGGGTTAACAGGCTGTCTTCTTCAAACAACACATAATCATCACGGTAGTAGTAGTTGGCATTGAACACAAAGTCGCCAAATTGATTATCAAAGGCGTAGTTTAACCCAAGGTTATAAGTCAGCTCCGGCGTATTAGAAATGGTAAAGCGGTCAGACTTATCAAACAGTTCACCGGTGGTCGGATCGGTATCCAGTACTTCGGTAAACTCTGCATCAATCCAGCCAAGATTTAAGTTCAGCGTCAAATCATCCGTTGCCAGGTAAGTAAATTCCGCTTCAATACCGTCAGCCTTGGATTCACCTGCATTCGCCAGACGTTGATTCAAATCGGCAAAACCGTCGCCGGGCAGAATCGAAATGTACTGACGATCTTTGTGATCCAGAGTAAACCAGGTCAGGTTGGCTCTGAGATTATCACCCCAGTCGCTTTTCATCCCCATTTCAAAACTGTCAACGATTTCCGGATCAGCGGCAGGTTCTGCTGTCGTGGCACGCGGGTTATAAGTACCGGATTTAAAGCCTTGCGAATACGACGCGTAGAACATGATGTCGTCTGTGTGCTGGTATTCCACCCCAACGCGTGGTGTAAAGCGGGACCAGTCGTCTTCGTCATCCAATACATTGGGGACAAGGTCGCCGTCAGGACGAATATATCCGTCTACCCAACCGGTTTCCGGATACACATTGTCAAACACTAAACCGTTGTCAACTGTGGCTTCCCGCTCATCTTTGGTATAACGCGCACCCAGCGTCATGGACCATTTTTCACCGATATCAAAGCTACCCTGTGCATACAGGGCCGTACTGTTAGAATTACTGCAGCCCGCAACTTCACGGGTTAAACCAGGCGCTCCCAGAGACGCACCAAGAATACCCAGAATGGCTTCAAACTGACCACAGGATTCGCCGTCGTAATAATACAGACCAGACACCAGACTGAATCCGTCTGCGCTGTAGTTTAACTGCAACTCGTGAGTGGTTTGTTCATCGTCATAGATGGCTGGTACGTCAAAAATCGGCAGTGGCGTATTGTCAAAGTCAATGTTGGTCGGTGAATAGCTCTCTCTGTCAGCAAAGATATACTTCAGAGTGGTATTGTCGTTAATATCCCAGGCCGCTGTCAGGCTAATGCCTTCCAACTCAACCTTGTTCCAGGTAGGTAAGCTGGTGTACGAATCGTAAACACTGTCGGGCACCGGAGCATCGGTCAGCAGGCTGGGTAGCAAACGGTAGCCGCCTTTGGCGTTGGAATCATCATCCGTTTTGTCCCAGGCCAGACGGAAAAACAAGTCATCAGACGGTTGATATTCCAGCGTTAAGCGCGCTGCGGTCACGTCTTTGTTGTAGTTTTCCCGATCCTGATCCGGTAAATCTGATTGCAGATACTCACCAAAACCATCGCGATTTAAACTGGCAAATCCGAAGCCAACATACAGTTGTTCGCTCAGCGGATACTGGCCGGTCATTTTCAGGTCTCGTTGACCATAACTACCCACCGAGGCTTTCACTGAAAACTCCGGATCTCCGGACATCGGCTTGGTGACATATTTCACGGCACCACCAATAGTGTTTTTACCGTACAAGGTACCTTGCGGTCCCCGTAATACTTCAATGCGCTCCACATCAATGATATCCAGTACCGCTCCCTGAGGACGCGCCAGATAAACATCATCGATATAGATACCAACGCCCGGCTCATAACCCCAGAGCGGATCTTGCTGGCCTACACCCCGAATAAACGCGGTCAGAGTACTGTTGGTACCGCGGCTGCGCTGCAGTGTCGTGTTAGGCGACAAAGTCTGAATCTCAGTAATTTCTGCCATGCCTTTTTCAGCCAGCTCTACGGCAGAAACCGAAGTGATGGCCACCGGCACTTCCTGAATGCTCTCTACCGTTTTACGGGCAGTTACCTGAATTTTCTCCAGGCCTTTGGTCTCGCTTTGCTCAGTTTCCTGTGCCAGTGCGTTCGTTGATAAAACACTACCAGACAGTGCCAATAAAATTGCCAGAGACAATTTACTGCGTGCACCGCTGCCAGTTTGCCCTGTATCGGACTGTCTTTTGTTAAAATTCATCGCAATATTCGTAGTTGTGTTGTTCATGGTACATACCCTTTACTGTGCCATATCTGTCTCAGGAAGTTCTTTATTTTTATTTATTTCAACAAGTTACCTGCTCAGACACGAGCGGTTTTAAGCCCGCCTACTCTCAATGTCAACAATACATTAACCAATTTTTTACAATCGCGATGCTGTACTTAAGTACCATATGAAATTTTTCGGGCCTGTTTCAGAATCAACCCGAAACTCCTTCATCTCAATGTCAGTTTTGTAGGGTTTTACAGTCACCTCCTCGGCGCAGGCTGAGGAAGTGGCTGTCTTAAAGACGTTGGTTTTGCTTATGCAGTAAGGGCAACGGCAACAGGAGTACGACATCTTGACAGAAATGATTGGAATGATAGGGCTTATTGGTGGTTTGGCACTGCTGATAGTACTGACCATGCGGGGCATGAATTTGTTTATCAGTGCCCCGCTGTGCGCCATCCTGGTGGCACTTTGCAATGGATTACCACTACTGGCTGAAAATGAAGACCTGGTCAGTTTTTACATGACTGGCTTCACCAGTTTTATCGCATCCTGGTTTTTTATGTTTTTACTGGGCTCATTGTTCGGCAAATTTATGGAAGATACCGGATTAGCAGACAGTGTTGCCCACTGGATTGTGGGTAAACTGGGTATGCAACATGCGGTGTTTGCCATTATTGCGGCCTGCGCCATTTTAACCTACGGCGGAGTAAACCTGTTTGTAGTGGCATTTTCCGTCTATCCCATGGCATTAAGTTTATTTAAAGATGCCAACCTGCCGCGGCGTTTTATTCCGGCAGTACTGGCCTTTGGCTCGGTGACCTTTACCATGACGTCAGCCGGTTCACCGGAAATACAAAACTGGATCCCCATCAAATATCTGGGCACAACGCCTTATGCTGGCTGGCAGGTGAGTCTTATCGTGGCGGTATTTATGGCTACGTTTGGTTACTGGTGGTTAAAGCGAATGATTGGCAAGGCTGTGGCCAACGGCGAACACTTTGAACACAGAGAAGACGATCCAAGCTGCACCAGCCCGGAACAAAAAGACCAACTTCCCCATCCGGCGATGGGCTTTATTCCCCTGGTAGTGGTTCTGTTATTGTCCTTTTTCCTGCACGACGCCTTTGGTCACAAAGCACTAATTTTAGCCTTGGGTGGTGGCGTGTTGACCATTCTGGTGATGTGTTTCAACTACTTCAGAAATCTCAGTAACGCCATCAATGAAGGCACAACCGGTTGTCTTATTGCCATAGGTAATACCGCCGCTGTGGTTGGTTTTGGTGCTGTAGTCAAAAACACCGAAGCCTTTCAGGTGGCAGTGGATGTCATGACCCATATTCCGGGGAACGAGTTAATTGGAGCTGCAGTGGCAGTATCGGTGATCGCTGGCCTGACAGGTTCCGCATCCGGTGGCCAGGCCATCGCACTGCCGTTGCTGGCTCCCCATTATATGGATCAGGGGGTAAATCCCGAAGAACTGCACCGGGTTGTAGCTATCAGTTCCGGCGCACTGGATACCCTGCCTCACAACGGGTATGTTGTTACCACTATTCGGGCCATTTGTAAGGAAACTCATGCCAGCGCTTACTGGTCCATGTTTGCCATGAGCGGCGTAGTCCCGCTGATTGGACTGGCACTGGCAGTAACCTTATTTATCCTGTTTTAAGTTGACTGAGATGTAACAACCATGAAAAAAATTCCCTGTCTCCCCCTGTTTCGCAAGCGCCTGTTGGCCCTGCTCAGTTTACTGCTGTTTTGTCAGTTTAGCTGGGCCAGCTTTCTGGTGGAAAAACAACGTTTCAGCATAGACAATTTTCAAACTTACAATGGCAAAACCATTCCTAACGTCACCCTGGGCTGGGAAGCGTACGGACAACTAAATCCCGACAAATCAAACGCGGTTTTGATCACCCATTATTTTACCGGCAGTTCCCATGCCGCTGGCAAATATCACGAATCGGACGCCAAACCCGGTTACTGGGATGCCATTATTGGACCGGGAAAAGCCATTGATACCAATCGCTTTTATGTCATTAGTATGGATACCCTGGTGAATGCCAACGCCAATGATAAGCAAGTGATTACTACCGGCCCGGCCTCAATTAATCCGGAAACCGGAAAACCCTGGGGCTTGTCATTTCCGGTGGTCACTATTCGCGATTTTGTGGAAGCACAAAAAGCCCTTACCGACAGTTTGGGTATCAAAAAGCTGCATGCCGTCGTGGGGCCTTCCATGGGCTCGATGCAGGCCATCGAGTGGGCGGTGGCCTATCCGGAACAGGTGGGTAAAATGATATCGGTTATTGGTGTGGCTGAAGCGGACGCCTGGTTAGTGGCCGGACTGCAAAAGTGGTCTGCGCCAATTTTAAACGACCCCAACTGGCAGCAAGGTGATTATTACGACAAAACGCCTCCGTTGGCCGGATTAACCCGGTCTTTGGCAACCATTACTCAGGAATCCATGCATCCGCGTATTTTCAATCAGCTCAACCCTCAGCATTCCGCCATGGAAGCAGGACCTGCAGCCAGTATCACCCAAAACTTTAAGGTAGTGGACTGGCTATATAGCGCTGCACAAGGTCGCGCCAGCAGCATGGATGCCAATCATATTTTGTATCTGGTGCGAGCCTGTCAGTTATTTATCGCCGGTCATGAAGGCAACCTGCAGAACGCCCTAAACAAAGTGCAGGCCGAAACCCTGTTTCTGCCCGCCACCGGAGATTTGCTGCTGTTTCCTGAAATGGCTAAACAGGCCCATCAGCAGTTACAGCAAGCAGGCAAAACGTCCCATTACGCTGAAATTCAGGGAGACTGGGGCCATCTGGACGGCATTTACGGCATCCAGCAACAAGCAGATACCATCAAACAGTTTTTGGAGCAGTAGCTATGGCAAAATCTTATCTCAATCTCGTTGCCTGTGGTCTGGTCATTGCCACAGTCTCAGTGCCTGCTCATCAGGCAATGGCGGATACTGACCAGGTCAGGCTAAAACTGAATAACAGGATCACGGTTTCCGGCGTTTCCTCCGGTGGCTATATGGCGAATCAATACCATATTGCCCATTCTGACAAGGTCTCCGGGGCCGGTATTGTGGCCGCAGGACCGTATCTTTGCTCAGAAGGCAACCTGATGACGGCCATGAAGCAATGCCTGGCCGATGGTACGCCCCTGCAACAAAAAGACTTAACCCAATCGGTTGAATACGCCGCTGACAAAGCGCTGATAGCCAATCCGGAAAACCTTAAAAACGACAGAGTCTGGTTGTTGCACGGTACCCTGGACAATCGGGTTGGGGCCAGTGTTTCAGATGCCCTGCATACTCAATATCAGGCATTGCTAGCCACAGCCCACATTCAGTACGTGCAGGACAAGCCCTTCAACCACGGCTTACCCACCGAAGATTTTGGCGTTGCCTGCAGTGAAACCAGTACACCTTTTATCAATAACTGCGACTATAACGCCGCCAAAGTAATGCTGGATTGGCTGTACCCTGAACAAGCGGCGGACGAGTCAAACCCTTCAACGGGGCAGCTTTACACTATTCCACAACCTTCCGAGGTAAATGGCAGCGCCACCGGACTGGACGAAAACGCCTGGTTGTACGTGCCTGAGCAATGTGCCGCAGGTGAACCCTGTGAGCTGCACGTCAGTTTCCATGGCTGTCAGCAAAATTACGCCACTATTGGAACGGATTACATCGCAAATGGCGGCTTCAACAGTCAGGCAGAGCAGAAAAATCTGGTGCTGTTATATCCTCAGGTGGCTGCCGGTAACCCATTAAATCCACTGGCCTGTTGGGACTGGTGGGGTTACACGGGGGCTAATTTTGCCGAACGCTCTGGGGCGCAATTAACGGCGATAACGCAGCTGATTGATGGCTTGCAATCACAACCCTTTACAGGAGAGGCACAATGAAACACAGAGTTTTAATCACCGGTGCCGCCAGTGGTATCGGCCTGGGAGTCGCCAGATTATTAGGCGAAGAGCATCAACTTATTCTGACCGACCTGAATGCGGATGCTTTGCAACAGGCACAGAGTGTGTTGCGGGAAGAAGGCATTGAAGCGCAGACTTTCGTATTAAACGTTACTTCACAACAGGATATTGATGCCATGGTAGAACAGCTGGATGCACCAGTGGATGTGCTAATCAACAATGCCGGTATCCAACATGTCAGTCCGCTGGAGAGTTTTCCCATGGATCGCTGGCAATTGATTGTAGATATACTGCTGACCGGCCCGGCCCGGCTCACCCGCGCCTTGTTGCCCAGTATGCGTAACCAGGCTTTTGGTCGCATTATCAATATTGGCTCTATTCACGGTCTGGTGGCATCCCCCTATAAATCCGCTTATGTAGCCGCCAAACACGGTCTGGCAGGATTCTCCAAAGTGCTGGCGCTGGAAACTGCTGATACCGATATCACCATCAACACCATCTGCCCGGCCTACGTAAAAACCCCTCTGGTGGAAAAGCAAATCGCGGATCAGGCGCAGGCCCATGGCATCAGTGAAGAAGAAGTGATCAACAATATTATGCTGGAGCCGATGCCGAAAAAGGCCTTTATCGATATCGCTGAGATTGCCCATACGGCGAAATTCCTGATGGCCAAAGAAGCCCGCAACATGACCGGCCAGTCACTGGTGCTGGATGGCGGCTGGACAGTTCGATAATTTTTGTTATTGGCGTTTCCCCGATGCTCATCGGGGAACTCCCGCCCTTTCGATTTTCAACGCAAAAATCACTATTTTTTTCTTTCATTAATCTAAACTTTTTGCCAGATCCCACGCTATAATTGCCACCTTTATCCTTAACGAAAATGATTATGGGATCTGTACCTCGATTATTACCTGAATGGGTATCTCAGGAAGCGATTTTACTCAGTTGGCCTGATGCCCAGACAGACTGGGCTGACTGGCTGGAAGATGTGCAAAACACTTACATCTCGCTGATCAACAAACTGAATACCTACTCCTGCCCGGTTATTTTGTTAGCGCGCCCGGAGCAAATTCCCCTGTTGCAGGAAAGACTGCATCCCAGCTCCAGCGTGATGTTGCTGCCTGCCGATTACAACGACACCTGGATTCGGGATTATGGCTTTTTAACCTGCGAATTAAGTGGCCATCGCTATCCGGTGAGTTTTACCTTTAACGGTTGGGGCAACAAATTTGATGCCAGTAAAGACAACCGGGTAAATTGCGCCTATCTGGCTGATATGTGTCGCAAACAATTAACCGAATTTGACCTGGTGCTGGAAGGCGGCGCGCTTGAAATCAATGGCGACGGTTTATTGTTGTCCACCGAACTTTGTCTGACCAATCCTGAACGCAATGGCGACATGACACTGGCCAGTTATGAAAAGCGCTTTGCCGAGCAATTAGGCGCAAAGCGCACGATTATTTTAAAGCACGGCCACCTGGAAGGCGACGATACCGACGGCCATATAGATACCCTGGTGCGGTTTACCCCGAAAAATCATTTAGTGATCCAGACCGCCTTTAATCGTCCGGAAGACAGCCATTTTCAGGGACTCAATGATCTGCGGAATGAATGCCAGCAACAATTGCCGGATAGTGAAATTTTTGAATTACCGCTACCCCACATTGTCAATAAAGAAGGTGACAGATTGCCTGCGTCTTACGCCAACTACCTGATCAGCAACAAACACGTTTTTGCACCAGTGTACGACGAAGCAGAAGACAATCTGGCGATTCAGACCCTTGAAAAAGCCTATCCGGACTACAAGGTTATACCGGTAAATTGCCGGGCATTAGTAGAGCAGTACGGTAGCTTGCACTGCATCAGTATGCAAGTACCCACAAACACTTTAAAGCCTGAAATTATTGAACAGTTAAACCGTGGAGTGACAGTTTATGAGTGACCGCAAGCTCACCGTTGGTCTGGTGCAACAGGCCATTGCCGACAACGACAAACACAAAAACTGGGAAGCCAGCAAGGTCCAAATAGAACGTCTGGCCAAAGAAGGCTGTCAACTGGTGATGCTACAGGAACTGCACAGCACCCTGTATTTTTGCCAGGAAGAAAACACCGATTATTTTAATCTGGCAGAGCCGATCCCTGGCCCCGCCACCGACTATTTTGCGCAAATCGCGGCCGATCTGAATATCGTTCTGGTGACCTCTCTGTTTGAAAAGCGCGCCGCGGGCCTGTATCACAACACCGCAGTGGTATTTGACGGCAAACAGGGCATGGTGGGTAAATACCGCAAGATGCATATTCCGGATGATCCGGGCTTTTATGAGAAGTTTTATTTTACTCCCGGCGACCTGGGCTTTACTCCGATTGACACCTCGGTGGGCCGATTAGGCGTATTGGTTTGTTGGGACCAGTGGTATCCGGAGGCCGCCCGCTTAATGGCTATGGCGGGAGCGGAAATTCTGCTTTATCCCACAGCAATCGGCTGGGATAAAACCGACAGCGAAGAAGAACAGCAGCGACAATTTGGTGCCTGGCAAACCATTCAGCGCGGTCATGCGGTTGCCAACTCTTTGCCGGTTATGGTGGCCAACCGCACTGGTTTTGAAGCCTCCCCTATGGCGGGCGACCCTGGTATTCAGTTTTGGGGACAGAGCTTTATCGCCGGGCCACAGGGCGAAATTCTCGCCAGTGCATCCGCTGATAAAGAGGAAAATCTGATGGTGACTTTTGATATGCAGCGCTGTGAATCGGTGCGTCGTATCTGGCCTTATTTCAGAGATCGCCGCATTGACGATTATCAGGATCTCACCAAGCGCTGGCGCAGTTAAACTTACTTTCAGGCTGAGTGTCCGCTCAGCCTGGTTATTTCCCTCGCCTTGTCTTGCGGCACATAGCGCTGCAACACCTTGACAACTTCCTCCTGATGCCAGAGCGCAAAACCTTGTCGTGCAAGCGCCGTAAAGTGCTCGGTTTCAGGTAAACCAAAATATCGCTGCCGGGTTACATCCTGCTCGTAGCTGTCCAGTTCACTCAACTGCAACTGTTCAACGGCCTTGAGTATCATTTGCACGCCGAGCGGGTATAACTTAAGAACGTGCCCAAACAAAGACACAGAGCTATCAACCGCTACCGTAGCGGTATCGATAATGCTCCCGGTATCTATGTCACCGGAATCAATATAATGCAGTGTGCAACCTACCTGTGACTCTCCGGCAAGCAGAGAATGTAAGGTGGTCAGTATGCCCTGGTATTGCGGCAGCAATCCGGAATGCAGGTTTAGCACGCCCAATCTGGGCACCTGGATAACCGGAGATTTGATGATTTTGCCAAAGCGGATGGAAATTACCAGGTCAGGTTCAGATGCTTTAAATATTGCCAGCCCCTCTGGCTGGTTAATATTTTCCAATACACGGCAACCATTTTCGCCACGAATTCCACCCAGCTCCCCCAGCTCATCAAAAGTCAGATAACGCGCTCTGTTTTTTTGCTGCTCTGCCAACGGGCAAATCACCTGATTAAACAATGCCTGCTCTAAAAACTTCAGTTGCTTTAATGCCTCAGGTATTACCCAGTCCTTTTTCGGCAAGCCTACGGACTCGGACAAAAACACGGTCACATTATGTTGTTCAAATAAGGGCCTTAGCAGATTCAGGGCAACGTTTGCGTGCAGGTCCCTGTTAGCCAGAATGGTAATATTCATCAGTTTCTCGCGAGGATAGCGTCTTATCACCTTAGCGCAAAACCGATGAAAAGGTCAGCCCTCAATCTGACAAACTTTTAAAGGCCGTTTATTGATTAAGTGCTTCCAATGCGTGCTTAGGATCAGTATCTAGAATTTTAAGTAACCTGAGATCTGTATAAGGCTTAAAGTCGAGTGATATTGATACTCGGCTTTTTTGCCTGAAAAGTATAGGCAATG
>NZ_JBVTQY010000023.1:0-72863 GCF_055755215.1 Planctobacterium sp. R6
TTTCACTCAAACCTGTCATCCACCCCCTGTCTAACAATACGAAAAACTGAGGCGACAACTATCCTGACACAGGGGGAGGAAAAGGGCGTTGAATCAACATCGTTGTCCCAGTCCCACAAACCGACTTTCGCAGAGATTTTCATAACATCAAATGGCAATGACGCCACAAGGCCTAAGCTAAGGCCGTCACCCGATTCGGGGACCTGAGCGCTGGCATCTTCTAAAAACTGTTGGGTATCCGTGGTTCTGCCGGTAAAAGTAGAAGTGTAATCTCCCAGATCGCGATATCCACCTTCCAGCGCAAAGTGCTCAGAAAATTGATAGCCGAACAGCAATCCATAAGAGGTGTCCGCGTCATCGAACGCAAAGGAACTGATTTGAAGTCCGGCTGAGTCAGCTAAACTCATAAAGCGCTCTCCATCAAAATCGCTTACGGACTGACCAAACTCACCACCCAGATACCAGCCAAGCTGAGGGGCACATTGAGTATTCTGATCAAAACAGGTATCCGCTGCCATTACATTTGAGGTGTAAGAACCGGCAAGTAAGATACTGGTTAAAACTACAGATTTTTTAAAAACGCGTTGCATGTGCAATATGCTCCAAATGAGTTGTTTTTCACAAAATTTTGTACATTATAGTGCTTGAGGAAATTAATTCAGCCTTACTGAGAAATAATTCACACAATTTAGTAACTAAGACAAGCACCTGTCGACTAAAGTCACAGATTTCTCACAATAATTAATGCAACTTTTTCAGTTTCAACGACTCATAAAAAAGCATATATTGAGTGCCGCACCTTCTCGAACTATGTGATACAATTTTTAATGATTTTGTCTTAGCGATGTAATATGACCCAGGAACTCATTTTAGAAAAAGCCAAAGCCTACTGTGATGCCAAAGGCGTCAGATTTACCTCATTACGAGAAAAAGTATATGCTTTGATGCTGGAACACTCCGGTGCCGTGGGTGCCTACGATTTACTTGATCAGTTAAAAGCGACTGAGGACTCAGCAAAGCCCGCGACAGTTTACCGCTCTTTGGATTTTTTGCTGGAAATGGGCCTGGTGCATAAGCTTGAATCTGACAATACCTTTATTGCCTGCCACCACTTCGATTGTCATCATCCGGTTCAGTTTTTGATCTGCGAATCCTGTGGCAACGTTGAAGAAATTCAGTCCTCAGGACTAAAAGAACAACTTGAAGAGCAGGCAACCAGCCTTGGGTTTAAAGTCAAGAAACAAACCATTGAAGCACACGGGCTATGCGCCCAGTGCCAATAACCTGAGTGGTTTGATTCGGTAAATTAATGTCGCAAATGTGTATAATACAAGCAATTAGTGAAATAGCGATGAAACTGACGGTTTCTTTGCTAAGCTTGTCTATCGTAAAGAAAAACAACAATAACTAACTTTGGAAGTCTCTGAATAATGAATGCTGAATTCGTTAACCCATTTATCATCTCACTTGTAAATGTGTTAAAAACGATGGCTCAAGTTGAACTACAAATTGGTAAGCCTAAAAAGAAATCTGACTCAAAAGCCCGTGGCGACGTGTCTGGTCTTATCGGTATGGTGGGCCCCAACATTGCCGGCTCAATGTCTATCACCTTCGAAGAGGGCCTTGCCCTGCAAGTAATGAAGGGTATGTTGGGCGAATGCCCTGACGCTCTTGATGATGAAGTCAATGATATGGTGGGCGAAATCACCAATATGGTGGCAGGTGGTGCCAAAAAAGAATTGGCCAAGAAGGGCTACGACATTGGCATGGCTACCCCGGTTGTAGTTTCCGGTAAAGAGCATACTATCAATCACAAAGTCAGTGGTCATAAGATGATCATGCCGTTTAAAGCTGAAGGCGGCAAAGCTTACATTGAAATCTGCTTTGACAAGTAGTTTTGCGGTAACCTTGCTCCCGGTATGTGGTTTCAGAAGCAAATAACGTTAAAAGCCAGAGCCAGAGGCTTTCATCTGATCACCGATGAAATTCTGGCTAATATCGAGGACATTCTTACGGTTGATGTTGGGCTGTGTCATCTTTTTATTCTGCACACCAGTGCCAGCCTGTCCATCAATGAAAACGCCGACCCCACTGTACGCAGTGATATGGAAGCTCACCTAAACCACATGGTGCCGGAAAACGCTTCCTACTATAAACATACCTATGAAGGTCCGGATGACATGCCAGCGCACATCAAAACCAGTTTATTTGGCAACAGCCTGACCCTGCCCATTAGCCAGGGCAGATTCGCACTGGGTACATGGCAAGGTATTTATCTGGGAGAACACCGGGACCACGGAGGTCAGAGAAAGCTAATGGTAACAGTGCAGGGCGAATAGCCTCGTCTCACTACTCTGACAATTCAACCGGATACAAGGTAGTAACACCTGCGCTTTTACTACAGCGAGGTACCCGCTTAATCGAGTAGGCCTGAATTTGCTCAGAGCAGGTCATTCTTTGTGCCTTTAAGCCGTATTTGCCAATATACTCCTGCTGTTTTGCATCGATTCTGGCGCGTATTTCAGGTGAGGCCGCCTGATAGAATGAATTATACTGATGCTGCCAGTCTTCCTTACCCACTTCATTCGCAACGCCTAACCAGGCCATCCCCAATACCGGAGACTGTTGCACATATTGTCCCTTCATAAACATAAATGCGAGAAAATACTGTGATTCCTTTAATCCCCAACTCGCCGTTTCACTGAGCAACTGAAACGCTTCCTGATATTCGCCCGCCAGATACTTTTTAATACCCAGGCGCTCATTTATGAACATGCCTTTTTGGTTCACATGTTCTATACCTGTGCTTTGGCAGCCCGCCAGCACAGCTAGCAACCAGACGCTGACAATGAGTTTCCGTACGTTATGCATATTTATTTCCTTGCCTGAACAGCGGATTTCCCCTTGCGGTGTTATTCCTGAGGGTAATCAGTCGCTACTATGGGGGTGTAATTGTCAAATCGGGAGAACTTACCCTGGAAGGTCAGGCGCACAGAGCCAATGGGGCCGTTCCGCTGCTTACCGATAATGACCTCAGCCACGCCTTTGTCCGGTGAATTTTCGTTATACACTTCATCGCGATAGATGAACATAATCAAATCGGCGTCCTGCTCGATAGAACCTGATTCCCTCAGGTCCGAGTTAATGGGACGTTTGTCGGCCCGTTGCTCCAGACTCCGGTTTAACTGAGACAGAGCAATTACCGGTACTTCCAGTTCTTTCGCTAACGCTTTTAATGAGCGTGAAATCTCGGCAATTTCCAGGGTCCGGTTATCAGAAAATGCCGGTGCCCGCATCAACTGCAAATAATCCACCATGATTAAACTAAGCCCACCGTGATCACGATGGATTTTGCGGGCGCGGGAGCGTACTTCCATGGGTGTCAAACCGGAGGAGTCATCAATAAACAGATTGTTTTTCTCATCCAGTTGCTTAACGGTATTGGAAATTCTGGCCCAGTCTTCGTCTTCCAACTGCGCGGTCCTGACCCGGGTTTGATCCACCCGACTCAGTGAGGCTAACATCCTCATCATGATTTGTTCTGAGGGCATCTCCAGGCTGTAAACCAGAACCGGTTTATCCGAACCCATCATCGCGTTTTCGCACAGGTTCATGGCGAAAGTGGTTTTACCCATTGAGGGACGAGCTGCCACGATGATAAGGTCAGAGCGCTGCAAGCCGCTGGTCATTTTGTCCAGGTCGGCATATCCGGTTGATACCCCGGTGATGTCTGCGCCCTGCTTGTTCAGGGCGTCCAACCGATCGATGGTGGCCTTCAGTACCGAGTTGACGTCCTGTGGTCCTTCACTCTGACTGGTACGTTTTTCTGCAATTTGAAAAACTTTGTTTTCTGCCTGATCCAGAATCTCAGAAGACTCCAGGCCTTCCGGATAATAACTGGTTTCGGCGATGTCATTGGCAGCACCAATCAGCTCACGGCGGATGGCACGCTCTTTAATGATATTGGCATAGGCCACCACGTTAGCCGCACTGGGCGTATTTTTGGCCAGTTCCGCCAGGTAGGCAAACCCGCCAGCATCTTCCAGTTCCTGACGGTGTTCAAGATCTTCCGAGACCGTAATAAGATCCACGGGTTGCGACTTTTCCAGCAGTCGAATAATGGCGGCATAAATGATTTGATGAGAGCGATTGTAAAAATCGTCCTGAATCACGATTTCAGCAACGCGATCCCAGGAATCTGGCGCGATCAACATACTACCTAAAACCGATTGTTCAGCCTCAATTGAGTGAGGAGGCGTCTTCAGCTTTTCTATATTTGCGTCTTTTTCACGACCACCTGTGTCGCGCCCACCTACCGCTTTCACATCAAACCTTATTTGTTAACAGGATGGCGTATTATCACTTATTCTGCGGCCACTCGCCAGAGCTGTGGTAAAACTAAAAAAATCTGTGCAACAAAAAGGCCGGTAGTCTCCTACCGGCCTTGGCTGTGTCGAGGTTCAGTGCTCTAGTTGTTGTGTGTATCCAGAACGATGCGGCCGCTGACCGTGGACAGATCCACTTTCGCCTTACCGCCTTTAACCGCAAACTCCAACCAACGACCTGGACCATACTTGGCTTTTTGCATCCGATCGTCGCTAATGCGATTGACGATATTGCCACCGGCATGACCCGTGATATCAAACGTGGCAGATACATCTTTTTGCAACTCCAGGGTAATTCCTCCGGACACTGAAGAGCCTTCAATTTCGCCGCGTTCTAACAAAGACAAACTCACGTCCAGTTCGCCATTAACCGTCACCATTTCCAGCGAATCCACCTCACCCAGTTTTAACTCTATCCAGCCATTAACGGTTTCAACGGTGACATCTTTAATTTTACTGCTGCTTTCAATATTGCCATTTATCGAGGTTAATTTAAGCGTCTTGCCACTGGAGTTGCGATCCCGGATACGACCATTCACGGTTTCTAAATTAATATCACCCGAAACATCCGCCGCTTCAATTTTGCCATTAACACTTTGCAGTCCGACACGCCCTGAAACCGCTTTTGCCTCCACATTGCCATTAACAGTGTTAGCATCTAAACCACGCTGTAAATCAGCAATATCCGCATCAGCATTCACTCCTGAATATCTTACGTGACTTTTAAAAGGCACCCGAACTTCCAGGTCGTCACCGGGACCGCCTGAATTCCAGTTACCTTTGTGTTTGGGCATTTTTACCTGTATGACCATGCGACCGTTGCGTTCTTCAAAGATGAATTCTTCGGCTTTATCATCCAGCTCACCCTCAACCTTTATCTCTTGCTTGTCCCAACCGCGTATGGTGATGTTGCCATTAGTGTGTTCGATTTCTACGTCGATATCACCTTTGACCTGTCGCGTTTCGTTAACCTTTTCACCGGCAAACAATGGCAAGGAAAACACAATTGCCAATAGGGGAGTTAAAAATGCGTACTTCATATTGATACCTTCTCTGTTCAGGGTGAAATGTTCTCTGACTCGCTCCCTGGCGAAGCAGTAAATTTCAGCGGTTAAATCTGTTGCCAGGCTGGTGCGTGAACCCGCTCTATCAACGCCAACTGTTGTTGATGCACCTGCTGTAACATTTTAAGCAACGTAATATTATTTGGGTCATTTTGCAAAGCCGCCTCTATCGCCGATGCCGCCTGTTCCAGCTCCAGTAGCTGGGTCTGCCAGTTATCGGTTAACTCCGGCGAATCAGACAATGAAGCCAGTAACACCGATTTTTGCTCGTCGTGCTGCTGCATCATATGACTGACCAGTGTCGATGATGGTGATAGTTCTGGTGACTTCTGCAACCCGTTCCAACCTAAAATGGCCACCAATGCCAGACTCGCTGCCAACGCCAAATTTCGAATATTATGGCGTTCAAAGAGGCGCACCACTGTTGAGCTGGTTGCAACAGACTCTGCTGATGCCCGGTGTTGCCCGACTGGCGTCAGCGCAATATCAATACCCTGCCACAAGTCTTTTTCCGGCTGTACCTCTTTTGGCAGAGTACGCACTTTATCTTGTAAAGCCTGTTCAAAATTGTCGTTACTCATAACCCATCCAATCTTTCATCAACTGCTTAGCCCGGTGAAATTGTGCCTTGCTGGAACCCACCGCAATGTTCATACGCTGTGCGATTTCTTCGTGGCGATAACCTTCAATAGCGTGCAATACAAAGACAATGCGCGCCCGTTCCGGTAACCTGACAATAATGGCATCCAAATCAATTTCACCACTTAACCCTTCACAAGGGATTTCCGCCACGCTGCTATCTTCGAGGTTAAACATCTTTTGTAACCAACCTTTCTGCTTGCGCAAATAAGATATCGCAACATTCGACGTAACACTGTGCAACCAGGTGGAAAACTTACTGTCGCCCTTGAAATTTGCTAACTTTTGCCAAACCTGGATAAATACTTCCTGAGCGGCTTCTTCGGCATTTTCCTTGTTACCTGTCAGACGAAAACACAAGGCATACACCTGCCCTACATGTTGTTGATAGATCTGCTGATAGGCGTTACGGTCCCCTTGTTTTGCGGACTCAATAAGGTTTTTCAGCCGCTGTTCCCGCAATACAGGTTCAGCATCAAGGACGCTCGTTTCCAAACTCAATATTTATCTGTTTGCTTTGTTTGATGAGTAAGACGCAGCTTAGTTGATAAAGGTTTAAATAGAAATTTGAATTTTATAAAAGTTTTTTGATTGCTTATAAAAAAGGCCACGAAATTCATGGCCAATGAGAAGACTTCCATTCAGGTTCTAAATGCAAGGACCTGCAATAACACGCCTGAAAGTATTTTCTTATTCCCATAAAAAAACCGCTGCAGATGCAGCGGTTTTTGAGAACTGAGTCAGAAAGCGATTAAGCTTCTCTGATTACGTGCAATTTCACGCTAGCAGTAACGTCACCGTGGAACTGGATGTCGATTTCGAATTCACCCGTTTCGCGGATAGTACCAGTAGGTAATTTAACTTCAGCTTTAGCCACTTCAAGACCAGCTGCAGTGATTGCATCAGCAATGTCACGCGTACCAACTGAACCGAATAACTTACCTTCGTCACCTGCAGGTGCCGCGATAGTTACTTCAGCAATTTCAGCCAGTTTAGCCGCTTTCGCGTTCGCAGCGTCTAATTCAGCAGCGATTTTCGCTTCAAGCTCAGCACGACGTGCTTCGAATTTTTCAACGTTTACTTTAGTTGCAGGAACTGCTTTACCTTTAGGGAAAAGAAAGTTACGTGCATAACCAGATTTAACGCTAACAGTGTCACCTAAACCGCCCAGATTGGCGATCTTGTCTAGTAGAATGATTTCCATCTTGCTACCTCTTTAATTTCGCCAAAAATTACTTGTGGCCGTCAGTGTACGGCAATAACGCCAAAGAACGTGCGCGCTTAATAGCAGAAGATAACTGGCGCTGATACTTAGCGCTGGTACCTGTAATACGGCTAGGCACGATTTTACCACTTTCAGTGATGTAGTTTTTCAACAAAGAAATGTCTTTGTAATCGATTTCCTGCACGCCTTCAGCAGTGAAACGGCAGAATTTACGACGTCTGAAATAGTTAGACATAATAAGTCTCCTTAAATTAACTTATGCTTCTTCAGCGTTTTCTGTTTTCTCTGCTGCTTTTTCAGCAGGAGCAGGACGCGCAGGTCTTTCACGGCTTTCTGACTGCTGCTCTTTAGCCATTGGAGATGGCTCAGTTACAGCGGCTTTAGTGCGCATGATCATGTTACGAAGAATAACATCGTTAAAACGGAAAGCAGTTTCTAACTCTTCAACAGCTTCTGGAGTTGCTTCTGCGTTGATCAACACATAGTGCGCTTTGTGAAGCTTTTCGATTGGGTAAGCCAGTTGACGGCGACCCCAGTCTTCCAAACGATGAATTTGACCACCATCGTTGGTAAGGATGTTGGTATAACGCTCGATCATACCAGGAACTTGTTCACTCTGGTCAGGGTGAACCATAAATACGATTTCGTAATGACGCATGATTGCTCCTTACGGTTGAGGCCTTGTACAGCACAGCCAGACTGCTTGAAGGCAAGGAACTAAATTAAGTGGCTGATTTAAGGGCGCGAATTCTATAGAAATGCACCGCTTATAGCAAGGTTTATTTTTGTACAGTGGGTAATTGTCTGTATTGGCTATTCGATAGCCACCAAAAACACCACGCCGGCTAATGCCACCAGCGACCACAACATCACCCGGCCACTGACTTTTTCACCCATAATGCGAGACACCCCAAGGGATAAAATCACACTGGTGGCAAACAGGGTTTGTACCACCGCCGCTTTGGTGTAGGTAAAGGCCAGCATTTGCAAAAATAGTGCGGCAAAAGTACCGATAATGGTGGCACCGGCGAATAGCAGCCAGGTTTGTTTCAGGGTGTCGGTTTTGGGCAACCAACGGTCCTTTTTAATCATCATCAGCACCACTATGATGGCCATTCCGCCCAGCAAACGGATCTGACTGGCATTGGCCGGATCGATGTCGGTAGAGGTTAAAATGTCCCGGCTAATGACCGCACCAAACGCCTGACACACTGCCGCCAGCGCCGCATACACATAGCCGGTCATTTCAAAGTGATGGATTTTCTGTTTCTTCTGCAGCTTGATAACCATGTCTACCGACAAAATTACCACGGCAATACCCAACCATTGTTGCCAGGTGAGCCATTCGGCAATCCAGGCCATGGCAAACAGTGCGGTAATAATGGGGGCCAGCGTTTCAGCAATTAAAATAGCCTGGCTATCGCCAATTTTATTGAGGGCCTGAAAAAAGAAGGTATCTCCCAGCCCGATACCAATGGCACCGCTGAGTAACAACCAAAACACCTGATTTTGTGTAAGCGTGAAATCCGGGTAGAAAAAGTGCGTCACCGCAAATAGCACGATAGCGGCCACCAGCCCTTTCCAGAAGTTCAGCGCCAGCGGTGAAAAACTCTTGCCAAGGATCTGAAACATACGCGAGGCAACAGCCCAGCATAACGCCGTACTCAGTGCAGCAATTTCTCCAATCAAAACAGTCTCCGGTTGAATCCAGTGATATCAGGGCCGGGGATTGTAACTGTGATTCAGCTTTCGTCAACCACAGCGATGTGCATTATACCCACTTCGATATCGGTGACCTTCACCCGCGTACCGGCGCTTTCTTCACTGTTGCACTTCAACTGCCATTCAATACCCGAGAATCGAAAATAGGTAGTTTTGCCAGGCTTAATATCTTCCGGTAATTCGAACTCCATACCGATCAGATCGCTTTTGACCTTATGAGTTTCGGTTTTCAGTTGCATATTTTTAAGTGGCTTCCACAATAACGCGGCACTTAGGGCGGTTAATACACCGGTGCCTAACAAAGCATTAAGCCAGGTTTCCGGTACGCCCAGAAAAAACAACAGCGCAGTACCTAAGGCCGCCACACCCACAAAAAACAAAAAGAAGGTAGAAAATCCCAATATCATCACTTCAACTGCCAGCAGCACTAATCCCAGTACCACCAAAGTTTCCATCAGGTGTGTGTGCAAATAGTCCATAGCGAACTCCTTGTGATTATTCAGCCTTGTTGAGCTTATTGATGATAGTCATGGCCTGCGCCACTACGGTGGCGGCATCAGAACCACTGTCGGGTAACAGCACCACCGAAGACTCTTTGGCTATGGCCTGTTTCGCCTCTATGGCTTTGGTGGCCAGATCCAGCTGTACGGCTTTTTGGCCTTCTTCGGTATTGGCGGCAGTACCTACTTTGGTCAGGGCAGCCGCCTGCGCATCAGCTACTGCAATGATAGCCTTCGCTTCGCCTTCTGCTCTTAACACCTGCTCGGTTTTATCTGCTTCTGCGGCCAGAATTTGTGAGCGTTTCTCACCTTCAGCCACATTAATCGCTGACTGGCGTTGTCCTTCTGACTCAAGAATCTGAGCCCGTTTCATACGCTCGGCCTTCATTTGCGCTTCCATGGCATTCATCACTGACTCAGGCGGTACTATGTCTTTTATTTCATAGCGCATCACCTGGATACCCCAGGGAGATGAAGCTTCATTAATTTGCGACACTATCCGCGCATTTAAGGTGTCCCGCTCTTCAAAGGTTTTATCCAGTTCGATTTTGCCCAGTTCGGAACGCATTGTGGTTTGTGCCAGTTGCGTTACCGCAAACACGTAGTCCTCAACGCCGTAAGTGGCTTTGTATGGGTCCAGTACCCGGAAATACAGCACACCATCCACAGACAAAGAGATATTATCTTTGGTAATAGCAGACTGGCTGGGCACATCCACCGCCTGCTCTTTTAATGAGCGATCAGCTGCCACTTTATCAATAAAGGGCACAATAAAATTGAGTCCGGCTTCCTTAGTAGATTGATATTTTCCGAAACGCTCAACAATAAAAGCACGGTTTTGCGGCACAAACTTAATGGATGAGCGCAATATAACGATGACCAACACCAGAATAAAAACTTGCGGTGTCAGCAAGTATTCAAAGACCATATCCATACATAAATTCCTTGAGCAACATTTGAAGTTCATCTCAATATAGCAGATGGTGAAATAAAAATGTGGATATTTTTTGGCGCTTAAAAGCCCAGTTTTGCTCTGATTTGTAACGCCTGCGCTAGCGGAATATCGGGGTAATCAGACCCGCGCAGAAAGTGCACATACTTGAGGGTGCGAAAGCCATCAAACCAGTCGGTCAGTGCTTTTTGCAGTTGTGCTTGAGAATATCCCTGTTTTTGCCATTTTTTGCAGGTTTGCCAGAACCCGGCCTGCACCAGATAGTCTTGACTGATGCTATCAAAATGCGCTTCGTTTAGTGCACCTAAAGTGTCAGGGGTCAGTGCAGAAAAAGCCTTCAGCAAGGTCTTTAAATGCACAAATATTTGCGGATGGTAAACTAGATAGGTCTCTTCGGTTAGCTGTTTTTGCACAATCTCCTGCACGGCAGGTCCGGTACCAAATGGCACCCGGTCTGAAACACGGGATTGAATCATCAACTGTGGCGACAAGGATTGTACCTTTCCCTGCTTTGCCAGCTTATTGAGCAGATAAAAATCCTCACCTGCGGCTTTTTTGGGAAACCCTCTGACCTGACAATAAGCCAGTGCATCCACCAGCAAACAACTCCCTATAGTATGAAAAGCATACGGGGAAGCAGCAAACTGTAAACCCAAAACATAATGATGAAGTCGCTGCTCGTAAAGCTTAGTGGCGGAATCGACTTCGCTATCACCGCTTGCGGCATGATTAAAGCGAAAGACTCCTGCACTATCCCCCTGATTTAAATGATTTAAAGAGAAATAATCTTCGGGTAATGCAGCATCCGCATCGGAAGAATAAATTGCAGAGCTTGTAACTTTTCCACTATAAATGGTAGCAACAGCGGTATCCATAGCTACCTTCCTGGCTCGTCCAACCCCTTGTTTACGTGGGATAGCGAAACCATCGGAAAATCGGTCGATAACAAGTAAACCACTTTGTTCATTTGCCAAGGTCACAATAGTAAGATTTTCAACCTGTTTTCGCACACTGCCAATTTGTAAAGCAGACTTATACAAATTAATTTGAGGTGCAAGGTCGGGATCATCATCAGGCTGATTAACGACTAAAATCACCAATAACGAACACTGCCCGCTGTACCGACAGATTGCATCCAAAAAAACGGAACTTTCATTGTAGGCGGGTATAATCAAACAATATTGATACTGATGTTCTAACAAAGACGCTACTAACCGTGACTCTGGCTCACTAAATCGCTGTAAATATTGCTCAATTACTTTATCTGTCATACTAAAAAGTCAAATCAGTGCTTGTTAATGCGGGAAATATAGAACGTTTATCTGTTGGCTGAAAATAGGTCATTGTCACTTGTTAAAAACTCGCCAACTATAAACTATCAACACAGGAAGCAAAGAAGCTCGCACCGCTTAGAGCTAATCGTTTAATTGCGTAATATCAAAGCTGTTTGCTTTGATTATGGTAGAATTTTGAGACGACTTGTCCACAATAAAATTATTGATGACAAGATAGTCCATTTCCGTCGAAAAAAAGCATTGTATGGCATTTATTGGTGACTCTACGATTGGCTCACCTCTGACATTAAATGATGTGTTCACTAACACCGGACATCCGGTTTTTGCTTCAAACGCCTTTATCAAAGCGTAAAATCTGGGATTTGTTTTTTCTGCAACAGTTTGTAGCCGAGCTGAGTTATCCACATGTGTAACAGCTGCAATGGCTGATCGTTCCAATCCTAATGAGCCCAATCCTCTGGATTCTGCCACATCTAACGTTTTAAGCTTGCATTTGTGCACTGCCGCGACATACAACATAAAGGGGCTTTCGCCTTCAAACTCGAACCATTCTGGCGCTTTCTCAGCGAGCACTGCCGGAGCAAATGGTCGAAAACTCTCTCTGTTCTTTATTTTTATATTCAGTTTCTTTTGTGTCGACGCATTTCTTGGGTCTGCAAGTATTGAGCGGTTGCCAAGTGCTCTTGGGCCAAACTCCATACGCCCCTGAAACCATCCTATACATTTGTCTTCACTCAAAAGTTCAGCACAACAATTAACTAATTTACTCTCCTCCATTTTTGAATACTCAATCCCCAATTTGGTAAATAAGCTCTCCACCTCACTGTCTGAGTATTCTGTGCCAAGAAAAGTATGTTCTGCTGTCGCACGCAAAGAAAAGGCGGCCCCAGCATCAGGCGCCTTCTGAAAAAAACAGTACAGCGCTGCTCCTATAGCCCCTCCGGCATCTCCTGCAGCAGGTTGAATCCATATATTGTCGAATATATCTGCCTCCTTTAATTTTCCATTTGTAACACAGTTCAGCGCTACGCCGCCAGCCAGGCATAGATTGTTGCTGTTGGTTAACGATCTAGTGAAACGTGATATTCTGAGTACAATATTAGTAACGATCAGTTGCAGAGAAGCAGCAACGTCAGCATGAAATTGTTGCAGCGGGTGCTCCGGACTTCTCTCAGGTTGGCCGAATAACGCATTAAAATTGTGATTAGTCATCGTCAATCCGGACATATAATTGAAGTAGGATTGATTTAAACGAAAAGAGCCGTCTTCTTTTATATCTATAAGGTTATCCAGAATTAAATTGACGTACTTCGCTGTGCCATAGGGTGCCAACCCCATCACTTTATATTCACCGCCATTAACCTTAAACCCGAGGTAGTAGGTGAATGCTGAATATAACAACCCTATCGAATGAGGATAATTAATGGTGCGCAATAAATCGAGCTCCAACCTATGTCCAATTCCGATTGTTGTAGTGGCCCATTCCCCTACACCATCCATCGTGATAACGGCTGAATGGCTAAAACTTGATGGATAATATGCGCTGGCTGCATGACTCAAGTGGTGCTCACTAAAAAGTAACTTGTCATCGCTAAAATCTGAAGTGAGCTGTTTCAACTCCCTCAGAATTTCCGCCTTTAAAAACAGTTTTTTACCCAACCACTCTCGGCCCGCACGCAAAAATGAACGAAAACCTCTTGGTGAAGTATGTAAATAGCTTTCAACTATACGCTCAAACTTTAAAAACGGCTTTTCATAGAACACCACGTAATCAACATCTTCAAGCTGTAAGTTTGAATAACTTAATAATTGCTGTAATGCTTTTGCAGGAAAACGAGGCTCATGCTTTATTCTGGTAAATCGCTCCTCAGAAGCAGCGAACGTTACCCTACCATCAATGACAAGAGCAACAGCGCTATCATGATAGTATGCGGAGATACCAATCACTATCACAGAGAGAGGTATCCTTTAAAATAGTGAGTAAATAAAAGGCGAGATGGCAGACCCATTAGCCACCACGATCAATAGACTGAATAGAATAAAGATGAAAAATACTGGCACCAACCAAAACTTCCTCTTTTCTATAATGAAATCTGTAAATTCTTTCAAAAATGCAATCATAGGTTTCAATACTGTTTTATCAAATCTGTTTTAAGCTCCTTGCTCACATCAACCCAATAACTGCTTTGCTGCTTGTTGATAGAAGTTTCGATAGGCTTATGACTTCTGATTTTTAGGATAATCGAATATGGGAACAGAAAGCAGTAAAATACCACAAATAAAAAAACCGGGGTCATTAACACCCCCATTCCTTTTCCTAACCTATACCAACCTCTAGCAGGAGTTCTTAATAACAGGGGGTTGTATAATGTCACGGTCAGCAGTGCGCAAAACAGAGATAAGGTAATCATTACCAAAAACAGTTTCTCCCGGGCTAAATAACTCAATAAAAGAATCAACACCATACAGATAGCGGCAAACTCGACACAGAATCGCTTGCTGATTTCCATTTAAATGCCTCTGTCAAAACCTTTAGTGATAGTAAAACAACTTGCTGGAAAAGTTTATTAAAAAATAGGGGCCACTTTATTATTTGAAGTAATGAACCGTTAGCCAAAAGTTACGTGCCGGTAAACTCGCGACTTTTTGATGGCCTTGAGGCGACAAGTGAAGCCCTCTGGAATAATGCTTTCTGATGCAACCCCATATTGCGTCTACTCGGTAAAACCTTGGTCGTTCCCTCGTCAAAAAATGTGTTTTCTTCGCTTAAATTAATCTCGTTTGAATGCGAGTCAAACTCTCCCATGTCATTTGAATAAAAAACTATAACGACTTCATTGGAACGAGTTTTATCGACAAACAACTCAGCCATCATGGCGTAATGTTTTGGATTATTTCCAGAAGCGGCTAATTAGCTTAATGTCAAACACCTTATTTCTCTTCGAAAGATGACAATGGTCGTCTTTGTTTTAGTTGATGCCTCAATAGATCATACCAAGTGTCCAATTGTACAGCCTTTTTAACCATGAACTTTTAGTCACTGTGGTTAAGGGTAGTGGTGAAATAGCTGGCGCACTTTACGCAAAATTTTAAATGGAATAGTAATTAACCCAGGTTTCAGTTTATTCACCCGCCAAGCGCGAATATCTTCTGCGATTGATAGAAATTTACTTAATGACTTACCTGAACTATTTCCACCTGTGCGCATTTTAACAAGAAAGTTAGGTAAATAGGCAGTGCTCACATTGTGTCTATATAAAAAGCGCAACATCAACTCATAGTCTGCCGAGATGTGAAAGGAAGTGTCAAACAAGCCAAATTCATCATAAACCCGTTTTTTCACAAAAAATGTTGGATGAGGGGGTGCCCAGCCAGCTCTAAAGTTTGCTTTATCAAAAGCGCCGCTTTTCCACACTCGCCAAACCCTGTCAACGTTCTCACGTTGTACATACATTAAATCACCATACACTGAGTCAGAATGGGTTTCATCAAAGGCATTCATAACCTTCGCAAGCACCTGATTGTGGCTGTAAAAATCATCAGAGTTAAGGATACCAATAACCTCACCTGAGGCTATGGTGATCGCTTGGTTCATGGCATCAAAGAGCCCCTCATCCTTACCCTCTACAAGAGTAATATGACCGTCAAAGCGCTTAATGATATCCAGAGTATTATCAGTCGAGCCACCATCAAAAATAATATATTCGTAGTCGCTAAATGATTGTTCTAAAACACTATTAATAGTATCAGCAATAGTGGTCTCACTATTTAAACAGACGGTGATAATAGATAGCTTCATATGTATCTTTGGGACGAATTAACAGGCGGGTTTGCTTCATGTAATTATGATTTGCCACTACAGATTTGATTTTTGATCCAGTTATAGGTCTGCGCTAGTCCTGAATCCAGGGACACACGAGGCAACCAGTTCAGCTTTTCTGCAATTAACCTGTTATCAGAGTTACGCCCTCTCACGCCAAGCGGGCCTTCAATGTGTTTTAATGTAAGTTGCTTACCCGATATCCCCATATACCGCGAAGCAAGCTCATTAATTGAGATCAATTCAGAAGAACCAATATTTACCGGACCACTAAAATCAGACTTTACCAAGGTGTAAACAGCCTCCACGCAGTCATCAATAAACAAAAAGGATCGGGTTTGCTCACCATCCCCCCAAATTTCTATTTCTTCTCCCTCTTTTGCCATAGCCACTTTTCTGGCCAGGGCAGCAGGGACTTTTTCTTTACCACCCTCAAAGGTGCCCTCAGGACCAAAGATATTGTGAAATCTGGCGATACTAACATCCAATCCATAATTGCGCTGAAACGATAAATATAGCCGCTCACTAAAGAGCTTTTCCCAACCATATTCACTGTCAGGAGCTGCCGGGTATTCGGATCCTTCGGTACAGATAGGATTGCTCGGATCCATTTGATTGTATTCTGGGTAGACACAAGCAGACGAAGAGTAAAACACTTTTTTGACACCGCGCCGCGCCATAGTGTTAAGCACATTTAAATTTATCAGTACAGAGTTATGCATCACATCAGCATCGTTATCGCCAGTGAACAAGTACCCCGCTCCCCCCATGTCGGCAGCAAACTGATACACTTCATCTATCTCGGTACAGAAGAGGCTTTCAACAAATTGAGGCTCTCTAAGGTCGCCGATAAAAAAGTCATCTGCGGAACTAGGAGAAAACTCAGGCTGCTTTAAATCAGCGCCAATTACTCTGTATCCATTGGTTATTAGATACTTAACCATGTGGCTGCCAATAAATCCACCAGCGCCCGTTACAAGTGCAACTTTCATTTAAACTTTTTTCTTGTTAAAAGGGCCTATAATCATACACTTAATTATTGTTCTTGGCTCGCTATTTGAACCCCTCTTTACAATCAACCGGCCAGTTCAAAAACACCAACCCAGCCCTTGTAAATAAGGTAAAAAAAGTTTTGACCGACAGTAAAACAAGATCGCTTTTTTGGAATGGAAAGCATTATGAAAAACTACTTGTAATTGAAAATCACGATATCCATACCGGATTTTGTGCCTTAATGATTTACACCCTCAACGGTCTGCGAAGAGCGATTGAATTAAACGCCATTCCGGTCTTTGACTTTAGTGGCAAGAACACCATCTACCTGTATGACGCACATCATGGTAATCAAGTATGGGAATATTTTTTCGAATCAATTAGCCCTTACAATATAGAGCAAATTAATAGCTGGTTAAAAGCTGGTAAGATAAAGGATGAATCCGTAATAAAGCTGACCGAAAAGGAATTTGGTTACATGCATCACTTTGACCCTAACAGGCTTGCTACGTTCTGGGCTTGGGATGTCCCTGTAAATAAAAAAGCATGGATGTTGGAAAAGCGTGAGCTTGGCCGTGAGTACATTAAAAAGTATGTGAAACCAAGGCCTCACATCACGACTAAAGTGGAAGAATTTTGTGCTGCGAATTTTAATCAGAAAATGGTATTTGGCCTTCATATCAGGGGAACTGATTTCAATTATGCGACACCAATCCCCTTGCAAACTTACATTTTGCACTTAGATGAAGTAATTTCACAGTCTACATCGACGAATTACCAAATTTTCGTCGCTACTGATCAACAACAATACCTACATGCATTGCGCGACAAATACGGAAACAAAATAATTGCAAGAGATGTTTTGCGCTCTTCAAACCATATCGTTCCAGTCAAAAACAACCGTGTCGGTGGTTATATCAAAGGAGAAGAGGCACTAATTGATATGCTGCTGTTGTCTCGCTGCCACCATGTTATTAAAGGACCAGCAGCTCTGGGCGAAATGTCTCTGTGGTTTACAGATCACAACAGAATTACTGATTTGTCATTGCATTGCGAATTTAAAACTCAAAATTACAGTAAGCTCAACAGCTCTTTTTCTGAATTGAATATTGGTAACTTATCACGCTTTAAACTCATAAAGCTCAGGTGCAAAGAAACCTTAGTAAAATGGTTATACTCCTGGAAACTCGTTGCATTTTTTTACAAGCGCTTTACTCGAGTCAGGCAATGGCTGGAGCATTAGTGAGGCTTTATTGGTGCTTTTTCCCATTTGCCCGAAGGCTACCTCCATCAAACACTGTCCGAAATTAAAATTACAGTGCGACTCTTTCATCAAGTCATATCGCAGTATTCAAGTGAGACGGGCTAAGTGGCTTTCAAATAGCTGAAAAAGCTGTTTAAGCAACTTTTTAGTTGGAAAATAGTGGCTTACCATAGCCGATATGGACGTGTCAGGCGGTGGTTAAAACATTAATGCGCATTTATTTGAGCATATATCCAGCGATAAAGAATATTCAAGCTTTCATCTAATGACACTTTCGGTGCCCAGCCTATTGATTCCCGAATTAGGCGGTTGTCAGAGTTTCGAGCTGATGGTCCCACAGGTCCGTCAATGTGCTTGAGCTGCAACGTTTTGCCTGACAAGGCTATCAATTTGCTCGCCAGCTCGTTGATTGAAACAAGCTCCTCGGAGCCGATATTCACCGGATCACTAAACCCGGATTGCATCAACTGATAAATTGCATTTAAACAGTCATCAATATAAAGAAACGAGCGCGTCTGCTCTCCACTGCCCCAGATGGTTATTTCATCTCCATCTTCGGCATTGATGACTTTCCGGGCCAATGCCGCTGGCACTTTTTCTTTTCCACCATCAAAAATACATTGTGGTCCTATGATTGTGTGGAGCCTGCCGATACGGGCTTCAATGTTGTAATTACGTCGATAGGACGCAAACAAGCGTTCGCTGAATAGTTTTTCCCAACCGTAGTCGCTCTCTGGATAAGCTGGATAAGCCAAGGTTTCTACGCAATTGGGAAAGCTCGGATGGTCTTCGCAAAGTTTGGGGTAAACACAAGCAGAAGATGGATAAAATATCTTAGTTTTTTTTGCCGTCCCTTTAGCAATTGCACTTAAGATATTAAGGTTGATACGCAATGAGTTTTGCATAATATTTGCGTCGTTATCATGGGAGAAGGTATAACCTGCCCCGCCCATATCCGCAGCAAACTGGTAAACCTCGTCAATGGGTTCTTTAAACAAATCAGCTGTGAACGCGGAACAGGATAAGTCACCTGTGATATACTTGTCAGCCAGGGATGCTTCAAACACAGGGAAACGACGGCTGACAGCAATTACATAGTAATTTTGCTGTTTCAGGTATCGGACCATATGATGACCGATGAAACCACCGGCACCGGTAACTAATGCTGTTGGCACCTATCTTTACTCTTGCAATTTGCTACTGTTGAATTTCATATCAGAATTGTAATACAAGGCGCGAACCTCTTGATAACTGCCTTGTGCGATCAGCCTGCCATTTTGTAATAATATTGCGTGATTACATAGGCTGTTTAACAATTCCACGTCATGGCTTACTAAAAGAATCGTCACACCATTTTCTGCTAAATGCTTTAATCTCCGAATGGATTTTTCACGAAAACCTACATCATTAATCGACAATACCTCATCGACTATCAAAATATCGCGGTTCTGGTGAGTGGCTACAGCAAACGCGAGCCTTGTAAACATGCCACTGGAGTACCGCTTCATCGGTGTATCTAAGTAACCTTTAATGTCGGCAAAATTGACAATCTCGTCAAATCGAAGTGCAAGATCTTTTCTGCTGATCCCCATTAAGGTAGCATTGAGATAAATATTTTCTCTCCCCGTTAGTTCGGGATGAAAGCCGACACCAGCTTCCAGCATTGGTGCGATTGTTCCTCTAAGTATAATTTCCCCCTCTGATGGATCAGAAATCTCACTAATAAGCCGTAACAACGTAGATTTACCGGACCCGTTGTCCCCCATGATAGCCACAATAGATCCTCGCATTATGTCTATATCGATATTCCTGATGGCCCAAACTAATTGAGTTTTTCTTCGGCGAGGGAAACATACAGCTCCCCTCTTGTGGCCTTGCTCTTCTCTGACCAAAGGGATCCGGTATTGTTTACCAAGATTGCGAACTTCTATTACTTTATTTGGAAATACCATTTCATGCTCTCAAATAATGTCTGCGAATTTTCGTTCGTTTGAGCCAAAAATGTAAATACCACTCAGCAGTAACAGTGCTAAAGAGCAAGCTCCAACTATCATGCAATTCAAATCTGGACGAAATGCTTCACCTAAAATACAGAAACGCATTGTTTCGATGATAGCCACCAATGGATTCAAGCTATACAGCAGTTGCCAATCTTCCGGTACACTGTTAATGGTAAAGGCAACGGGGCTGGTGAACAGAGCCAACCTTAAAAGATACGGCACGAAAGTCCCAATATCCCGCTTAAACACGTTAAGTGTTCCCAGCCACAAGCCGAGTGCCAAATTAAGCAGAACGAGCAAGGCAAGAACAAATGGAAGCAACACTAAGTTCCATGTAAATGGAATGTTGAAAAACACCATAAATCCAAACAAAACGCCTAAATTGATAATCGGTCCAAGCGCATTTTTAAGTGCCGCATTGAGCAGAAATATAATCCGAGGAAAGTTGGACCTTACAAGAATATCAGCGTCATCGATCAAACAAGTGGTCCCCTTTGCAACAGAGCCGGAAAAAAACTCCCAGCAGACTAGTGCAGATAGCGCAATGAGAATGTACGGGACGCCATAATCTGGAAAACTTCCAATATGATCAAAAACAAAAATGATGCTTAAAGCCATAGCAACGGGTTGTATTACCACCCATCCAACCCCAAGCAAAGTTTGCTTGTAAGTTACCATGATATCTCTTTTCATCAGGTGAAATAATATTTCTCGTGCATGCCATATCGCAGGCAAGTTGACATGTCTAAAGCGCTTGTCATCGTGACGAATAATTTTTTTCATTGCCAGGTTATTGTTTATTAAAGATAAGGTTTACCCAAAAGCGCTTTTATTCGATAACGCGCTCGCCTGGCGACATTATATAAGCAGCCTTTTAATGACATCAGGATAATTTGAAATATTAGTAAAGTCCTATGACTCCTTGCATTCAGAACTTCTAAACTACAACGACCTGCGGCTGTCGACATAGGCTTGGCTCGAACCTCTTCAAGTGCAACGTCACCTAACCCCCAATTAGGTCCATTGGGGTTCAGGGTAGGTTTATCGAAGGACTTAGACCAACCTGGATTTAATTTCCGATGGCTATGCCTGAACTTAAAGCCTACGTTAATGTGTTCAAGGTGAAAAAAGTGATAGCCAAACACCTTGCCGATATTAACCACAGGGTACTTTTTGATCAGTCGGGTTGCCAGATCGACATCCATATACCAGTAATATATTAGTCTCTCATCATAGCCACCTATATCTTCCCAGAGTTTTCGATGCATCATCAAAATACCGACGGCAGAGGCCCAGTAACAATAAGAAAGTTCTTCACTGAGGTTTAATCTCTGATAGCGTGAAATCGCGAAATCCAAATCACCTAAGCCCGGTTTTTTGGCCACGAACTCATAGGGTAACTGCTTGCGTGCCGCAAACATGTAGGTATTTTCAATATTAAATGGAACACGACTTTTCTTTTCAAATGCGTTAAAAAAACACACTAAAAAGTCCTGTGTCACTAAGGTGTCTTGATCAATTCTTCCGATGTAGAGTCCTTTACTTCTTCTCGCGGCAACATTGAGTGCATATACCTCACCAAACGGGCTATCTTGTTGCAACGATTGCGCCATCGCCAAAGGTACTTCAATAAAGCGAGTGATAGCTGCGGCCTGTTTGCTAAGCTGAATGACCTCAGCAATAGGCTCAGTACTTCCCCAATCGGCGACGACAATTTCAACCTGATGCTGTCTGTTGAGGACATGAACCTTTTGGCTCACATAATTAATGCTGGTAGATAAGCGCCACATGGGGTCGCCCATGTAGTTATCGTTCCTGGAGCAGATAATCAATGAAAGTACGATATCGTTACGCTGAGTCAATTCACCATCCTTGATCCTAATATCAAAAATCCGTCACCTTGAACGACCTGATGATACATCATTGCTTTAATCCTTTGGAGTAAATAAGAACTTTCTGTCTTTGAATGAAGGCTCAGGCACAGTCATTGTGGCTTGCAGCGAAAATGTTTCTGTTCCTTTGGGACGAACCCACAACTGGTAGTCACCTTCAGCAATAATATCACTGTCGGATAGAGTTTGTTCTGTGGAGTATGGCACTATAAACTCAAATTTCCCCTGCTCATCGGCCTGCGCAGTTCGGGTAAAATTAAACTGTCGACCGGTGGTTTTGCTGCGAAGGGAAAGCCGTGCCTGAATCTGATCACCTGAGCCTGCCTGACCTTTTATAACAGTACCCTTAACAATTTCGAATATTTTGATGGTTGAATGTATTTGACCATTATAAAGATAACCGTTACCCGTATCGACAACATCCACCTTCGTCCATTGTTGATAACGCTCAAGCTCATCAGGGGTATCAATCGGAAATGTTTTGGGAACGAACGTATAACTAACCTCATCTCCTGTGCCTGAAAGTTGCAAAAAACCGGCACTATAAGTTTGCTCAGAGCTTTCATAAACCATTCGATAGTGGCTAAGTTCCTCACCATCATTTGCATATAAGCGGGCAATCATGGAGTTTTTATGGGTGTTATCCATAGTAATATAGGGAACCTGCTTGCCATTGACATTAACCTTCCCATGCCTGACCACCTCAACAGGTTTGTCAGTAAACTTTGATTTCGCATGAATAAGTGGACCATAGGTATCCTTGTCCACAATAACATAGCGAATTGTGCGCTCATTGGTAAATCTCTCTGACAGCACTTCTAACGATTCTTGTTCGCTTTGAGCCAATAACCACCGGGGGATATAGTTGGATGGAAGACTGCTCCATACAGGAATTCGATTACCGTATAAAGCGACTAAATTACCATAATCCCAGGCGACCATAACGCCATAGTCTTCCTGCTCGCTATTAGTCGAATCGTAGTATTCCCCCCGGATTGAAACCGGTGCCCTTGCCGGTTGTGGAGAATGTTGCTCAAACCAAGCCAATGACCGGTACCAGGCTTGATGATATATTGTCATTGCTTGCAACTTAGACTCCTCAATCCAGGGCAAAGATAACACTTTGAAGGGATATATTGGCAAGATTAAACAGACCAGACCCAATACCAGAACCAAAGCGTTAGTGAAAACTTTGGTTAACGCTGCCTTGCGAAGTACTACTTTTTTAAGCAACAACCAAATCGAATAACAGGTAAGGGAAGCTAAAAACGCAATAAAAGCCGGGACGGCGTAATCAAAATCACCTGACAGGTACCAAAGCAACAACCAGTTCACTCCAATGGTGATAGGAATTACTGTTTCGCTGGGTAACTTGCGTTTGTATATCATTACCGGAAGCAACACCAACCCTGCAACAGCCAGTATGCCTACGACGCCAAATTGATTGATAAACTTCGTACTAGTGACAGTGCTTTCTTCAAAAATAAAGTTAGTGGATTCACTTAACACTACCGACACTAACAATAAGCCAAGCTCAGTAAAGTACACGGTGATAACAGCAAGCAAAAGCACAAGAATAATAATTATTCCAGCTACCACAACAGGTGAAAATCGCAGTGCCAAATACTGCTGAATGCGCGGATAACACCAGGCTCCCACAATCAACATCACTGCACCGATAGCCAGAAAAAACTGGTTTCCAGGCACAAACCACAATGATAACAGCAGTATCAAACCATACAGAGCGCTTGCTTTGGTTATCGCTGATATTTGCTCTGAGCGAGCCTGGATCACAGACCAGTAAGCGAAAAATGCGATGTTTATGAGAAGAACAACCAACGCTGCCCCTTGCCAGGTATAGATAAGCATGATCAGTGGTAGTGCGGCAAGACAGATTGGTTTCCACTGTGTACCTTGGCGATGCTCCCGCGCCGACCTCAGCAGAAACACCATGCCTATCACAATAGCCAGTGACAAACAATATTCAGCAGCATGATGGTCAACAAATCCAAGAACTGAGCGATCCAGTGATTTACCGGGGTACAGTAAAAAAAACAATGCTGCCAACAACGCAGTGGGCGTATTTATTAATTGCCGGACCAGAATAAACAGTAAGAGATAGGCAATTACGGCTAATATGGGTGTAAACCAAACCGCCACCCTAGCGATATCATTCAGGCTAGCTTCACTGCCATAAAGCAACAGGGCAACGCTGGAAATCGCGAAACCGAACAATCCGGTAGCATGATTTTGGCGAACATCCGGATAACTTGCCCCAATGTCCATCCTTTGTATTTCAGGATAATGGACCAGGGTGTATTTTGCATGGCGCAGGTGAAACAGCGAATCCACGCCTAGCAATTTGATTTCATCGGGGTTCGCAAAAATGTAATCGTAGGCCCCCCATGTACGTGCGCCAAATGCCCCGATGAGGATGGCCGCCAGGAGGAGCAACGTGGTGAGTCTGGAGCCAGGTTTTTTGAAGAGCGTGTATGCGTCAGTCATCAAGTTTAAAACGTATTCGTTGCCATTGTTATGCCGTAGCGGTTCTTATGAGACAATCTCTGCTGTTTGGTGAACTGTGGAATAAAACATGCCATAATCCCGGACGGCTTATATTAAACCATTACAAACCAATAACTTCCACGAGAGAAGTGAACAGTTATTGGTAATTTCATTCACGGAATTTCACAAAAGCTATATTTAATGAACCCCTGCATTGTTTATCTCGCTCAAAATACCCCCAAAGATCCCCAGTACGGGCGCGACTCACGGGGAATGCTGGAAAAAAGTCTGGATTTACTGTTTCAAAATTACAATGATGCCTTTCAACATGATGTACTGATTTTCCACGAAGGTGATTTTGATGAAAGCAGCCAGATAGAAGTTAAAAAAGGACGCTCACAAATCCGGTTTCGCGAGATAAATTTTGCCATTCCTGAATTTTTGAATCCCAGGGAAATACCCGAAAAATGGGATGGGATATATGGCATTGGTCAGCGTCACATGGCACGATTCTTCTGCTATAGCATTTTTCCTATCCTCAATGATCTTGGCTATGACTGGTATATGCGCCTGGATGATGATTCCTTTATTCACACAAAAATTAATTACAACCTGTTTGAATTTATGGCCGCCAATCAGTGTGATTATGGCTACCGGGCCATTCTTAAGGAGCCTTTGCGCCCGACATATGGCTTTTCTGAAATGGTACTGGCTTATATAAAAGCAGAGCGAATAAAGCCTGTCTCTTTCCTGCAGAATTTTGATCATTCACTGGCACTCAATAATGAGCACTTTTCGCTCAAAGGTCGTTTAAAAAAGCGGGTCACCAATATCATTGACCGCCTCTCTGAAAAACTGAATCACGACTTAAACAACTGGCCAAGGGCCACTGAATGGAACCGGCAAACTTATTACAATAATTTCCATATCACTCGCGTTGGATTTTGGATGACACCTGAGGTCCAGTCTTTTTTGAGCTATTTCGACCGGGTGGGAGGAAACTACAAATACCGTTGGTCGGATCATATTGTCCAAACCGCAGCGATACAGATTTTCATGCCAGACCACCGGATTCATCATTTTCAGGATTTCACCTACGAACACGCGACAATTAAAAAAGGCAAACTGGAATGGGGAGGAATCTTTCCCGGCACTGATGATAACGAGTTATTGGCAGTGAATAACTTTAAAAAACAATATGGAAAACTGCTCTGTAACCGTTAACATAAAGCCGGTAACACAGCTTGATGCCGACCAACACAAACTAATAATTTCAGCATCCTGTACCTTGAGAATTAATTTAGCAGAATGAAAATAGCAATTATAACTGGAGCCACCGGTCAGGATGGCGCCTATTTGGCAAAGCTTCTTCTGGAGAAGCAATATAAAGTTATCGCGACTTACCGACGTAGAAGTGCTGATAGTTTTTGGCGTTTTGAAGCAATGGACATTATGTCGCATCCCCTTCTTCATTTTGAAGAGCTGGATATCAATGATATGTCTGCATGTATCCGTTTGATCGACAGCAACCAACCTCACGAGATATACAACCTTGCTTCCCAAAGTTTCGTAGAAACGGCATTTCGGCAACCGGTAATGACCAACCAAACGAATATTGTCGGGTTACTAAACTTACTTGAGTCAATAAGAATGGTCGACCTGAATATCCGGTTTTATCAGGCATCAAGTTCCGAAATGTTTGGCAAGGTACAGGAAATACCGCAAACAGAAAATACCGTTTTTTATCCCAGAAGCCCCTATGGCGTGTCCAAACTCGCCGCTCACTGGATGGTGATCAACTATCGAGAATCCTACAACCTGTATGGTGCCTGTGGTATTTCATTTAACCACGAATCGCCACTGAGAGGAAAAGAGTTTGTAACCCGTAAAATCACAGATGCCGCGGCGAAGATCACGCTTGGAAAACAGGACTGCCTGGAACTGGGTAACCTTGATGCGCAACGGGACTGGGGATTTGCCGGAGACTATGTGCTGGGTATGTGGCAAATGCTGCAATTAGAACGCCCTGAAACCATCGTCTTTGCAACTAACAGAACTGAATCAGTGAGGAACTTTGCCAATATGGCGTTCAATTGTGTTGATATTGATCTGATATGGCAAGGCCACGCGGAAAAAGAAATTGCCATCGATAGCAAAACCGGAGAAACGCTGGTAAAAGTGAGCCCGGAACTTTATCGACCTGCCGAAGTGGATATACTTCGCGGCGACGCTGAAAAAGCCCAGAAGCTTTTAGGTTGGCAAGCTAAAACCTCGCTGGAAGATTTGTGCTCATCAATGGTAAATGCCGATTTAAAGAGAAACCAACATTAACTTGTCCAGATAAAAACAGGAACATCAGGCAACCACAAATTTGAGCATTATTTGAATGAAACGATTTTTTGTCATTGTTGAGAGAGACGCAGGGTTATTCTCACTGATTCAGCAGGTGATTGCCAATATACCCAGGGCGCTTAACGAATCCAGAATTCCATTGGTATATTTCGGAAATCAATGTTGTTACTGGGTTCCACAAGGATATTATGGCAAACACAATGTTTGGGAATATTATTTCGAACCCTTAATTGCAAAATACGGCTGCGACACCCTTCCCCAGGAAATCAAAGATATTGCTATTGAGTCTCCACCTGATCCTGATTCAATCGGGCTGAATTACACAACGCGTTTTTTTCTCAGTAGTAACTTCGGTGATCACTCGGTGTTGAGAAATCAATGCTTGCAAATTCCATTTGAGTGGCGAGATCCAGATCAATGGTTACGACGAACCTGCGCGCGATTAATTGAGGAATTTATTCGTCCACGGCAGCTAATAATGGATCGCGTCTTGAAATTTAATAAACAATATTTTGAAGGTAAAATGGTGATCGGTTTACATATCAGGGGAACCGATGCAATTTCATCTGCAGAACCTCGATTGTTCCGTAAGAATTCGCTCATAATTGAGCGCTATTTAAATCAAATTGCAAAACATAAATTGAAATCACCGAGCGCCAAAATCTTTGTAGCTACTGACTCCGTGCACTCTTTAAATGCAATTAAAGAGGTATATGGGCAAGATGTGTTGAGTTATTCCAAAATACTGCACGACGAAGGGCCTGCAGCAGGAAAAGGCCCTACGGGTGAATTAATGCCTTCTTATATAGCTGGCAATGCCGACACCGCTGTAGAAAATGGTGCAGAAGCTGTTGTGGATTATCTACTTTTAAGGCGATGCAACATCCTGATCCATAACGGAGCCAGCCTTGCCAGGACTGTACTGCTCAGTGAGCCTGATATGCCTCATATCAATACCCATCGACCGGGCTGGAAAATGCGACTTAGGGCAATTTCTATAAGTCCATATTCATTGAGAAGGACACTACAAAAACTGCAAGAACGACTAACCCGCCAACGGAAAATACGTTTTCAACAGTGGCATGCCTTTTTGAAAAATAATTAGTGTCCACTTGCTTAAAAAAACCAATTCGAGAGCTCGCAAAACATGAATCCCACATTCGTCTACCTGGCACAAAACACGCAGAAAGACCCCCAATGGGGAAGAGACTCACGTAGTATGTTGGAAATCAGCCTGGACAAACTATACGAGAACTATAATCAAAAGTTTCGCCAATCTATTATTATTTTTCATGAAGGCGATTTTAGCCATCAAGACCAGATAGAAGTTGCCAAAGGGCGATCTGAAATTTCGTTCCAGGAAATCGAATTTAAAATCCCAGAGTTCCTGGATAAATCAAAGGTGCCTGATATCTGGGTTTCATCAGCAGGCAAAGAATACGGTGAATGGGGCTTGGGCCATCGTCACATGTGCCGCTTCTATACACTCCAGGTATTCGACATACTAAGTGAGTTGGGCTTTGATTGGGTTTGTCGATTTGATGATGATTCGATTTTACACTCCCCTATTGAGTACGATTTATTTGAATACATGGCAAATAACGACTTTGAATATGGATATCGGGTTGACTCTCAGGAACCTCATAGATTAACAGAAGGCTTTAGTGAAGCGCTGCATGAATACATTGACAAATTTGCTATCGAGCCGATTTTTTTCCATGAGCATGTTTGGAAATCCAGCCTGAAAGATACCTTGCGCAATTACTACTATCAGTTGCTGTCTCTCAGGTGGCCACTGAAGAAAAACAACTTACGCATTGACGGAAAATATGATAACTGGGGTTACTTCAACAACTTCTTTATATCAAAAATATCCTTTTGGAAAAGTGACCAGGTGCAACATTTTTTGCACCATTTTGATCGAATGGGAGCCAGTCATATACACCACTGGAACGATTTAATTCTGCAGTCTGCCGCTGTGCAAATATTTATGGAAAAGAATAAGGTGCATAAATTCGAAGACTGGACGTACGAACATGCGACGATTAGAAATAACAAACTGGAATACGGTGGGATCTGGCAAGGCTCCCGTGATGAACACGCAGTTGCAGTTAAAGCGTTTGCAAAGCGCTATGGCAAGGCCGTTTTTGATATTGAAAAAACCTATTGAAGCGAAAACCTAAAATTCAAAAAGTCTTTAGGTATGGGAGGGTGCTTGAGAGCACAATTTTATTCAGGTAATACCAGTTCCATTATTGAGAATAAGAAACCAGCACATGCCATCAATACCACAATCAAAAAGATTTACTTTTGCCAGTGACGCTGCTTGGGTTTTTAAGAATTGTCAGAGCGCTGCAAAGATGCCGAGATTTAATCCAGGTTTTGTTTTCAGAACTCTGACGCTAACTTTGCTTAGCTTTTTTAATCAGGTTACAAGATTTGAGTTCTTGTAATAAGCGCTCCACCATTTTTCGGTTGCCTGCTTCGTTTAAATGAATCTGATCCAAATAGACCTCCTCATTAGAACCGTTTAATGCGTCGCTTACATTTGCGGCACAAAATACTGAACTCGCCCCATATCCTGCTTTCTGATTTCGAAGGGCCTGATCCGCTGCCGAGTAAAACTCATAGAGGCCATGTTGCAACTTACTTTCATACTTTTTTAACTTGGTTGTCAGGGTATCTTGTGGCTGGTAATCAGTAACGAAAAGGTTTGGCTGAATAAACCAAGCAAAATGAGTGCCGGATGCCTCCAACTCTCGCTGCAAGCGCATAACATTTTTTAAGTAAATTGAGACCTTAATATCACTAATTTCAGGCCTGTCTGCGCCTGATAAATCATTAGTATTCCCTGTCCTGGAAGAAATCATCTCAGCAAGCTTAAAAAAGATATCAGTGACAAAAATTCTTTTAAAGAAAAAAACCAGTTCTTGTGCGCTTAATTGCAAAGCCCTCATTAGCAAACTACTAACGCTATAGGAGTTTTCTAGTATTTGTTTATTCATTCTATACCCTTCCGTTTCCAGGGAATTAGGATTTACAAGGTTCGTCGATGCCATATTCATTGAGTCGTTGCCACCATTATAGGAAATAACCAGGTGGGGTTTATATTTTAACAACTCATTCGCATAATAAAGGAATTCATTCCTCGAGTCGTAATCACTCACTCCAGCGTTAATCACTTCAAATCGGTTCTTATTGGCTACATTAGGCAAGTAATGCATAGCTATTTGGTCAGCGAAAATTGCGGGCAACGAATACAGAGAGTTTTTGGCCCCCCAACCTTCTACCGTTGAGCCACCTAGAAATACGATCCGAAAAGTATCTTGCGCTGGAATATAATCAAATGTCCGTAGGTCTTTATAAGTTGTAACAAACCCCTGACTATTAGTTGTCGTTACAGTACCCAGGAATGGAGACCAGCTAACGTCCGGGCGTAATCTATGGCCAAGTAATGGATCTGGTGAATAAGCTAACATCGTGTCCAAAACAGGCTCAGTAAGCCCAATGTAATTCCGATTGAGTTCGATTGAGAGCAATTCCTGGCTATGCACAAAATACTTGAATGGCTTTAAAATGAAATACCTTTCAAACATTGGCTCGATTTCCTGTCCGCGAACATAAGTTCTGCTTACAAATGCGGTTGCAAGACACACCTCGATAAACAAGCCCAACGATATAAGCACCAAAAAAATCAATGCTGCCAATTTAGCCTTTTGGCCTTCCTGAGAATATTTCAAAAATCGATTCTTAGCGTCTATTTTTCTTTTCATGAACAATTCCGTTTATATAGCAGTCTTCCGTCTGAATCACTCTAGCAAAAAATACTGTTTAACATACAAATTCATTGGGATATTGTAATAATTCCGACCGTTTACGGTGCTGGTTTGGGTGGATTAAAAAACCTTTTATAGTCTTCCGGCTTGTGCTGATAAAACAAATCAAGTACCGGTAATCCAGGGTTAAAGTAAGTTGCCACTTCACCGACATTTGAGAAACACTTCAATAAATAATCACATTTAGAAAGTAAAAGCGCATCTGTCAAAACTTCAATGCCACTTTGATAACCTTTGCCAGAGCGTTTAAAAACAGCCCTATTGCTGCTGGACCGTGTTGCCTTGGTTTGTAAGACCCTGGTTCCGTAACGCTCAACAATTTTCGTTAAAAACTGTTGCTGGTCACTGGCGACAAAAAGTTTCCCATCTGGATTGCAAAGGATAAACAAATCAATAAAAGGATAATATTCTTCAGGCGGTATGATACGTGTAAATGCGGAGGGCCCTTCAAATGGTTTGCCGTCATAACGCGTTGATTTATCAGTACCCCGCAAATGAATGCCAAGGACGCACTCCTCAGACATATGTTGTTGATAATACAACTCTACATCGCTTTGGATATGGGGTCGAACTGTTACGTATTTTGCGGTCAGGCGAGCCCCCATGGCACGCTGCCTTTGCCACCAGCTTTTAGTGTCGTCGTTATACTTAACAGGAGGCTCGTCTCCGTCTCCAATAAACAACTGTCTTTGGTGTTCACGACTCAGAAAAGTGATGGTTTCAGGTGAAATTTTTTCCAGCTCGGCGGAGGGTACCTTTGATACAGGCTTAAAATAATTTTCCCACACATTTTTATTGTAATTTTTGTCATAATAATAATTGTAACTATGATCAAAATTGACAACAGGGATCAGGTTGTTATTTTCAGCAAAGCGGAGCTGTTGCAATACATATAAATACTGTGCAAAAAAGGCCGCCTGTGGATCACCGTCACAACGAATCTCCAAATACTTTTTCCCTTTTGCTCGCCGGAATGAATAATAAGAAGAGCCTATCCGTTGCCTTGCATGCTTCGCCATCGCTATTGCTTGCTGCAAAGGTATTTCTTCCCGATGACGGTACAAAGAAATATACTTTTTGAGGAAAAAAATCGTTCGCAGAATGGTATTTCCAGAAAACTGCTTTGCTTCCAGCCCATTGGAAATACGACGAATAATAGGGAAATCAGTCAGTAGAGAAAGCATAAGCTGACGTAAGGGAGTCCTGGATACAAACGCCTGCTTTGAAAATTCCTTAAAAAATATGTACGGCTCCACCAGCAATGCTCTGTAGCATTTTTGAAGTGACGTTAATGGTCCGAAATATTCACCCTGGTCAACACTGGTAAGTTCTGAATTGAAATAATGTGCCCACTCACCCTCTTCAGAAGAACATTTCAATAGCTTATTGCAGTGCGATAACAATAAACAATCCAATAGCACTTCTTTGCCTTTTTGGTAACCGTTGCCATCCTGCTTTTGGAAGGCATTGATATTGGAGTCTGAAAGAATAGTCGACTGAGTGATAATACGCTCTTGATAACGCGCCTTAAGTGTTGCAACAAACTGTGATTGATCTGTCGCGAGAAAAACTAAACAGTCAGGATGTGATCGAATATATTCATCAATCAGTGGAAAATATTTTTCAGGCGGGATAATACGCATAATGTGATAGGCTTCACTGGCGCAATCTTTATCCCTGCCGCGAATGTGAATCCCCAAAACGGGTCTGTTATTGAAGTAGCGTTCAACAAACGCATCAACTTCATTTAACAGATGTGGTTTTATACGAATGTACTTTCTTATTAACCTCTGTGCTTTCGCTCTCTGGTTGTTATACCACTGTTCAACATCTTCCTCTAACTCGGTGTAATAGCCATACGGGTAACTGTAAATACTATCCGGATTTCCCGCGTGCAGATAAGACAATAAATCATCATCCGGGTAAATCAGATTTTGCTCGGTTAATGGGTGTGTTGGATCACTGATAAAACGTTGAATATCTGCATAGGTATAACCAGCTACAGGCTCGAAATAATAGTCCCACATGTTGTCTCCCTGACTGGCTTCAAAATAAGCATTAGGACCATCTGATGAATGGGGGCCAAAATACACTACCGGTATTAAATTTTTTTCTTCACAGTACAAAATCTGGTTTAACGCGAAGTTCAGATAGGCAAAAAAACCCGCATCAGAGTGGTTTATTCGGATAACCAGTATTTTTGAATATTTGTTCAGCAAAGGGGCTTGCATTAGCGCTCTTAAGATGTTCTCTTTCTTGTTTTGATAGCAGATACGAATAAAATGCAACGTTAACCTGGGTATAAAGTTATCGCCAGAAAAACTTGGCCTTTAAATGCCGCGTTTCTAACCTCACTCTTTACCCTGCAGATTTCAGGTGCTTTACAACAGAATAATTACCGTGAAGAAAAGCCACAAGACAGACAAATTGCCAGTCACAATACCTGAAAACTATGCCGGTATTTATGTGTTACATATGAATTTGCACGGTGCAGGGTTCGGCGCCATGGTGTTACAAACATTGAACCAAATCCGCTACTGTGAACGCAACAATCTTCTTCCGGTGGTCAATTACGATGCAGATTGTCACAGTTACTTTTATGATAAACAGCGTGGCGAAAACATGTGGGAGCAATACTTTGAACCCCTTGTCCCACCCTTTGATTATCAGAATCTGTTAACACTGTGTGCGTCACCCGATAGCCCGGTATCAATTAGCGACCTGCAAAACCTCGACGATAAACAAATGCTGCACATTTGTGAGCATCATACCGACAGCATATACAGTTTTACCTTTGCTGATTGGCGAGACAATCCCCCCGAAGATTTGCAACAGTGGTATCGAGAACAAAGAACAAAGGGGCATCAAATGTTTTCCCGCTACATTCGGGTAAAACAGGATATCGTTGAGAAGGTAAATGACTTTTATAGTCAGCATTTTGATGGACATCAGATGTTGGGAATTCATATCCGCGGAACAGACCTGATGTATGCGCCGCCTGTCAGTCCGGCAGAGTACTTTCCGCACGTTGATAACTGGCTCAGGCGACAAAACAGGCCAAAAATATTTGTAGCAACTGACCAGGCTCAGTATTTAACCGCATTTCAACAGCGTTACAGTGAACTTGTTGTAGGGTATGACAGCCATCGCTCAAACAACGAAATCGTGCCGGTTAACCTGAAAGAAATTCCGCCTCACAAAAAAGGTGAGGACGTACTCATTGATGCAATACTCTTGTCACGAAGCAGATTTCTACTCAAAGGGGCATCTGCAGTGGGGGAGATGGCATTATACATGAACCCAGCGCTACACTGCCTGGATCTAGCATCAGGCAAGCGCTTCGCCTTTGGCCAAGATTATGGCAAGGGCTGGAATGGTGTGCTACTCAGTCAAACGAAACCAGCGTGGCATTTGCTCAAAGGTAAAGATCTGTTAAAAGACAATTATAATGCTAAAAGCCAAACCTTGGTACAGGCGTATCTTTATAAATATCGCCCATACTTTAGCCCTGCAGTTATTTTTATTAACCGAATTTTGAAGTATCTAACCAAGCAATTGTGTGCAAAAAAATAGAGTAACGGAGAAGTCAGATTGAATTATGAACGAATTACTCAATGTCGGGTTTGCGGCAACGAAGACCTGGTTGAGGTCCTTGATTTGGGCAATCAAACGTTAACCGGCTTGTTTCCCGAATCGGCGGAAACTCACATCCCATCAATGCCTTTAGTTTTGGTAAAGTGTCATGGCGGCAAATCATGCTGCCATTTATTGCAGCTTGCGCACACCTACGATCTGGCTCAATTATACGGTGAACATTACGGATATCGCTCTGGCTTAAATACGCATATCAAGACTCACCTGAAGCAAAAAGTCGCGCATATAGAATCTAGCGTGACATTGTCCGACAACGATCTGGTACTGGATATCGGTAGCAACGACGGAACTACGCTGAGTTACTATACTGCTCCGCTAAAAAAACGCGTGGGCATAGACCCTACAGCCGATAAATTTAGGCACTTCTATCCCGAGAACATTGACACAATCACTGACTTTTTTTCAAAGGCTGTATACTCAAAATATTACGGTGAACAAAAAGCCAAAGTTGTAACTGCATTTTCTATGTTTTATGACTTAACGGACCCGGTAGCATTTGCAAAAGACGTTGCAGATATCCTGGATGAACAAGGGATCTGGATTCTGGAGCAAAGCTATATGCCCACCATGCTAAAAAGGCTCTCGTATGACACCGTTTGTCATGAGCATCTTGAATACTATGGGCTAAAACAAATTCAATGGATTATGGAAAAGGTTGGCCTGAATATCATTGATGTCAGTTTTAATGACCTGAATGGGGGGAGCTTTTCTATCACGATCTCGCACCCAAACTATTCAGGTGAAAAGCACATAGACAAAGTGCAGCACGTTATCGAAGGCGAACACCAATTTGAATCACTGTTGCCATTTCAACAATTTGCCAAAGACGTGGCAACAGCCCGGGATAATCTGTTAAAAAAACTACATAGCATTAAGAGTCAGGGAAAAAAAGTTGCAGCCATAGGTGCTTCCACTAAAGGCAATGTTATTCTGCAATACTGTGCAATTAATGCCTCGTTGGTTGATGTCGTCGGCGAAGTAAATCCAGATAAATTTGGCAAGTTTACCCCGGGTACTTTGCTCCCAATACAGGCAGAAAGTCTTGTATTGCAACAAGCCCCCGACTATCTGTTGGTTTTACCCTGGCATCTTTGGCGTTTTTTTGAGGAAGATAAAAAGTTTACTGACCACACGCTTATCTATCCGATCCTGGACCCTCAGTAATACAACACTGAATCAATGCAGCGCAGCGGTATGCGGGATTGACGCGATGATCTTTGCTTCCGCTTCGAGTAATTGCTCAAGGCGTTGTTGCACTGTCGCTTCCGGGAAATACTCCATGGCCAACTCGACAAACAAGTCCTGATGATCGGCTTCTGATTCGGCAATCGCTCGATAGAAGTTTTTCATTGGCCCTTTGGGTAATGCCTGCGACACCAGGCCAAAACGCTCGCAGCCTCGGGCCTCGATAATGCCGCCGATAAGCAGTCGGTCCAACATATATTCGTTAGTACCCTTGCGAAAATGTTGACGAAATTGATTAACATACTCGTCTTTGGTGTCAGAACCTGGGGTAAGCCCTCTGTCGTAAAGTATTTTGATCACCTGGCGAAAATGGGTCATTTCCTCTATAGACAAATTAACCATGGCTTTCACCAACTTTTCCTTATCCGGATAATGGGACAGCATGGACATCGCCATACCTGAAGCCTTTTTTTCAGCCGCCGCGTGATCAATCAGGAAAGTATCAAAGTCCGCCAGAACTGCTTCAGTCCAGTGAAAAGGGGTTTTGTATTTTAAATCAAACATACTTCTGTGCGGTTCCAACTGCCAAAAAGGCGCAATTATACATAGCGAAAACCCAAAGCAAAAGTTAGAGTACCTCAATGCTTATCCAGGTCAAATGCAGATGTCCAAAACCGAAGAACTTATCGCCAAATATCACCTTAGCCCTCACCCGGAAGGTGGCTGGTATAAAGAAACCTACCGCTGTACCACTGAAGTAGCCTCACCTGTCAACGGTGCAACCCGCAACAGTGTGACGCAAATTTACTTCCTGTTGACCGAAGGTGACATCAGCCGCTTTCACAGGGTGCTGCACGACGAGATCTGGCACTATTACGAAGGTGCACCTTTGCGTCTGATAGATTTACATCAGAACCAATGCGAGGAAATCATTTTAGGGGCTGAAAACGGCCATTATCATCATGTAATCCCGGGCGGACACTATCAGGCAGCCCAGTCTACCGGCAGTTACACCCTGGTGGGTTGCACAGTAGCGCCTGGATTTGATTTTACGGATTTTGTGTTTCTGAAAGACGAGGCTCAAACCCTTAGTGAATTTGAGCCCCATGCCGGAAATTACCGCAGTTTTATCTAACGCATTAACTCGGCGTTAATAATAGCGTAGCTCGGTTACTTTGCCGCGGAATACCCGGTAGGAAAATACCGTGTAAGCCAGGATGCACGGCATCACTATTATGGCGCCAACCAAAATAAATCGCAGTGATTCAGGCGCACTGGCGGTTGCCTGAATGGTCATCTCACCCGGCACTACATAGGGATAAAAACTAAAAGCCAGGCCTACAAAGCAGGACAAAAATAACACTACCACCAGCGCGAAAGGTTGTAGACAATATTTGTCCTGCAACACCCTGACATCTCCCAGCGCACGCCAAATTAACAACAAGGTTAGCAGTGCCAGACTGGGTACAATGACCAGCATCCAAACCGACTCAGCCGCAAACCATTTGTAAAATATGCTGTCATTCACCAGCGGATTTACCAGACACACGGCCAGAATACCCGCCATACAGAAGTACAGGGATTTTCGTGCCCAACCCAGAGCTTTTATTTGCAGATCCTCTTCGGTGCGCATGATTAACCAACAGGCAGCAATTAACAAATAGGCCGCAATCACCCCGGTGGCGCTCAACATGGCGAACAGATAGGATACCAGGCTGTGTTCAAACCCCATGACATAAAGCCCCAACATAAAGCCCTGGGTGCCCGCAGCCAGAAATGAACCTATTTTGAAAATCAAATCCCAGCGTTCCTTGCGCCCCTGGCGCACTTTTGCTCTGAAATCAAAGGCCACACCACGCAATATCAAGCCAATAAGCATCACCACGATGGGCAAATACAACTCACCGAGGATCATGCTATGCGCTTGCGGAAAGGCAATTAATAACAGCCCCACTGCCAACACCAGCCAGGTTTCGTTGGCATCCCAAAAAGGACCAATGGAGGCAATCATAACATCCCGTTGGTGCACATTATCTTTGGGCAACAACATACCAACCCCAAGGTCGTAGCCATCCAAAATGGCGTACATAAGAATGGCTAACGCCATGAGTGCAGCAAAAATGTCAGGTAACAGGTTATCGGGGATCATGAGCTGGCTCCTTGAGCAGTTCGAAGCGATTTCTGTGTAAGCCGCTCTTCCGGCTGAATTTCTTCTATTTCCACGGAGCGACGAGCCATCAGGAACAAGGTTTTAATATAGGCAATCAATAAAAACACATACACCGTTGCGTACAAGGTGAGGGATAAAGCCACATTGCCGGCCGGAATTTGCGTTGCTGCGTCAGCCGTTGATAATAGCCCGCTCACCAGCCAGGGCTGCCGCCCAATCTCTGTCACATACCAACCTGCTAATGTGGCTATCCAGCCAGAGAATGTCATGGCGACGGCCAGCATCAGAAACTGTTTTGGCAAGGTTTTTCGGACATACAGTAACCAGCAGCCTATGAGTGCCGTCAATAACATCAGCATTCCCATCCCCACCATGACTCTGAAACCAAAAAATACCGGTTTTACAGGGGGATGCGCCCCAATAAATTCGTTTAAGCCCTTTACTTCACCATCGGGATCATGAGTGAGGATCAGGCTGGCCAGTTTAGGAATGGCAATTTCAAAATGATTGGTTCGCTGCGCTTCATCAGGAATAGCAAACAACAGCATGTCTGCGCCCTTTTCCGTTTCCCAAATCCCTTCCATCGCCGCCACCTTTTGCGGTTGATGTTTAAAGGTGTTCAGGCCGTGTAAATCGCCCACCAGAATCTGCGTAGGTGTAAGCATCAGAGCGGCGATGACTGCCGTCCTCAAGGCAATTTTAGGTGCCAACTTAGCGTCACCGCGATAAATGCGATAAGCAGAAATACCCATGATAAAGAAGCTGGCGGTAAGGCCGGAGGCCAACAAAGTATGGAAAAACCGGTAGGGAAATGACGGATTAAAGATTACCGCCCACCAATCAGTGGCATGAGCAACGCCGTCCTGCATAACAAAACCATCAGGAGTTTGCATCCAGCTGTTTAGCGCCAAAATCCAGAATGCAGAAAGTGTCGTACCGACTGCCACCATTAAAGTAGATAAGGTGTGCAACCACTGAGGAACACGGTGCATTCCAAACAACATTATGCCCAGGAATGTCGCTTCAAGGAAAAAGGCGGTCATTACCTCATAACCCAGCAGAGGCCCGGCGATATTACCCACTGTTTCCATATAACCGGGCCAGTTGGTGCCAAACTGAAAAGACATCGTAATACCGCTCACCACGCCAAGGGCAAATGTCAGAGCAAATACCTTTACCCAAAAGCGGTAAATACGCATCCACACCGGGTGTCCCGACAAATCAAAGCGTACTTTGAAGTACAGTAAAAACCAGCAAAGCGCGATAGTGATAGTAGGAAACAGAATGTGAAAACTGATGTTCAGCGCAAACTGAATACGCGACAACAAGACAACATCTAACATGGTTATTTCCCCGATTGCCAAATAATGATTTACAGCGACCTAACTGGACTTTTTAAGTACCTTTTCTTTGAAATCCAGTACTTTGCCAACACCTGATCCCAGCTTCATCAATGTATTCAATTTGTCTGGGTTCATGCTTTGCAGTTCGTGAGACCAGGTGGTAACGGTTTCCAACAGGTCATGAATTTCGTGCAATTTTTCCTGAGCATAGGCGTCTTTGTCATTTCCGGATTTTTGCAGCAAAGCACCGCGCAACATGGATAGCGTCGGATCCACCTCCCGCTTGCGGCGTTCTTCAAACACCTTCATGGCCATATCCCAGATACTGCCAAGCGCAAGGTAATACTCTTTGCGATCTCCGGGGATGTGTTTGGTACAGATCAGCTGCCAGGATTGCAGCTCTTTGATCCCCATCGAAACATTACCTCTGGAAATATTAAGCTCTTCGGCCAATTGATTTGCCGTCAGAGGGTCTTTACTAACGACCAACAAGGCATACATTTGCCCCACTGTACGATTAAAGCCCCAACGGCTGCCCATTTCGCCGAAATGCAAAACAAAGGATTCTACGATTGGTGTCATATTCACAACTTTCTAAAGTTTCAATATTTTCTGAAAGTTTAAAATATTATTAATTTAAAGCAAGCTTTATTTGTTCAGGTGTAACTGAATAATGGGGAATGTATTAGCGAGGCATTAACAATAGTGACTATTGTAGTGCTTCAATGATCCGATTTATTTGTGATACGCGTTGCTGATCAAAGCGTTTTCGACTGAGCATAAAGTGAATTGGGTCTTGGTACACAATGTGCTCAGTGGCTTTTATATTGAGTAGCTGATTTTCTTTCGCAATATGCAGACCCGCAAACTGATCTTCTACGACAAAATCAATTCTGGCGGAATTCAGCATTAAAAGCCTTTGCGCAGTTGAAGACAAATAAATAATTTGTTGTGCGTATTCTCGTTCCAGTATGCCGAAAGCATCTCCCGCGAAGCTACCAGAATTCACCGCGAAACTAGCACCTCGCTGAAACAGATCCTGTATTGTTTTTCCGGTTATTTGACTTTGTGTATGACTAAACAATATGACTGTTTCCTGGCGATAAGGCGAACTAAACCACGCCTTTTTGCCACGAGCTTCATTAAAACTAGCCGCCATCAGAACATCCAGGTCACCCTCGTGCAACTCCTCTATGCCCCGGTCTACAGAGGGCATGTCAATAAAGGTTAAACAGTAGTTGGCTTTGTCAAATACAGTTCTTGCAAGTTGCACATCTTCGCCCTGTACTTCCATGTGCTGAATGTAGGCATAGGGAGGCCACTCAAGATCACCACCAACTTTTAGCATTGCTTCACAAGCTATCAGACCGGGAGCAAATAGAAAAACCAATAACAAAGATTTCATAGTTCTCTGCCAAGTAAATAAGCACATTACCAGGAGGAACCTTCAACATACTGACCTGCAGATTCAAGCCTGTGATATAAGCATAGTGGATCATATTCTTTGCAACAAACGAGCGTCACAATATTTAGGACTTTCTAAATTAAGCAATCCCTTTTACTCTGATGTGGAAATCCCAGAAAAAGAGACGTCAGAAACATGAATAAAACAGGTCCAGGATTTTTGATCGCCGCCGCGTTCGTCGGTCCGGGTACGGTCACAACAGCGACATTGGCTGGTGCCCACTACGGTTATGCCCTGCTATGGGCGGTACTGTTTTCGATTGTTGCAACAATGGTGTTGCAGGAAATGGCAGCCCGACTGGGCGTTGCCACCGGAGCCGGTTTGGCCGAAGCGCTAAACAAACGATTTAGTCAACCGCTGTTTAAGTGGTCAATAATTTCCCTGATAGTCTGCGCCATTGGTATTGGCAATGCCGCCTACGAGGCAGGCAACCTGACCGGTGCCGCCATGGGACTAACCAATCTGTTAGGGGGTGAAATTCAGTATTGGAGCCTGTTGCTCGGTATTGCTGCTGCCGCGATTTTATATCAGGGCAAATTTCAAACCTTGTTGACGATACTAACCTTACTGGTTTTACTGATGAGTCTGGTGTTTTTGCTCACCTTTTTTGCATCTGATATTCAGTTTAATCAATTGTTATCTGGTCTGTTCGTTCCCTCATTACCCTCTGCAGCGACAATTACCACGATTGCCCTGATTGGTACCACTGTGGTGCCTTACAACCTGTTTTTACACGCCAGTCTGGCAGCAAAGTTTCAGACAGAAAAAAGTCACGAACAGCGACTTTCACTATTGCGCAAAGACAGCCTATTTGCCATTGGTCTGGGGGGATTAGTCACTATCGCAATATTGTCGACAGCCGCCGCCACCTGGTTTAGCCAGGGTATTGCGCCAGATATGTCCAATATCGCCGAGCAATTAAGGCCACTGCTTGGCGACTTTGCTCCGGCATTTTTTGCATTAGGCCTGTTTGCCGCCGGGTTAACCAGTGCGGTTACAGCTCCGCTGGCCACCAGTTACGCACTATGTGGCGCACTGGGTTGGTCCGTTGATTTGCAGTCGCCCCGATTCAGAATGATCTGGTTAAGCGTTATCACCATAGGTACTCTGCTGTGCTTTTTATCTCTGAAACCGCTAACAGCCATTATGTTGGCTCAGGCCAGTAATGGTTTGTTACTCCCATTTATTGCACTTTGTCTGTTGTGGTTTTGCAATGACGCCAAAGTCCTCGGACAATGGCGCAACTCGGGGTGGCAGAATTTACTGGGCATTTGTATTGTGTTGCTGGTAACAGGCCTGGGCTTATACAAAGTTATTTCGCTGTTTAGCTAAAGCGTAAAATTCAGTATTATGTCGCCTCGTTTGGTTGAGTGGTAAACAATGCGTCAGTTAGTTGGTTCTTTTTCGGTACTTATTTATTTTGTAAACACCGTCTTTTGGTTTATTCCTATTTTCGGATTGTCGTTTCTGAAGCTTCTCCCGGTTAAGCCCTGGCAAACCTTAATTTCCTATATTCTGGATGGTTGCGCCTCCAATTGGATCAGCGTCAATAATCTCAATCAAACCTTACTGAGTAATATCCGCTGGGATGTGCAAGGCATCGACAAATTAAACCCTAAAGAGTGGTATCTGGTGATCGCCAATCATCGTTCATGGGTGGATATCCTGGTGCTACAGCGGGTATTCAATCGCAAAATTCCCTTCCTCAAGTTTTTTCTAAAAAAAGAACTGATATGGGTGCCTTTTTTGGGTCTGGCCTGGTGGGCACTGGACTTCCCCTTTATGCGACGCTACAGCCGTAAATTCCTGGAAAAACACCCGGAAATGAAAGGCAAAGACCTGGAAGCCACTAAAGAAGCCTGTCGCAAATTCAAATTTAAACCGGTCAGTGTTATGAATTTTGTGGAAGGCACACGCATAACCCCGAAAAAACACCAGAAACAACAATCAGAGTTTACTCACCTGCTGAAGCCCAAAGCAGGTGGCATGGCATTCGTGCTGGAAGCTATGCAGAAAAACCTGAATGTGTTGCTGGATGTCACTATCTACTACCCCGGTGGAACGCCAAATTATTGGGATTTCGTATGTGGCAAGGTGAAGCATATTCAGGTGCGGGTAGAAACCCTTTCTATCCCGGCATTGAGACAGCAAGGAGTCATTGCCAGTAATTACTTTGATGACGCCAGTCAAAGAGCGGCTTTTCAGTCATGGTTAAATCAACGTTGGCAGCATAAAGACCAACAACTACAAGCACTAAAAAACGGATATTGATGCCCATGGGACTGATTATTTTTCCTCTCCATTTTACCCTGCAAGCCGTAAATCTGGCGATTTGGGCAACGCTGGCGGTTACTTTTGGGTTGCTCAAATTTATTACGCCCAAAATATTGCGAAGGCCGGTAGACGCTGTGCTAAAAGTGATAGTGGCTCGTTTTGGTACCTGTAGCGTTGCCATGATTAAGTTTTTCAACAATATTGATGTGGAATATAAAATCAATGGGGAACTGGACCCTCAGGGCTGGTATCTGGTTATCGCGAACCATATCAGTTACCTGGATATTATATTATTGATTGCTTTTACCCATAAACGTATTCCTACACCGAAGTTCTTTTTGAAACAGGAATTAATATGGCTACCTTTTGTGGGTGTCGCCGCCTGGGCACTGGAAATGCCCTTTATGAAGCGCTATAGCCAGGCCTACATTAATAAGCACCCACATCTGAAAGGCAAAGACATAGAAACCACTAAAAAGCACTGCGAAAAGTACCGCAACGCGCCCACCACCATTATCAATTTTGTGGAAGGTACCCGCTTTACGCCAGCCAAAAAAGCGGCCAAAGGCAATCAATTGCAACATCTGTTACCGCCCAAGGCCGGAGGTATTGCGTTTACTTTTGCAGCGATGGGAGAACTGTTTCAAAACATTCTGGATGTCACCCTGATTTACCCTGGCAACAAGGGAGTAGTTATGAGGGACATGTTAAGCGGTAACCTGAAGCAAATCGTTTTTGTGGTGGATGTATTGCCGGTTAGCCAGGAGCTGATTGGTGATTACTTTAATGATGAAACGTTTCGCATTGGGTTCCAACAAGATCTGAATCAGCGCTGGCAACAAAAAGATGCCAAAATAACCGCCATTCTTGAGGAATTAAAAGCGTGAAAGACATGCACCTTGGGGAAACCCTGGCAAAGTGGCTAAACGAACACCAGATTTCAGTGGCGCAGTCTGACTGGCTTTTCATTTCAAGCATGTTGGCTTTGATGGTGGTTGCAGCCTGGTTAAGCCTGAGGATAACTCGACTATTTTTACAACAGCGCTTAACCGGCCTGATCTTCAGTAACAAACCCCACTGGAATGAGACCCTGCACCAGTGCCGGTTTTTCAGGCGCATTGCCCATATCATTCCCGCAACGTTTTTGCATCTGGGAGCCCCCTATGCGCTGGAAGCTGAACACATTGCGTTGCTGATTACCCTTAAACTGAGCCTCATTTATTTAATTGTAGCCGCCGCCAGAGCCATCTTCGCCATTTTTAACAGTGTTCAGGCGATATACGCCAACTCACGATATGCCAGCCGGGTGCCTATTGATGGCTTTATCCAGGTTGCTAAACTGTTGTTCCTGGTCATTGCGATATTATTAATCGTATCGCAATTGCTCAACAAATCCCCCACGCTGTTATTGTCAGGCGTCGGTGCTCTTACGGCGATTATCATCCTGGTGTTCCGGGATACTATTCTGGGTTTTGTTTCCGGCATAAACATCGTCGCCAATCGCACTGTTACCAATGGCGACTGGATAGAGATGCCAAAATACAATGCAGACGGCACAGTAATGGCGGTCGGCCTAACCACGGTTAAAGTGCGAAACTGGGATAAGACCATCTCCACGATCCCAACCTATGCACTGATGAATGAGTCCATCAAAAACTGGCGGGGAATGCAGGAGTCCGGTGGCCGACGAATTAAACGCGCCATCCATATTGATATCCAGTCCATCGATTTTTGCAGCGATGAACAATTGTCCCGGTTAAGTGAGATTGCACTGTTGTCTGATTACCTCAATGCCTTTAAGGCCGAATTGCAAAAATCTGATCAGAAAATTGCGCCAGATAAAGCGTTGCACGTGAACAAATTTACCAACATTGGTGTGTATCGAAAATACGTTGAAAACTACCTGAAACAACACCCACAGGTAAATCAGGACATGACCCTGATTGTTCGCCAGTTACCCCCGGCGCCAACCGGACTCCCCATTGAAATTTACTGCTTTAGTCAGGACAAAGACTGGGTAAACTATGAAGGTATTCAATCCGATATCTTTGACCATTGTATTGCCATACTGCCTGAGTTTAAGCTCAAGCCTTTTCAGTTGCAGTCTGCCGTCGTAAATTCCGAATAGCTTGCTTCTTCATTTTGTTTGCACAATTCATCATTATGTTAGCCTCCTACATCACACAACAAATGACATAATCGCCAAAGTGATTAACAGGTGAATAACAAATATGCAGCAAATACTCGTAGTTGAAGACAACCCTGATATTGCATTACAGGTACAACGCTTTCTTGAAGCCAATGGTTTTAAAACTCATCACATTGTAAAAGGGGATCACGTCGTCGATTATGTACGCGATCATAAACCTGATCTGGTCATTATGGATTTGGTTATACCGGGTAAAGATGGTTTGCAATGCTGTAGCGAGATTCGGGAATTTTCGAATATTCCGGTTATTATGCTGACCGGAAAATCCGAGGAAGTCGACAGACTTATTGGACTGGAAGCCGGTGCCGATGACTACATGTGCAAACCTTTCAGCGCCCCTGAACTCGTCATGCGGGTTCAGGCGATTCTGCGTCGCACCTCAGACCACGTGTATTATTCTATCTTTAGTCTGGACGACGACAAACACAAGATTTCATACAAAGGTAGTGAAATCCCGCTGACGTCTCTGGAATTTAGCCTGTATCGTTTGCTGTTTAAAAACCCGGAACGCATTTATTCCCGACAACAAATTATTGATTTAGTGTACAGCAATACCGGCGACATTACTGATCGCACAATTGACAGCCACATCAAGAATATTCGCAAAAAGCTCAAGGACTCAGGTGTTAAAGAAAACATCATAGAGTCAGTCTACGGTGCCGGATACCGATTCCGACTGCCGGCATAAAACAGATGATTTCGACAGATTGAGCCACTTCCGTTGTGGCTCTGTTCATTTTTAATTTAAGCATAGCCTGCTAGTCTGTAGTTTGATCTCATTACAAAAGTCAGACTATTGTGAAAAGCGTTAATACAATCCTCATCGCACTTAGTTTAAGTGGTTCACTGGCGGCACAAAGCCATTACGTCGAAGTTTCCGGCCGGGGGCTGGTAAAATCCTTTTATTCACAGGCATCACAAAGCGCTGAAGCGGCATTTCACACCTGGTTAGTATTAAAGGGCACCAGTGAGCGGGCCAGTTGCCCTGAATTGCGTTTTGCGCCACAAGATCTGCAAGGTATTGAAATCGCCAAACTCGCTATCCGGCAAAACAGGCCTGTGGAAGTTAATTTTCATATCTCCAGAGAAGATTCAGAACAACGGGCAGAAGATCCTGGCCACTGCGAAATTACCCGCATCGAACTCAGACCCTGAACCGATGTAAAATCATGACCGATGTGCACTCCCGGGAACAACGACGCAAAAACATGTCAGCGATTAAAAATCGTGACACCAAACCCGAATTGCAAATAGCCAAATTATTGCAGGACCTGCAATTCGATAGCCAGGCACAACCTCACCTCCACGACACCAGACCGGACTTTTACCTGCCGCAACAACAGCTTGCCTTATTTGTGCATGGCTGTTTCTGGCATGGGCATCAATGTCATCTGTTTAAAGTCCCTGCCACCAGAACCGAATTTTGGCTACACAAGATTAAAGCCAATCAACAACGTGACCAGAAAGTGCAGGAAACGCTAAAACTACACAGTATTCGTCGCCTGATTATCTGGGAGTGTAGCCTCAAGGGGAAACATCGCCTGGCGCCAGCTGAATTATCAATGCGCCTGGAAGAGTTTGTATTGTCTGAGAGGCAGGCCGCTACAATATCGCATAAAGGCTTTGAGCTGAGCTAGCGCCTGATAGAAAATGGCGTGAAGCGGGTTTCTTTATCGTACACATCAACGCCCTCAGCCTGCTTTAATTTACCAACAATTTTGTAGGTAACCGGCGTCAGCATCACCTCCCATAACACCTTCAGAATATAATTACTCACCATCACAGTGACAAGCAATTCTGTTGACCAGATGCCTCCGAAAGCCAATGGGTAAAACAGTAAGGTGTCCACGCCCTGCCCCACCACTGTAGAGCCAATAGTGCGTTGGTAAAGTGCCTTACCCTGGCTCCAAACTTTCATTTTGGCCATCACAAAAGCGTTGGCCATTTCGCCACACCAGATAGCTAACATGGATGCGAAAATGATGCGTGGTACCTGGCCAAAGTTCAGGGCAAAGGCGGTTTGGGTATCAATACCGCCGAGATTCTGATTCCAGTTATCAGCCGGTGGCATTGCAGTAATAAATGCCGCCATAGCAGCGGCAAACGCGGCTGCAGCAAACCCAGCCCAAATGACACGCCGGGCCCGTGAATAACCATAAACTTCGGTGAGTACATCACCCAACACATAGGACAGCGGAAAGAACAACACGCCTGCCCCAAACGTAAACCCTGCGATTGTGGCCACTTTGGCAGCACCAATAATGTTGGAACAAACGATAATCACACAAGTCGCTGCCATGAAAAAATCATAATAGCGAAATTGTTGCGCTGATAACTCACTGGCGGCGGTTAACTTTCTGATGGCCATGTTACTGTCTCAATGAATTTGCAATGGAGATGTTCGGGATCAAACTGATAGTAAAACAATACACCGGAAGCGGTGTTTTGACTATCCGCAGAATCAATAACTGCGAATACAGGAGCAGTATTGCAGGGTCAACACTGACGAAGTCAATTGTGGTGAATGCTGACGGTGGTGAAAGCTGACGGTACCGGACTTTCCCGGGGTACCGCCAGTCATGTTTCAGTCAGGAGCCGAAAGACGGTTCACAGGGTTAATACCAACTCACTTTGCCTTTTTCGACATTCTGAGCCACAGGTAAAAAGGTTTTTTCAACGATATGGCGTTTTACCTTCAGGGTTGGCGTTAACTCACCAGAGTCTGTCGTCCACGCCTGTCTGGCCACTATAATGGCAGATACCTTTGCATGCGCTTCCAGTTTGCTATTCACAGTGCTAAGGGTAGACAACAAACTGCTTTCCAATTCACTCTTTTCAATTGCCGCGGCATGCTCACTGAGATTAACCACTAAAACCGGTTGCACAAGCTGGGTTCCCATCAGACACATTTGTTCAATATATTCATTATCACCAAATTCAGACTCGATAGGGATCGGGGCCACATACTTGCCTTTTTCAGTTTTAAAGATGTCTTTTTTCCGCCCTACAATCGACAAATAGCCACCTTTTAACTCACCCAGGTCACCGGTGTGAATGTAACCGTCTTCGTTAATGGTTTCCTTGGTTTTCTCTTCTTCTTTGTAGTAACCCAGCATATCGGATTCGGTTTTCAGTAGAATCTCATTATCTTCGGCGATAATCACCTGGGTTCCGGGTAGTGGTTTAGAAACTGTGCCTATTCGCACCTCCATGTCCGGTCCCAACACACTGCCACAAGCAAAGGATTCGGTCATGCCCCAACCTTCGCCGATATTGATATCTAATTTGCTGTACCAGTGCAGAATTTTTTCTGACAGAGGTGCCGAGCCACTGATGAAAATACGGGTTTGATCCAGGCCCATTTGCTTCTTGATTTTGTTTTTGACAATACCGCCCAGCAAAGGAATTTTTAGCAAGGTTTGCAACTTTTTATTAGGCATTTTAGTGAGGATCTTTTTCTGGAATTGAGTCCAGAGACGCGGTACCGAACCAAAAATTGTGGGTTTGGCATGGCCAAGGTCGGCTGCAAAGGTATCCAGGCTATCCACGAAGTACACCTTTAATCCATAGTTCAGCAAGGTGGATTCCACGTAAGCCCGTTCAGTACAATGAGAGAGCGGTAAATAGGACATAATGCGATCGTCGGGTGTAACCGCTAAACGCTCTCCGACATTTTTACCGGCGTTTACAAAGCTCTGATAGGTATGCATGGCCCCCTTGGGATTACCGGTGCTGCCGGACGTATACAGAATCGTCATTAGATCGTCTGCGGCAACCGGTGAAACACTATCAGCGGGCTCATTGTCCTGCATAATCGTGTCCCACTGATATTCTGCCGGCATAGTGGGATAAGGAAAAGCCACTTTAGGCATAGTATCCGGAATGCCACTCACCTGAGATTGCCAGTCGTCCAGTTTACCCACCAACATCATTTTGCTTTCTGAATGCTCCAGCACATAACTGATGGTTTCGGCATTGGCTGTGGGATAAATTGGAATACTGACCAGTCCGCCATACATCAGCGCAATATCTGCGATAATCCAATGGGCACAGTTTTTCGATAAAATGGCAACCTTGTCGCCCGACTTCAGCCCTTGGGCGCGAAAAAAACTAAGTAGTTTTCGGGCTTCAGTATCAATTTCTTTCCAGGTAAACGTGAGCATTTGCCCACCTCTGGGTTGAAACAAAACCTCGCGATGACTGTCCTGAACCATCCAGTAGGTAAGCTTTTCAGCAGGTAGGGAAAGGTTAACCGTATTCATTTACGCTAAAACTCCTGGTAAATTTTGCACTGTGCAAGGGCTCATATTAGTCAGAAGTAGCCAAAAAATGAAAGCATTAACACACGATGATGATCAGAAAATTTCTGATTAGTGTTCTAAGACATTGCCTTACAGCACTCTCAGTTTCCGGTTTCAGGTACCTTTCAGGGGTCTTGATGCGTTTTGTCGTTGTAATTGTGGGCCAGCACCGGTATTGACGTTGCGGGTAGCGTTTTGACGCTGCAGATCCGGTGGAGCGCCGATTACTGTCGCTTTGGGCGGCATCATGAGGCCGGGTTTGTCATGTTGCCTTGAGCGCTGATGCATCATCAGGTTTACGATTTCTGATTTGTGTCGTCCTTCACTTTTATCCATGGCTTCTTTGGTCAGATAAGATGATGTACCTTTTGCCGTGTTATGTATCGCTTTGGCGGCCATTCTGACTCCTTCAGATGCGCCACTCATCAGTTCAGCATTTAATTGGCCCACACCGCTGAATGCACCTGATAGCATGGTGGAAGCGATCATGTTGTTGCGCTTTTCTTTATTGAGGTCGGATTTTGCGGCCGCAATATGGCTAGCGAACATGGCATCTCCGGAGGCATTGTCGTTAACATTCTTTCCATATGCTTTACTGGCCCGATCATAGGCAGTCGCAGCGACTATACCTGCGCCGATGCCAACGCCGGTAGCTGCAACTTTGGTAATGCCACCCGCCAATGGATTAACCAAGGTAACGCCGGTTCCGACGGCACTCACCACACCTGCGCCGGTCTTCGTATACTTCGCGGTTTTACCCACTTTTTCGGCACGTGCCCCCTCGGGGTTGTTGGCCTTCATGTCATGTTTAAAAGGTTTGAGTGCCATGGCTTCTTTGGTGAGGCTGTCTCTGTCGGCTCCCTTTAAGGTGGAAAAGGGACTTATTTTAGTTTTGGCATTTAACGCTGCCGTCATCACGGCACCTTTCGACATCCGGTCATAGATATAAGCGCGCTCTTCATGCATTCGCGCTTCGCTGCGGGTATGAATAGTCGTTCGCCCCTGACCTATATGAGCGTTCAGGCGTTTCATAGTATCCGCTGTTAAGCCATTCGGGCCGCCTGGCGGCCGTGGTGCATTCATGGTGGGTGCATTAGGCCCCGCTCCCGATGAATTGGGTGGTCTCGGAGCATTCATTTGCGGAGCATTGGCTCCTGATTTAGGGCGAGGACTATTACTCATGAGAGTTCTCTGTTGAATGGCTTATTCTGTTAGCTCTTTTAAGATTAGCTAATAAATCTGGAAAAAATCAATGTGAACCCCTCGTTGAACCATAAAACTTCACAATATTGCGTTACTATTTCACCGTCTCAGATTTTTATGGATATTTAACCTCCACAATAGTGCTCTTGCTACTAACACAGCCCCGGTTGTCGCCCGGCGTTTTGTTGCCAAACCCAAACCTGTACTTTGGTACAGCTGTATTCGCCCACCAAACAATTTACTGTGGATACCATGCCAAAACCCTTAAATACCGGGCTGGTAGTTTTGCCGGGCTCCGGTAAACCCTCTCATTGTCTTGGGCACTTTTATGGTAAGGATTGTTGGCGAGGATTTTTTCAAAAATACAATTTCAGGATTCAAGAACGAAGATGAAACTTTACTTATTACACACAACGTTAATCTGCACCCTGGTACTGCTAATAGCCTATGCAATTAAACGGATATGCGGTGTTGGACTGTTTCAGGACTTTCCGGAAAATCTGGAGGGTGTTCGGTGGGTTTTGGCGAAGCTCAACGTATGGATTGCCCTGTTCTTTGGCATTCTTATCAGTGAGTATTTGCTGATACCGTTGATTGTGCCATTTACCCTGTAATCACTTACCGGGAAGCCGACATAACAAAAAACCCGCCAAAAGGCGGGTTTTTCAATTCGCTGTAAACCTTAAAAGATTAAGCTTTACTTACAATGTCAACCAGCATCCAGTTTTTAGACTTGGATAATGGACGGCACTCGCGAAGAGTGACTACGTCGCCCATTTGACATGCATTGCTTTCGTCATGTGCGTGTAACTTAGTAGTACGCTTGATGAATTTCCCATAGATAGGGTGCTTCACGCGACGCTCTACTGCAACAGTGATAGTTTTATCCATCTTGTTGCTAACCACACGACCTTGTACTGTACGAGTTTTCTCAGTCATTAGGCACCTGCCTTCTCAGTCAAAATGGTTTTAACACGCGCAATGTTACGACGAACTGTTTTCAATTGGTGCGTTTGCGCCAACTGACCAGTGCTGTTTTGCATGCGCAGATTGAATTGCTCCTGAAGAAGTTCGATCAGGTGCGCATTCAATTCTTCTACGCTCTTTTCTCTTAATTCAGATGCATTCATTACATTACCGTCCGAGTTACAAAAGTGGTCTTAAACGGCAATTTCGCTGCTGCAAGTTCGAAAGCTTCACGCGCCAATTCTTCTGGCACACCTTCCATCTCATACAACACACGACCTGGCTGAATCTGGCATACCCAGTATTCAACGTTACCCTTACCTTTACCTTGACGAACCTCAAGAGGCTTCTCAGTAATTGGCTTGTCAGGGAACACACGGATCCAGATTTTACCTTGACGTTTAATATGACGAGTCATTGCACGACGAGCTGCTTCGATTTGACGAGCAGTCATACGGCCACGACCAACCGATTTTAAACCGAAAGTACCGAAACTTACTTTATTACCAGATGCCAGACCACGGTTGCGGCCTTTGTGCATCTTGCGGAATTTCATACGTTTTGGTTGTAACATGATTACGCTCCTCTCTTAGCAGGACGCGCCTTCTTCTTAGGCTGTTGTTGCTCTGGCTGCTCTGCCTTAGTTGGCAAACCACCCAAAACTTCACCTTTGAAGATCCATACTTTGATACCGATGATACCGTAAGTAGTCAACGCTTCTGAAGTTGCATAATCGATGTCAGCACGGAAAGTGTGTAGTGGTACACGACCTTCACGATACCATTCAGAACGAGCAATCTCTGCACCGCCTAAACGACCGCTTACTTCAACCTTGATACCTTTGGCACCTAAACGCATAGCGTTTTGAACGGCACGCTTCATGGCGCGACGGAACATAACACGACGCTCTAACTGGCTAGCGATGCTATCAGCTACCAATTGACCGTCTAGTTCAGGCTTACGTACTTCAGCGATGTTAATCTGAGCAGGAACGCCTGCCAGGTTAGACACGTGCTTGCGAAGTACTTCTACATCTTCACCTTTCTTACCGATAACAACACCTGGACGAGCAGTGTGAATAGTCACACGGATGCTTTTCGCAGGACGGTCGATTTCGATTTTTGACAAAGATGCATTTTTCAATTTCTTAGTCAGATACTGACGAACCTGATGATCAGAATACAGGTTATCAGCATAATCTTTTGTACCGGCGTACCAGGTAGAAACCCATGGTTTGCTGATACCCAGGCGTATGCCCGTAGGATGTACCTTCTGTCCCATTGTTTACTCCTGATTGTCCGCTACTACAACAGTGATGTGACTGCTGCGTTTGAAGATGCGATCCGCACGACCTTTCGCACGAGTCTTGATGCGCTTCATAGTAGGACCTTCGTCAACGAAGATCTTAGCTACAACTAGCTCATCGATATCAGCACCTTCATTGTGCTCAGCATTCGCGATCGCAGAGTTAAGAACTTTCTTAACCAGATCGGCTGCTTTTTTAGGGCTGTACGTCAAAACTTCAAGAGCTTTTTCTACGTGCAAGCCGCGAACTTGATCTGCTACCAAACGCGCTTTTTGAGGCGAAATACGAGCAAAACTGTGTTTAGCTAAAGCTTCCATTGTCTACTCCTTATCGTTTCGCTTTCTTATCGGCCACGTGGCCTTTATAAGTACGTGTTGGCGCAAATTCGCCCAATTTATGGCCTACCATTTCGTCCGATACGAATACCGGAACGTGTTGGCGACCGTTATGGACTGCAATGGTCAACCCAATCATATCTGGGATGATCATAGAGCGACGAGACCAGGTTTTAATTGGTTTCTTTTCGCCTTTTTCCACTGCAGCCTCAACCTTCTTCAACAAGTGTAGGTCAATAAATGGACCCTTCTTGAGAGAACGTGGCATGGTGAATCCTCGCTATTACTTGTTACGACGACGTACGATGAACTTATCAGTACGCTTATTCTTACGTGTTTTTGCACCTTTAGTCGGTTTACCCCAAGGAGAAACCGGATGACGACCACCAGAGGTACGGCCTTCACCACCACCATGTGGGTGATCAACTGGGTTCATTGCAACACCACGTACGGTAGGACGAACGCCTCTCCAACGGGTTGCACCAGCTTTACCTAAAGAACGCAACATGTGCTCAGCGTTTCCAACTTCACCGATTGTCGCACGACAATCAGAAGGAACTTTACGTACCTCACCGGAACGTAAACGCAAGGTAACGTATGCACCTTCACGCGCCAAAATCTGTACATATGCACCAGCAGAACGCGCGATTTGCGCACCTTTACCTGGCTTCATCTCAATAGCGTGTACAACAGTACCTACCGGGATGTTACGCATTGGCAAAGTGTTACCTGCTTTGATAGGCGCATCAGCACCAGACAAGATTTGATCGCCGGCCTTCATGCCTTTAGGGGCTAAAACGTAACGACGCTCACCATCTGCATAACATACTAAAGCGATGTTAGAAGTACGGTTAGGATCGTATTCAAGACGCTCTACTTTCGCAGGGATGCCGTCTTTATTACGTTTGAAGTCAACAATACGGTAGTGTTGCTTGTGACCGCCACCGATGTGACGAACAGTGATACGACCACCGTTGTTACGACCACCAGACTTACTTTTCTTGTCCAGCAAAGGTGCATAAGGTGCACCTTTGTGCAAGTCAGGGTTAACGACCTTTACAACGTGACGACGACCAGCAGAAGTCGGCTTAGCTTTCATTAATGCCATGTCAATAACTCCTATTACTCACCGCCACCGACGAAGTCGATGTCATGACCTTCTTTCAAAGTAACGTAGGCTTTTTTCCAATCCTTACGCTTACCAGTGCGCAGACCGTGACGCTTGGTTTTACCCTTCACGTTTACAGTGCGTACGCCAGCAACTTCAACTTCAAACAAAGACTCAACAGCGGCTTTGATTTCAGCTTTAGCAGCATCAGTGGTTACTTTGAAAACCAATGTGTTATTCAGTTCTGCAGAAACAGTGCTCTTTTCAGAAACGTGAGGAGCAAGAATGACTTTTAAAAGACGTTCCTGGTTCATGCTAATGCCTCCTCTAATTGCTTCACTGCATCTTTAGTCATCAAAACTTTTTCGAATGCAATCAAGCTAACTGGATCGATACCCTGTACGTCACGAACATCTACTTTGTAAAGGTTACGTGCAGACAGGAACAGATTCTCATCAACTTCAGAAGTCACGATTAATACGTCTTTCAGTTCTAGCTGCTTAAGCTTAGAAACCAAATCTTTAGTTTTAGCAGTTTCAACACCGAAGTTTTCAACAACTATTAAACGCTCTTGACGAACTAATTCAGACAGGATGCTTTTAATCGCACCACGGTACATCTTACGATTTACCTTCTGGCTGTGATCCTGAGGTTTTGCCGCGAATGCGCGACCACCGCCAACCCAAATTGGGCTACGGATTGTACCAGCACGTGCACGGCCAGTACCTTTTTGACGCCATGGCTTCTTACCGCCACCACGTACTTCAGAACGCGTTTTTTGCGCTTTGCTACCCTGACGGGCACCCGCTGCATAAGCAACACATACCTGGTGAACCAGAGCTTCGTTAAACTCACGGCCAAAAGTAGCTTCTGAAACTTCAAGTGCGCCTTGCGCATCTTTAATTGCTAATTCCATCATCTATCTCCCAGACCTTACGCTTTAACCGCTGGTTTAACGATTACATCACCACCGGTAGAACCAGGGATAGCACCTTTAACCAGAAGCAGGTTGTTTTCAGCGTCTACTTTAACGACTTCCAGAGACTGTACAGTAACTTGTTTGTTACCTAACTGACCGGCCATTTTCTTACCTTTGAAAACTTTACCTGGTGATTGGTTTTGACCAATAGAACCAGGGGCACGGTGTGAAAGAGAGTTACCGTGAGTCATACGCTGAGAACTGAAGTTCCAACGCTTGATTGCACCGGCAAAACCTTTACCTTTAGAAGTACCAATTACGTCAACCAAGTTTGTGTCAGCAAAGATCTCGACAGTGATCTCTTTACCTACTTCCAGGTCAGTGCCTTCTTCAGCACCTAAACGGAATTCCCACAAACCACGGCCCGCTTCAACGCCAGCTTTAGCAAAGTGACCTGCTGCAGCTTTATTAACACGGTTAGCCTTTTTTGTACCAGCAGTTACCTGCAAAGCGCGATAGCCATCTTTTTCGGCAGTACGAAGCTGTGTAATACGGTTAGGGGTAGCTTCGATAACAGTCACAGGTACAGAACCGCCTTCTTCAGTGAAGATACGAGTCATACCTACTTTACGACCGATTAATCCAATCGACATTTTTTACACCCTCTCTCTTTAGCCCAGGCTGATTTGAACATCAACGCCGGCAGCCAAGTCCAATCTCATCAGAGCGTCGACTGTTTTGTCGGTAGGTTCGATGATATCGACCAAACGCTTGTGAGTGCGAATTTCATACTGATCACGCGCATCTTTGTTTACGTGAGGTGAAATAAGAATGGTGTAACGCTCTTTGCGAGTAGGAAGTGGGATAGGACCACTTACTTGCGCACCAGTACGTTTGGCGGTGTCTACAATTTCCGCTGTAGACTGATCAATTAATTTATGATCAAACGCTTTTAAGCGAATACGAATTCTTTGATTAGCCATCGACCAAAGCTCCAAACGATAAAGAACAAAAAAATACACTCCTACCGCCCTATTATTGGGGGAGGGGTGCCTATATAACGATGACCTCCAATTGAGGCCCTGTTAGTTCCCAAAAGCCTTATAAATAATGCATTCAGGGACTGGTTCTATGAACTCAGTGGGCGCGCATTATACGCATGTTTAATATTTGTGCAAGGGTTATTTGCAATATAAGGCTACTATTATGGCTGAACTTGTTGCTCTTCCACAGCATTACTATTTGCCGCTTTATTTCGTTGCTCTAACAGCTCTGCCAAAATCCATAACAGCAGAAAATTTTGAAACTCTGCCAGTTCAAATGAAATGCCATCCACAAAAAACATTTTATACAAAAGGGAAAGCAGATTCATAATTGCCAGCCCTAAAATACTATACTGAATAAATTTCGCTTTCATTTTCTATCTCCTAAGAAGGCAATCCTTGACGGACTGCCTATTTTTCACTCTGGTATTTTTAGGTCACAGACAAATTAAACCACTAACCTTTCTGATATGGGTTCGATAGACACGAATACCCAACCTTAATGACGGTCCCTTGTATTAACTATAATAGTGTTTGCTGAACCAGGAATACTTGATACGCAATACAAGCAGCCAGGAATGATTATGAATTATCTTGAACATTTTTTAGAATGGCTTTGAACGCCAAAGCAGTGGCAAATAATCCCCATTTCGCCAATATTACAGCTGGAACAGCATACATCTCATACCCGAGGAAAATGGCTAGAGCGGCCCCTTCAACAATGCATGACATTTCAAAAAAGGATTTGTAGTTCATATTCACGATGTTTTTTGCTTTCTGATAGGTTGTATATTGTTTAACAGGCCGTTCTTTAATAAATGAACATTTAAGCTTACAAACGAATTGGCCGTATTGCCTGGTCAACACATAAGTACAATGGGCAGTATGATTGTCGACGAAATAAATTTACCACTGGTAATTTATTATTTAGTCTTTCACAAGCCAAAAATAAACGTAAAGCATCCCACCACAAAATAACAGAATCGTAACCAGTAAAGGCTCACTTAAACCATAACTGAATACCAGAGAACAAGACACAGATGCCAGGCATATGAGATACAAAACAATGCTCTTTTTTATCTTCCGCCAGGCTAATAACATCATATAAATGCTCAGTATTCCTAAAGCACAAGCAACCAGGTGCTTTCCCCAATACAATGATGTAACGATAGAAAACATCAATAGTAAAACTGCACAAAGCTTGAATAAAGCGCGAAGTACAACTGCTTGTTCGCTCATTTTTTCACCTTAGTAAAATAATTCATTATCAACTATATTCACCGGCCAGAGCCTGACCGGTGCTTTTTTACCCTAAGATATCCAGGCTGTAATTGAACCAACTGCAACACCGAATCCAAAGCCGGCGGAAAAAGCCTTACCAATCGTAATCGCTCCTGCTACCAGAGGAATAACACCACCATTAACTTCAGAAATTTCATTAAAACTAAGCTCTTTCACCATTAACTCCCTCTTATTTGAACAAACTCTTAACCGTTGCATAACCAGTAATAGCCCCGGCAGTAAAACCTATCGCAAAAGCATCTGTTGCCAGCACTCCGATAACGAAAGGCAAAACCCCACCATTCACTTCATTAATTTCATCAAACGTTAATTCATTCATATTCCATCTCCTTGCCAACGTCGCTGCGTTGGACTGTTTATTTAATGTTTGTGTCAACCATTGACACAACACCATGATGGCAAATATTTTTCTGTTTGTAACCTGTACCAAAGTACAGGTTTTCACCGCCCCGCATATTTTCTTTGCTTTAGGGATATGCATAGACGTTACAGGGCTGGGAAGCGGTTAATGTTTGCGGGGTATACGGGGAAGAAAACGTAATATTACGCACCGGTACTTTCGGATGCTTTCCATGATTATGGCCGAGTTGTCCGGTTAACACTTACGTAGAATGAACCTGTAGTATTACCAATGCTAGCGCTAGATATATTCTCCAAGGTAAAAGAAATGATTTAAATTTAAACCACCACAAAAAGGGCCGATACTACAATATAACGCAGTCTCCCGGGGAGACTCGGTCGCCGTGGCTCCTACCACTAATCCAATGCCGCTCAAATACCTAATGTAACTTTTTGGTCATCGATTTGGTCCTCGATGCCCGGCAACACTCGCTAAATACACAAACAGTATAATTATTGCGCTCCCCACAAAAATGACGGGGGTAAGCATATTTTGCTTAAAAACCTAACAATGCCCCTACCATTGCGAAGAACCGCAATAAATATACATCTATCGTTTTTTCAGTTACCGCCTGCCTGCCCTTTTCGTCTCTGAATAAACAATACCTCCCAAAATAAGGTCAGGCAGAATATCGGTATATACCAGGGCACCACCTCCCAGAATTCCGGTTCAGACTTATCAGTGAAGTAATCAAGTGAACTTGCCAGCAATGCCAATGTACATGCACCAAATGCGATATAAATGATAATTTCCACGTACTGATCCTTTATCGCTGGTCTCTTGATCATGGATTTACTCCCCCAATAATATCGTTTACTCTGCTACTCAATCCGTCATTCTATTTCGTTGTTGCTGGTATGTAACCTGTACCGAAGTACAGTTTTTGCTTGTTTTGATGTGCGCCAAAACACTAGAATATTCGCGTTACAACTCAAGAGATAGTGCATTGCAATTCATAAAAGAACCCTCAAAGGTTGAGCCAGCTACCAGAGTGCCGGTGAAAAAGAGCCCTCTGATCATGATTTTTTTGGTGATATTTGCTGTTTATCTTTGCTCTCCGATTATGACGTCCTTTGACTCGAGGTGGAGTGTGCACACCAGCCTGAGTCTTTGGCATGAGGGCAATGCAAACCTGAACGAATACCAGTCCCTACTAGAAACGCAAAACCACTACGCAATAGAGAAAATAAACCACAGTTATTACTCTATTTTCCCGGTGGGAACCTCATTGTTGTCAATGCCATTCGTGGTGATTGCTGACGAAATTTTTAGCTGGACAATGCGCCACTCAGAAATGGCCAAAAACAGTGCAATCGAAATTTTGGCAGCCCGAGGAATAGAGACTGACAATCCGACGTTGATTCATATCCATCCACTAATAGAAAAGGTAATTGCCAGTTTTTTTACTGCTCTATGCTGTGTTTTTATGTATCTGATCGCGAGACATTATTTAACCTTGTCAGGTTCCTTGATGTTTGCCACATTATTTGCGTTTGGAACCGCAGCCTGGTCCACAACGAGCAGAGCCTTGTGGCAACATGGGCCTTCTATGTTATTGTTAGCCATAAGCCTGTACCTGCTTATTCAAGCTAAAAACAATGTAAAACTCGTCAAATTTATAGCGATACCACTCGCTCTGGCATTTATCGTCCGCCCCACCAATGCGATCCCCATTGTCTTTTTTATGCTGTACATAGGCCTAAATCATCGCTCGGAGTTTTTTCGCTTTATCGCCGTTGCAGTGCCATTCGCCCTGTGTTTTTTTATTTTCAATTACCTGAGCTTTGATTCACTATTGCCAGGCTATTACAACTCCGGCAGAGTGTTTGCCAGCGAACACTTTGTGGAGGCAATGGCTGGAAACCTGATAAGCCCGGCCAGAGGGCTTTTGATTTACAGCCCTTTTCTTTGTGTGGCTTTATATCATTTGCTGTGCCGTTCAAGGTTTGACAAACGCAGTTTAGATGGCTACTTCGCGCTGATCATTGTTTGCCACTGGATAGTTATTTCCAGCTTTCCTCATTGGTGGGGTGGGCATGCTTATGGCCCAAGATTTTTTTCTGACGTTTTACCCTTTCTGTTTTATTTTTTGATTTTCCCAATGAAACACATCCTGCAGTCTGAACGTTTTTTGAAACCAGCATTTGTGCTTTTTTATTTACTTGGAATTGCATCAGTGTTGATTAATTTCCGAGGAGCCTGGCACAAAGACGTTTATTTATGGAATACCAGCCCAACAGATATAAGCAAATCTCCGGAACGCATCTGGTCCTGGCAAGACGCTCAGTTTCTCAGAAAGTCTGCCGAAGATTAGACTTTAACCTGTAACTTGATGCCACTTACAAATACTCACCGTATTCCTCAACGCCGTCGAGCATGATTAGTTTTGTCCTGTAACTTAAACCTGTGTCATAGTGACAGTTACGAAATATGAAGAAATGAATACTCACTTCGCGCTTTGATAAGCAACCTGTACCGAAGTACAGTTTTGCACGTTGCGCATTGACGATAAACTGAGCAATCGGAATAACTTTTGACAAGGAATCGTCATGAAAGTAGTAAGCTCAGCTATAGTTAACAGTGTTATTGCTCATGAAATAAAACTAACAACAGAGGAATGCATTTACAGAATGATTAATGACCAGGTTCGACAAGATGATCTTCTGAAAAAAATCGACGGTTACCTTGAACAACACGAAACGTTGATGGATGCCTATCAGAAGTTAGAGCCCATCATCCTTAAGTTGTTTGGGGCCGAGCGCATGAGTATCTTTCAGCGCCGCCGTCAGCATCAGGATCTGGTCGCCCGATTTAAAACCGGCAATGAAATTCGCGAAATCAAAGTAGCTATCAGTCCGCAATCAATTGCGGGTTATGTTGCACTAAGCCAGTTACCCTTAATCATTAACGACCCATACAACGCCGAAGAGCTCAGAGACATTCACCCTCGCCTTAAATTCGCAGACAAATTCGATAAGTCCAGCTCGTTTAAAACGAAAAGCATTTTATGTGTACCGATCATGAATGCCGGTGTCATACTCGGGGTGATGCAGGTGATCAACAAACAGCGCGGCGATTTTAACGACGCTGATTTGCGCCTGGGTAAAGGCCTTGCAGATATGCTGGGCAACAAATTCCGGTTTGAGTTAGGAGGCACAAAACAACCTTTCCAATACCTGGTACACAGAGGATTGATTCAGGAATCTGTACTGGACCCGCTGATTGAAAGTTGTAAGGACCAAAAACATCTGATTCAGCGATTAACTTCAGAACATCGCATCCCGGAAAACGAAATAGGCCAGGCGCTGTCGATTCACTATCAGGTGCCCTGGCTGGACTATTTGCCTGATAAATATCATCTCTTCCAGAACGAAAGCCGGTTAAATGTTTCCTACCTGAAACGCAATCTGGTGGCCGTGATTGCCGATACCAGAGAAAACCCGATTGTTATCATGGCTGAACCCAATAATGCCGCGTTGTTGATGGAAGTGGAATCGGCATTAGGTATAGAGCATTACGAAATCTCGGTGGGGCTACCCAATACCGTGCTGCAATACCTCGGTGAGGCCACCGGCGGTGACAGCAAGGGTCCCGGCGAGATGGACGAAATTCTCGATGAGATCAGCACCAGCTCCGATGAACATGAAGAACTGGTGGATGAATTATCTGACGATGCTCCCGCAGTGGTACGCCTGGTGAGTCGTATCTTGCATGATGCCAAACGTATTAACGCCTCAGATATACACATAGATGCCGAAAAAGGCGGACCCACCCGCGTCAGAATGCGTGTTGATGGTGTGTGCCGCGATATCACTCAGTTACCGGCATCCCACCACAGTGCCGTGATAGCGCGCATCAAAATTATGGCCAATCTCAATATTGCTGAAAAACGCGTTCCTCAGGATGGAAAACTGGCCTTCCGAATGCAGGGCAAACCGGTCGAAGTACGTGTTGCCACCATTCCCACTGTAGCGGGTGAAGGCGTGGTTATGCGTATCCTGGCGGCCGGTGGCGCTATGCCGATGGATAAGATGAATCTGAGTCCGCGCAATACCGACATGCTCAAAACCATGATAGTTAAGCCGCATGGCATTTTGCTGGTTGTGGGTCCGACAGGTTCAGGTAAAACCACAACGTTGCATGCCATATTAGGCCATTTAAACACCCCAGAGAAAAAGATCTGGACGGCCGAAGATCCGGTAGAAATCACCCAACCAGGTTTGCAGCAAGTTCAGGTGAGCCCCAAAATTGGCTTTACCTTTGCCAACGCCTTGAGAGCTTTTTTACGGGCCGATCCTGATATTATTCTGATTGGTGAAATGCGGGACAAAGAAACCGCCCATGCCGGTATCGAAGCTTCGCTGACCGGTCACCTCGTATTATCCACACTGCATACCAACTCCGCACCGGAAACCATTACCCGTTTATTAGATCTCGGCCTGGATCCGGTTAACTTCTCTGATGCCTGTGTCGGTATCTTAGCGCAGCGTCTAATCAGAACCCTATGCAAGAACTGTAAAGAGGAATATCCGGCCACCGACGCGGAAGTGGGATTTGTAAAACGTCAATATGGCGAAGATAAACTCGAAGAGATTGGCTTTAAAGAACCATTAAAGTTACACCGCGGTAAAGGCTGCGAAGAATGCGGTGGAACCGGTTATAAGGGCCGTACCGGCGTGCATGAATTGCTCACCATGACTCCGGAATTACGAGCTCTCGTGTATAAAGAAGCATCGGTTTCAGCCATGGCGAAACAAGCCACCACAGACGGCATGCGAACCCTGGTTCAGGACGGCCTGTACAAAGTACTTAAGGGCGATACCGATATCGCCCAGGTGCAGATAATTTCAGGGGTTGAATAGCACCTTTCCCAATTCGAAAACTTAATATAGAGGGAAAGACCTGGTCTTTCCCTTTTAGTTTGTACTACTGGTAATTGTGGTGATCAACTCAGAGTTTTCATCACCGGTGTTGTATACACCATCAGGACCTGGCGTATAATCTGAGTGCACCATGTCCAGCAAGCCATCACCATTCAAATCAATAGGATAAGCCTTCTCGCCCCAGTATCTTTGTGGTTGTAACAAAGTAGGGTCCTGTACTTCAAAAGTTCTGTCGGCCTTTCTGATATAAAGGTACGGCGAGTTCTCATCAATATAGGCAGAACCAGCCATTATCAAATCTTTCAGACCGTCGTTATTCATATCCGCAAATATCATTGGCAAGGGCATATTGATATTGCGACCATAAAAAGAATAGATTTCGGTGGTTAAAGACTGATCAGCAAAATAGGTATCGGTTTCATCGGTAAATTCACCATTACAATCACTGATAAGTGCTTGTAAATACCTGCCGGTGTTACCCGCAGACGGATCAGCGTTAGTATTGCCACGCTCATGTGCCAGCACCAGATCTTTAGCACCGTCACCGTTGAGATCGCCTACAACCAAAGACTTCACATAGGTGTAGTCATCGTTCCACTCGACGCCAGGCAAGTGATGCACGTCCTGTTTTCTGAAATATCCAGAACCATTGTTGTAGGCTATTTTATTAAAATTGAATTCCTGATTATTATCGATGCGTTTTAACCGTCCCATGACCAAATCAGGAAAACCATCGCCATTCATATCTTCCAGTTTGTGATAAATGTATCGCCAGTAATATTGATACTGCTCACCTCCGTGAAGAATCTCTGTGGCGATTCGATTATCGTAATCTACGCTGAAATTGCCACTGCCATCATTTATGAGAAAGTGCCCCACGATGTTGTTGTAACCACCGCCACTTTCAACAAAGACATCAATATCATCATCGCCGTCAATATCACCCCAGGTAACGCCTTTACTGTGAATATGATCATTGCCGGTTGATGCCAGATAGGCTTCTGCCAACTGGGTGGAAACCGCGTACTTGCCTTCCTCATTGCTCATCAGCACAACCGGGGACTCGCCGTAATAACCACCGCTTGGTGCTTGTCCGCGATCCAGGTTACCTCCATCCATAATGACAAAGTCCACCATGCCATCGCCATTAAAGTCTGCTGTAGCCGCCTTTGGAGCATGGATACTGACTTCAGTATCAAGGTAATTAGAGGTGACATCAGTGAAGCTACCATCACCATTGCTTTGCAGGAAAATCAGCGCCGATGGTTCCAGTGAGTTATTGTCTTCACCACCTACCAGCAAATCGGTCAGTTGATCATCGTTTAAATCACCGGCATACAGGTATTGGTCCGCCAGGCCCAGCGCAGAAAAATTAGATGCCGATTCAGTGGTATAAGTGAACTGGTTAACATTGACTTCTAAAGTTAATGGCTCAGGTGCCTGGCACTGCAGATTAAACACAACTTCCGAAGATAGATTAATAACTCTGACCGTAATTGTATCTGAAGCGGTGTTGCCGTCAGCATCAGTAACCTGCACTTGCAATACTGCATCTTCACTCGCATCAACTTCTGGAGCAACCACGGTTACGGTGAAAAGATCAGTGTCTGAAAGTTCTAATGAAACGCCAGACAACTGGCTCCAGCTCACCTGGTTTAATCGATTATCAGGATCCACCGCTGTGGCTGTTAATTGCAAGGAATCTCCTTCGTAAAGCTCAACATCGTCCGGAGCTGTAACGTTAATCTCCCATTCACTACCTGGATCGGTAGGCTCATCAGGTCCATCTTCATCGTTATTCAATACATATAGTGTTAACTTATCCGTCAAACTATAGCCATTGGCATCCTCTACAGTTACCAGAACTTCATGCAATAAATCTTCTTCTATAGCATCAAAAGTAACGTTGGTAGACAAGAGTTCAGGGGTCTCAAAATAAACACCACTTTCAGTGAACGTACTCCAGCGAACTGAAGTAAATACATTGTCAGCATCCACCAGGGTTGCATCTAGTAAGGCCGTCTCATCTTCTGTTACCGTGACGTCATCGCCGGCATCCAGATAAATATCGTTTTGACTCGCCAGAACTGAAACAGCAACATCCTGGTAGGCGCTATTACCACTCTGGTTACTGACAGTGATTCTGAATGTCAGTGTTTCTGATACGTCAAGATCGGGAGCATTTATTTGAATTCGCGGCGATTCCGGCTCAAATAAGGCAACAGTTGTACCAGACATTTGTTGCCACAAATAGCTGATGGATTCACCCTCGGGATCTTGAGCGGAAGCTTCAAGCACCACTAATGAGTTCTCATAAACAAACAAGGATGTTTCGGTCTCAATGGAAGGATCATACTCCTCCGGCATTGTGACTGGTGCAACCATTGCCATTCTGGTTGCGATAGGTGATGCTAACGGGATATCGGTATCCTGTTTGCCAAAGTGATGGCGCTCTGTCACTCCATCAGAACTGCGCAATATGTATTGATACTGGTTTGAGGCTCTCCTGACCGCGATATCAGCTTTTCCATCACCGTCATAATCCGCCACAACAGGAATATCAGTGCTTTGTTTACCAAAGTGATAGCGGCTGATACTTTGATCGCTGCTGTTTAGCACATACCAGTATTGATTAGAAGGACGACGCACCGCCACATCGGCTTTGCCATCTCCATCGTAATCCGCTGGCACCGGAATATCTTCCACCTGTTTGCCAAAATTAAACCGTTGGATCTCACCATCGGAGCTATTCAGGATATACCACATTTGATTGGAAGCTCGGCGAACTGCCACATCAGCTTTACCGTCACCATCATAATCAGCCGGAACCGGGATATCTTCAGATTGTTTGCCAAAATTAATTCGTTGAATCTCACCATCGGAGCTGTTCAGGATATACCACATCTGATTGGATGGTCTTCTGACCGCGATATCTGTGATGCCATCGCCGTCATAATCCGCGGGAACCGGAATGTCATCGGCGTTTTTACCAAATTGAACTCGCTGTAACTCACCGTCAGAACTATTTTTTATGTACCAGTAAAAGTTAGAAGGGCGTCTGACTGCAACATCAGCGATACCGTCACCATCAAAATCGCCGTTAACAGGAATATCATTCTCGTGTTTACCGAATTGAAGCCGTTGTAACTCCCCATCTCCACTATTTTGAATGTACTGAAAATAGTTGCTGGCTCTTCTGACTGCGACATCCGCTTTACCGTCCCCGTCAAAATCCAGGTCAGTCGCATTCGAAGTGGTTGCATAAAATGCCGTAGCAATAAAAAGGAAGTGGCGAAGCAAGCCTTTGGTCATCAGATTACGTCCTTATAATTTCTATCGAGGAATATTAAAAACACAAAAGCGGAAGTATAGATTTTCACCGATTTAATGCAAGTTTCTCTGCATATTCAGCGGTATAGCAACAGAGCAATCTAATCATAACGTCGATAATAATCCTCTCTGCCCCCACCAAATTTAAACTGATGAGTACCATCACAGAAAGGCTTGTTGCCGGTACCTGAACAACCGCAAAAGTGTTCCGTTTTTGTTTCTGTAGCGACATATTTAAAAGGCTGATACCGGGTTCCCTGATGTGTGCCATCGCAGAAAGGGACTGTGGCGGTTTTTCCGCAAGAGCACCAAAGATAGGTCTTGCCCTTTTCCACTTGTACCGCTACCGGGCGGTCATTTGAAGGTGAGTTGCGCGGAGTTGAATTTGACTGAGACACTAACTTATTTCCATTAATTCTTGTCGATTTCTGGTAAAACCGGTCGTGAAATGGCTTAATACCCTAATTGCAGTTTTAGAATAAAAACAAAATGAACTCAAGTCTAATCCCCGCTGATCACCATTTCGCTGTGTTAGCCGCGCTTTTCGCCATCGCATTTTTTGGTTTTTGGGCTGAAAAACAGCATTGGGGCAAACTGGTAACAGGTACGGTATGGGCTATTTTGGCGGCGATTATTGCCTCCAACCTGAACATCATCCCTAAAAGCGCTGACGCCTACAGCTTTGTGTTTCGCTTTCTGGTGCCTGCGTTAATCCCCTTGTTCCTTATTAATGCCAATGTTAAGCGCATTATCATGGAAAGCGGACGCGTAGGATTAGGGTTTATTCTGGCCTGCCTCGGCTCAGCCGCAGGCGCTATTATCGGTATTAACCTGCTGGACTTGGGCGCTCGGGAAGCTGACTTAGCGGGTATTTTTACCGCTACCTACACCGGAGGTTCTGTCAACTACGCAGCAGTTATCCAGTCTACCGGTTTTGATGATGCCAACATTATTTCCGCCGCGACAGCGGTAGACAACCTGATGAGTGCATTGTTTTTGGCGATTTTAGCCATTATGCCCGCTTCAAAATGGTTAATGGAAAAATATGCGGTACGACAGCATGAGTTGGAAGAAACCCGCCCTTACTCACAAAGCAGCCAAAAAGTAACGGGCTTTAGCTTAGCGGCGGCATTAACCTTTGCCCTGTCGGTGGTGGCCTTATCAGACGCCACCGTGATGCTGTTAGAAAGTCAGTTCCCAGGCTATGAAATTGATCGTCTGCGTTATGTGTTTATCACCCTGTTCTCTATTTTGCCCGCTACTGTTGCCCCTAAAGCGATGCATAAACTGCAAGGTGGTGAAACCATAGGTATCGTTTTAGCCTTTGTATTTTTTGCCGCCATTGCTGCCGGTGCCGATGTAGTGAAGTTACTCAGCGTAGCGCCAATTCTTCTGGCCTTTGTGATCATATTACTGAGTATTCATGGTTTGGTGGTATTCGGACTGGGCGCAGTTATTTCTCATTTAAGCAAAAAGTTTAGTAACAACAATGAAAGCTTATTCAGACTATCTCTACCTGAACTCATCATTGCCTCCAACGCCTCAATCCTGGGTGCAACCACGGCTCCCGCACTGGCGATGGCCAGAGGCTGGCCAGCATTGGCCACGCCGGGTATCTTAGCGGGTGTGGCTGGTTACATTGTCGGCACACCATTAGGATTACTAGTGGCTTCATTGGCTGGGTAAATCCGCATTACAGCGTCAAGCCAAATGTATTGAAATACATTGTGAATACAGCAAACCTCTGCTAGTTTAATAATTGACCAAAACTAAGGGGTTGGCTGTATTATGTTTAACAAAATCAGAAGCTTTTTAGGCCGAAAAGCTGAAACACCAGCTGCGACTTCTCACGGCCCCTCTCCAACTGCAAGCAATGCCACTCAAAGCCGTCAGGCATCGACAAGGCCAGCAGCCCCACCCGCTTTAGCCACGTCGAGATTACAAGAGAGTCCTGTGGCCAGCAGAAGCCACAGTGGAGCAGTTATTGGCAGACCTGACACCTCCCCTGCTGCCCAACGGACAGCCACCAGTGCCGCTGTGGCACAATCTCGTCCATCTCCTGCAGCAGCCTCTCCGGCAGTTTCACGCCCTTCTCCTTCAGCTTCCCCAGTGGCAGCTCCAGCAGCCACGGACCATCGCCGTGTACAAAAGTCTTTCAAAAAAGGCGAACGGGTTAAAGCTGATGAATTTATGTCAATTGCAACCGCGGATGGCGCCCGGGATCTCAGAACGGCAAAAACCCGGGAAGTGTTGTTAAAAACCAGGCAAGGTGATGCAGATGGTCTCACCATGAGACACCGAAGTGGCAGTGTCACTGAATTGCATTTAGCGCCAGACTCAAGTGAAGTGACAGGCGCAAAACACTATAGCAAAACCACAGGACAAATATCTGAAGTCAGGCCAGCCCACATGAGAGGTGCCGCTCAAAAGCAACTGAACAGGGTGGCGAAACGCAAAGATCACCGGGATTTATAATCCGGTGAAGCCTTGCCCGGAAGCGGTTGAGGCCCCATAATCTGAGAATACAGCAGTTGCCAGCTCGGGTGTGATTATCATTCTGCGATTAATGTTGCTATTTGCAGTCCTTTTCTCAACTGCAACGGGGGCTCAACACAAAACAACCTACATAGTTGGCACGGAAAATATTGTCTACTTTCCCCACTATGATTTTGTCAAATCACGGGACAGCTATGTAGCCGCTTTGCTGGCGCAATTCGCCGCCCAGCACAACCTCGAGATTCAATACGTCGCCTTACCCAATAAACGCCTGCATCTGGCACTGGAACAGGGTATTGTAGACTTTGCTTATCCCGACAATCCTAACTGGAAGAAATTGCCCAATGACCCATCGTTAAAAAAGCACTTCAGCACCACAATAGCCGAAGCAACCGGCAGTACTATTGTCAGAAAAAGTGACATAGGTAAGGGATTGTCAGGATTCAACTCTCTGGTGGTTCCATTTGGTTTTTCACCCATCAAATGGCTGACATTGATCAGCAATAAAGAGGTTAAACTGGTTGAAGTGGGCAATGCTATGCAGGCACTTGAGATGGTAGCACTGGGCAGAGTCAGTGGAGCGGATATCGAATATCATGTTGCCAGCCATTTGATAAAACGCCACAAAAAATTTCACAATCTGACGATGGATCCCGAACTACCCTACGATATTGTGGGGTTTAAAATGTCCTCCTATCGTCACCCGGATATACTGGAACAATTAAACCGGTTTATTGCAGCGAATCCTGAGCAAATTAGCTTACTGAAAAACCAGTACCAGTTGTTATCTGCTGAGCAGATAATTAATAGTCAACCGACAAACAACAAAGGCAAATAACGAGCCTGACTGGCAGAATCAAATAACACCAAGAAATGTAAAATTCCGTATCCACAAATTCCCCTTTCTAACGGGAAACGGTAGCATGGGCTACCCGTTAACAAAATGACTCCCGATGTGACGATTTCCTCTCAGTTACTTTTTTTCTTTAGCCTGCTTGGCGCCTTCAACGGTCTGCTAGTCTCTGCATGGTTATTTACCCGCAAGCCAGCCAGTCTGGCCAGCCGTTTTCTGGCGTTATTACTGCTTATGATCAGTGTACGTATCGGTAAATCCGTGTTTTTATTCTTCTCTACCGATCTGGCTGATATTTACCGGCAAGTGGGCTTATCGGCCTGTTTCTTGATAGGCCCCTGTTTGTACTTTTATTGTCGGACCGCAAGCTCTCAGCTTAACCGGGCGCCATTGGCCTGGCGTTGGCACAGCGCAGCGCTGCTCGCCATCTTACTGATTGCAGGCCTGGTGTTCCCCTATGGCAGTAATACTCCCGAATTTAACCGTTTGATGTACCAGATCATCAACTACAGTTGGTTAATATACCTGTTGCTGAGTTTACCGTTGGCCTTGCCAGCCATCAAAACGAGCTTCAGGCGCCATAGTCAAAGTGCCAACCTTAAGGCAAGGCAGAACAGTAATATTCTGGCTACAGCCTGGACGGGTACCTTTTGTATCTGGTTGGCTTATTTCACATCCAGTTACACCAGTTACATTGTGGGCGCATTATCCTTTTCTTTTTTGCTGTATTTCAGCATCCTCTTAGCGATCTATGAGCGCAGAGGACAATTGCCACGCTATCAAAACAAGAAAATTCATCAACCTGTGGCGGATCACCTGGTCAAACAGCTCACTAAACTACTGGAAACCGAAAAGCGTTACATCGATGCCAACCTGACGTTGCCACAGTTAGCTAAAGAATTGAAAATCAGTGTGCAGCAACTTTCTCAGTTGTTGAACGACAACCTCAACAGCTCCTTTACGCATTTTATTAACCAGTATCGCATCGAAGAAGCAAAACGATTGCTATTGCAGATTCCGCCACTAAGCCTTGAATCAGTGGCAGAGCTTTCCGGATTTAATGCACAATCTACGTTCTATAGCGCCTTCAGACGTCAGGAGCACACCACTCCGGCCAAATTTCGCCAGAGGAACCTCCCTAACATTACGACAACTCAACCTAACTGAACCCCATTTTGTTATTTTCACATCCAACGAAGTCTCCGGATTTATAAACCCGTAATACTAATTTATAGCCTCAGGCGTATTCTGCACTCCGTTGTCATAGCATCGGCACCCTGGTTTTAATTGAATATTGCAAAGGTGTTTTATGCCAACGAAACTTTTACTCACGCTCAACTTTATATTTATTTTTTGTCTGAATGCTCAGGCGACGGGTTCTGGAAATGTTGACACAGCCTCAGAAACTGAACGTATTACCATTACCCTAAACAATTATTTTCAGGGCACATCATTCAATCAACCGGAGGTTATCGCCCAGGCTTTTAACAAAGACGCTAACCTCTATCTGGAGAAAGCAGACATACCCAACTGGATTGTACCGGCAAAAGAATATATCCAGTGGTTTAAGGGGGAAAATCAAGGTCAGTACAATGGCCGCATTGGCGAAATACTTGCGATAGATATCGTCGGTAATATTGCCACCGCAAAAGCAGAAATACTCTATCCCGAGCGAAACTTGCGCATGATCGATATGTTCCTGCTGCGTAAACTGGATAATCAATGGCAAATTATCAGCAAAGCCGCGACCCGAACTGACGAAACACGCAACGGAAAACGCATTCTGTTTATTGTTTCCAGTGCCGATTTTCATGGCGATTCCGACCTCGCAACCGGTGTCAGCTTCTCAGAGTTAGTAAACGCTTACCATACTTTTGAGCAAGGTGGTTACAATGTTGATTTTGTTAGTACACAGGGGGGTGCGATACCCTTGTCCTATATCAATACTTCCGATGAACTACACAAACACTACATCTATGATCAGGACTTTATGTATGCCCTGGCCAATACCAAACACCCAGCAGATATCAAACCTGAAAACTATAGCGCGGTACATTATGTGGGCGGTGGAAATGCCATGTACGAAGTGGCAGAAAACCAAACCTTGCAGGATATCTCCATGGCCATTTACCAAAAACACAACGGCATAGTTTCTTCGGTATGTCATGGCACCGCAGGCATTGTTAATTTAAAGCTGGATGATGGCAGCTATCTGGTTAAAGGCAAACGCATTAGCGGTTATCCGGACGAATTCGAAAAACTCAGCGCAGCCTACTATCAGAAGTTCCCTTTCTCTATCGAAAAAACCATCGAAGCCAGAGGTGGTGACTTCCGTTACGGTGGCCGCAGTGAGGCCTATGTTGAGGTAGATGGTCGCGTAGTCACCGGCACCAACCACCAGTCCAGTAAAGTGGTGGCTGAGAAGATCATGGCGATTTTAGATAAGGTGATGAACTAATTTCCCGCTTTATTAAGGGGTCAGAGTATTTGAGATTGTGTACAAAAAATTCTTTCAGAGACTCTGACTACTTTTTATGACTCTTTTCTAACTATAACAGAAAAATATTTACACCTCATTTAACCCCTTTTGCTACATTAGGCCGTTCTTACCGGTAACAATAATAATAGTGAGCCTTGAATGAGAACGATATTTACTGTTCCCCTGTTGCTGTTGAATGGCTGTGCACTGTTAAGTAGCCAAAAGTCCATCGACATCCCCTTTCGCTTACTCAACAACCACATTCTTCTACCTGTAACGGTTAACGGCAAATCCATGGAATTCATACTGGATACCAGCGCACACCAAACTCAATTGCTTAACAGCGATCACAATCCAGTATCAGACCAGGAGGTGGTTTACATTGAGATTGCTGACCTAACGATCTCTATAGATACGAGCGATAGTAAGCGTCCACATAAAAGCTACCACAGTTATATTGCTGGCATCGTGGGGCAAGATTTGTTTAAACACAAAACCCTGGAAATTAACTACGATACGCAGCGCATCACCCTGCACGCCCAACACCTTTTTGATAAAGGCATTAAGTCAAAGAGTGAACAATGGTCAACAATGCCATTAAAAACAGTGAAGCAACAATTTGTTATCGAAATGCCCCTGACACTGGGTAAACAATCACAATACTTTGAGTTCGCTTTAGATACCGGCTTTAATCAAGACTTTCTGCTAAGCAAAGCTAAACTGGGAGAAGCATTAACGCCACTGTATTCCTACATCACCCCTTATTTTGATATGGAAGGGGTTCTGGAGTTTGAAGTGTATCCAGTGGACAGAACCTACCTGGGCGACCATGCCATTATCTGGCCGCTGATAAACTCTCCGCTTAATGAAGTGCCAGAAAAGAAGATTTCAGAGGACCAACACACGAGCAAAATTGGCAACGCTGTCCTATCTCGGTTTAACCTGATCATTGATGCTCAGAGAAACACCTTGTACTACCAGGAAAACCAACGCCATCACCTTAAAAACCTGCCCGACCGCAGCGGCCTAACCATCACCTCTCATGCACAGGGGGCCAAAGTCACCAGTGTCACAGCCCAAGCCGCAAGTCTACTCAAAATCAACGATGTTATTCAATCTGAATCGCCCCGGTAAATTCGGAGGCGGATTTGTTTGAGCTATGCTGCCGCATGTTCGCCTAATTGTCGATAATAGT